>JBFFZG010000015.1:0-31561 GCA_041568735.1 Promineifilaceae bacterium (SeqCode)
CGGCTGGAGCGGGGGCGGCGGTGCGGGCAGATCGGCCGGAAACACCTCCAGCGCAAAGGGATCCTGGTTGACCAGCCGGTAGCGATCAAAATTATAGACGAGCGGCCCCCGCAGCCCGGTCAAACGATCGCCGACCTTGACCGGCGGCAGATCGGCGCAGTCCGCCTCAGCGTGGTGCATCACCGGCACGACCGGCCCCATCTCCACTTCGGCTTCATGGCGAATAAAACGCGCCGCCAGCCCCGCCGGCACGACGGCCAGCCCGCAGCCGCTGTCCGTCTCGAATGTCGGACCGACGACGACCCCCTCCTCGATCGCCACGAGCATCCCCTCCAGCGGTTCCGCCCAACCGCCGGTCAGCAGGTCGGGGCCGCCGGCGCCAGGATCTCCCAGGGAAACCGGCAGCGGTAACGTCCGGCCGGTGTCGAGCAGCTGCAGGCTGAGGTCCTGCTCGGCCATCTCCGTCAATCCAAAATATTCAGTGATTACCCCGCTCGCCTGGATTTCGGCCCCAACCGGAAAGAGCGGCCGGGTCTGACCCAGAAAGATCGGCAGTCCATCGGAGGTCGCGGGATCGCCATCGGCCTCCTCCGGCGCGTTCTGCAGAAAGAGGGTGTAAAAGGTGCGGCCGGCGGCGTTGAGATCGGCCTGGGTGCCGATGGCGATCCCGCGCACAGTCACCGACTGCCCGACAAAGGGGGAGCGCTCTCCGGCTCCCTGAACGACGCCGATGGGCAGAACCTCGGCCGATGGCGGCCTGCCGGCGCATTCCCCACCCTCTGGGAGCTCACCCGGGGTTGGCCGGGCCTGGGCCCGCCAGTCGGCCGCCGCGTCGGTATCGCAGCCGGCCGGAAACCTTTCCAGGCTGGCACCCCGGGCCACGGCCGGCGCCGGCGGGCGCAGCACCCGCGCACTGTCGCCGTAGCTCAGCCCGTCGACTGGCATCCCTTCCGCATTCAGCAGGAGCACCTCGTCGCCGCCGTTGGCCAGGGCGATCACCCCCTCGCCCAGGGCCAGATCCGGCGCCAGGACCGGCACCGCCGGATCGCTCTCCTGGAGTTCAAAGGTCGGCGGCCGGCCGTATCGGCGGCGGAAGGCGGCCGCCGATTGGGCAACGACCACGACCTCCCCCGGAGCCAGGGTCAGCTGTTCCGGAAAGCGAACCATCCCTTCGCCCCCACCCACGGTTTCTTCATCACCGAGGACAAAACCGCCAAGCGACGCCGGCCGGTCGCCGACATTGGCCAGCTCGATCCATTCCTCCAACCCATCTTCGCCTACCGCATCGTAAACGACTTCCGTGATCAGGATCGTTTCATGCCCGGCGGCCAGAACAGGCCCACCCAGACAGCAAAATAGGAGCAAAGGGATCAATCGGCTGGGAATTTTTCTAAGCATCATCATCGGTTGGGTGATTCATTTCGGACTCTTCCCCCCATTTTAACCGACCGCCGGCCGATTTCCTTTCCGAAATTGCCGGGGTTTACCAGATTTTGTCGCCTGGCGCCGCCTGGGATGCCGCCGATCCAACCGCCGGTCGCAAAGCTGCCGGCTGATTTGCCGATTCAGATCGATCTCCGGTATCATAATTCAACCCAGCTTTCCCCCCGCCTCAGTCAATGACGCCCGGATTTTTCGCACCGTCGATACCGGTTCCCAAAAAGGATTGACCACCATGCCAGGTTCCGCCCCGGAGTTTCCCTTCGATCACTACGAACTTGACGCGGCCTTTGACGAAATGTTCGAGCGGCCGGGCGTTCCTCGGCCGGCATACGCCGGTCTCTTTCAGCGCCTCCTGGAACTCCCCACCGAGGAGCTGGAACATCGGCAGCAGATGGCCGATGCCTCTTTTCTCAATCAGGGGATCACGTTTACCGTTTACGGCCAGGAGGAAGGGACGGAGCGCATCTTTCCCTATGATCTCCTCCCGCGCATCCTCTCCCGCAACGAATGGGACACGGTCGACCGCGGGCTCAAACAGCGCATTTATGCCCTCAACCTCTTTTTAGAGGATGTCTATCACGACGGGGCGATCTTTAAGGCCGGTCTGATCCCACGCCATCTCGTCTACACCTGCAAGCACTACCGGCAGGAGATGTGCGGCATTAACCTGCCGCACGACGCCTACACGACGATCGTCGGCAGCGATCTTATCCGGCTGCAGGATGGCTCCTTTGCCGTCCTCGAAGACAACCTGCGGGTGCCCAGCGGCGTCTCCTACATGCTGACCAATCGCCGCGTGATGAAGCGGATTTTCTCCGGCCTTATTGCCCGCTACGACGTCCAGCCGATCAACCAGTACTGTCAGGTGCTCCTGGCCAAGCTGCGCGAACTGGCCCCGGCCGGCCGCGAAAACCCGACGATCGTTCTGCTCACACCCGGGGTGTTTAATTCGGCTTATTTTGAACACACCTACCTGGCCCGCGAAATGGGCATCGAACTGGTGGAAGGGCGGGATCTGCTCGTCAATGACAACATGGTCTATATGCGAACGACGGCCGGACTGCAGCGGGTCGACGTCATCTACCGCCGAATCGACGACGACTTCATCGATCCCCTGGTTTTCCGGCCAGATTCGGCCCTGGGCGTTCCCGGTCTGTTCAACGCCTACCGGGCCGGTAATGTTGTGCTGGCCAACGCCATCGGCACCGGCGTTGCCGATGATAAGGCTGTTTACGCCTACGTGCCGGCCATGATCCGCTTCTACCTCGCCGAGGAGCCGATCCTGGCCAATATCGAAACATTTCTCCTCGAAGACGACAGGGCTCGCCAGCACGTCCTGGCCCACCTGGACCAGATGGTCGTCAAGGCAGTCGGGGAATCTGGCGGCTACGGCATGCTGGTCGGCCCCCAGAGTACCCGGGCGGAGCAGGAAGCTTTTCGCGCCCGCATCCTTGCCGAACCGCGCAATTACATCGCCCAACCCACCATATCGCTCTCGCGGGCGCCCTGTTTCATCGACGGCCGGATCGAAAGCCGCCATGTCGACCTCCGCCCTTACATTTTGTACGGCCCGCAAACGACCATCGTGCCCGGCGGCCTGACACGGGTCGCCCTGCAGCGGGGATCCCTGGTGGTCAATTCCTCCCAGGGAGGCGGCAGCAAGGACACCTGGATTCTTTTCAACTAAGCAAGGATGGCATATGCTCTCTCGCGTCGCCGATTCCCTCTACTGGCTTTCCCGCTACCTCGAACGAGCGGAGCACACCGCACGCCTGCTCGACGTCAACCTGGACGAAACTCTCGATCAAAACCCGGCGGCCGCCTCGCTGCGCTGGCGCCTGCTGCTGCAGAGCCTGCAGGTCGATCCGGCTGCGCTCGGCGGGGCGGATGAACCGCTGGAGGTCAACCCCCTCGTCAAATTCCTGGCCGTCGACGGCAGCAACCCCGTCTCGATCGCTGCCTGCATTGGCACCGCTCGAGAAAACGCCCGCCAGATACGCGAGCAGATCAGCTCGGAGATGTGGCTTCAGATCAATCGTCTCTACCAGCATGTGCGCGGCACGACCCTGCGCACCTTCTGGCGCAATTCCCCGCACGACTTCCTGCAGCGGGTGGTGAAGGAAGGGGTTCACATGTTTCAGGGGGTGACCGACGCCACAATGAGCCACGGCGAAGGGTGGCATTTTCTCCAGCTCGGCCGCTACGTCGAGCGGGCCCAGGGAACGACCGGCCTTTTGAAGGCCCATTTTCCCCACAACAGCAGCGAGTTTTACAGCGAATCGGTCGAAAACGACCTCGAATGGATCGCCCTGCTGAAATCCTGCACCTCATTCGAGGCGTACTGCAAGGTCTATACGGTGACGATCCGGCCGGACTGGGTCGCAGAGTTCCTGCTGCTCAATCCGGAATCGCCGCGCTCCGTTCGCTTCGCCACCGATCGCATTCTCGATTCGAGCCGGGCCATCGCCTTGCTGACCGGGAAGATGAGCCGGGATTCGGTCTCCCGCTTCGCCGGCCGGCTCAGCTCGCTCCTCGACTACGCCTCGGTCGAGGAAATACTGGCTGATGGGCTGCCGGAAACCTGCGAGGAGGTGCAGAAGCAGTGCGCCCGGATTCACCAGGAAATATATGAGCGGTATATTCAGCCCCGGGAGATTTTGCTCTCTTGAGACCGGCGGCTCTTCCCGTTTGGACCCCGCCGCCTGAACCATGATGCCGTGGATTTTGACTGAACGGATGGTTATACTTCGGGCAGCAGGGGAACCTGTGCCGCGTCTGTCGGGGTCGAGGCCAATCATCGTCCCCCACCGGACGCAGTCAACAATTGGGAAAATCATCGGATCACCCACCCGTATGGACAGAAATTCGCCAGGCCACAGGCCCATTAGTTTTAAATGTTTTTCGCTATCCGCCACCTGACCCGCTTTCGCTATGATCGGCCCGTTTCTGAAAACTTCACGGAAATCAGAAAAAAGCCGGTCAGCGACGAATCCCAGACCTGCCTCGCCTTCGAACTGGTCACCGCCCCCTCGGCGCGGGTCTTTGCCTATACCGACGGCTGGGGCAACGCCGTCCACCATTTCAATCTCCTGCGGCCGCACACCAAACTCGAAATTGTCAGCGAAGCGGTTGTCGAAATCGCCGAGCGGCCGGTCCCGACGCCGGACGACTTTGCCCCGGCCGACTGGGAGCGGATCGACGCCCTTTTGGCCGATGGGGAATTCTGGCATTTTACGCATGAAAGCCGCTACATCCGCTTCTCCGAGCCGGTCCGGCAGCTCGCCGGAGTCTGCCCGCCCCCGGACCGACAGACCGATCCCCTGTCCTGGCTGCTGGCCCTCAACGAATCGCTTTACAGCCGGTTCGCCTACCGGCCGAACCTCACGGGCGTCGACTCCCAGATCGAGGAGTTTCTAGATCATGGGGCCGGCGTCTGCCAGGATTTCGCCCACCTGATGCTGGCCCTGGTGCGCCTGGGCGGCATTCCCGCCCGCTACACGAGCGGCTATCTCTTTCACCGGACCGGTGCCCATGACCGGTCGGAAGAAGATGCCAGCCACGCCTGGATCGAAGCATATCTCCCCCGCTGGGGTTGGATTGGCTTCGACCCGACGAATAATCTCCTGGTCAAACAGCGGCATATTCGGGTCGCCACCGGCCGCGATTACAGCGATGTCCCCCCATCCAGGGGCGTGTTTACCGGGCAGGCCGAAAGCCAGCTCGAAGTCAGCGTCACCGTGACGCCGACGACCCAGCCGGCCGCCGTCCGTCCAGAAGGAGTACAACCCACTGGCTGGGCCGCCGAGGACAGCCCGGTCCGGCAGATGCAGCAGATGCAGCAGCAGTGATCCCACGTCCCCGGGATTACCAGGCGCCTGTCCCTCCACCCCGCCTCCGCCGGCGGCCGGTCTGTGCCCATTTACAGCACCCTGAAAACCTGATGATGAAAATGACCATGAGATATTTCCTCCTTCTGCTGACGATCGGCCTTTTGAGCGGCTGCAGCCAGGCCGATCCGAATATTTTACCAACGGCCGCGGCCACCAAAACGGCCATCCCATCCGCCACGCCGGAGCCGGCGGCACCAACCGCCACGGCAACCCCTATCACCGCGCCACCCACGAGCACGGCGATTCCAACCAGCACTCCCCTGCCGGCCGAAACGCTGCCGCCGGACACCGAGCCGACCGAGCCACCGGCCGCGCCGACGACGGCACCAGCCCAGGGATCCGCCGGCGCCGCCACGCCCTCTCCAGCGGCGACCGCCCAGGCGGGCAGCAGCGGCACGGCCGGTGGCGTGAGCCAGCCCCCGTACGAAAAGAGCAGCTGCTCTGATAAGTACCCCTGCAACAACGACCGGGCCGGCTGGGAGAAGCGCATCCAGGTGCCGGCCGGTTTCACGGCGACCTATTTCGCCCATCTGCCCGGTCTCAACCCGACCGGGCTGGCTTTCGGGCCGGACAACCAGCTCTACGTCGCCACCCAGCAGGGAACGATCTACCGGATCAACGATCGGGGGCAGGCGAGTGCTTACGTCAGCGGCTTGATCGCTCCGACCGGCATTGAATTTCGTCCCGGGACAAGCCAGCTGTTTGTCTCCAGCCGGGTGGTTGAAGCGAACGTCGGCGGTGAAGGGCAGGTTTCCGTCATCGAAAACGGTGGGATCCGCCGCCTGATTGGCGGCCTCCCCTGCTGCTATGCCTTCATGCACGGCCCGCACGACATCGTCTTCGACAGCCGCGGCAACGGCTATCTGGGGGTCGGCGCCCGGGCAGACCACGGCGAAGTCATTGGCGAAACCGGAGTCCAGGATACGCTGGATCCGCTCGAAGCAGCCATTCTGCGCTTTAACCCCGACACAGGGGCCACCGAGAAATACGCCGATGGGCTGCGCAACCCATTCGGGCTGGCGATCGACGCCAACGGGGTGATTTATGCGACTGACAACGCCCCGGACTACGGACCGCCGGATGAATTTCACCGGGTCGTTCCCGGCGGCCAGCACGGCTATCCCTGGTATGACTGCGATATCTGCTTCAAGGCGCCGGAAGGGGTCAGCGTGATTCCGCCCACCTACAATTTTCCCCCCCACGTTTCGCCGACCGGTGCGACTGTCTATCTGGGCGGCCAGTTTCCGAACGCCTTCAACCATATTTTCGTGACCCTCTGGAGTGCGTTTCCCGGCGCCCAGAAGGTGGTGCGTTTTGGGCCGAATGGGGTCGGCTACAGCAATTTTGCCACCGGTTTCGCCGCCCCGATCGACGTGGCGACCGATCCGTCCGGCAATCTCTACGTGGCCGATTGGGCAACCGGAATCATTTTTAAAATTTCGTATACTGGATAGCCGCTGCCGGCCGTTTTTTCTCCTGCCCGCCTCAGAATCAACTGCCGCCAGCCAGGAGATTTTTTCCGGCATCATCCCGGGTCTTGACGGGGTGCCCATTGTCAGTTAAGGTCTGCTGGGCGGCTCCGCCACCGGGTTGGCCGGTGAACGGCAGGAGCGGCCGCAGGACGGTCCACATTCGCCATGGAAAATACCTACTGGATCGATCGCTCGGACAGGATCATCGATGTATCTCCCGGATGGGACCAGTTCGCCCACCGCAACAACGGGGAGCGAGCCGTTTCCGGCGAGGTCGTCGGCCGCAGCCTCTGGGATTTTGTCACCGGGGAGATGACCCGCGGCTGGCTCCGGACCCTCTTTAACCTCTCCCGGCTCAACAAATTTGAAGTGGATCGCCCGTACCGCTGCGACTCCCCCGACGAAAAACGATACATGGTCATGCATATCCAGCCGATTGGCGGGGGCACCCTTTCCGTCTCGCATCGGATTCTGCAGGCTCGCCCCAGCTGGCCGCTCATCCATTTTGATTTTGCTCTCAACGATGACCAGCCGCGCCACCAGCGCTGCAGTATCTGCAACCGGCTGCAGGTCGACGGCCGGTGGGCGGAACCGACCGACCACTACTACGCCGGTAAAATCACCACCCAACGCCCGATTTTTGTCCGGTACGATGTTTGCAGCATCTGCCAGACCCTGCTCCCGGGTAGTTCGGGAGGGGAGACGACGACGACCCTTCAGCGTTGAGGTCGGGCCTATGCCCCATGCTGTCACCCGGAAGTACGCGATGGCGGCAGCTGCCAGCCAGCAGCCGGCGGTTCCACCTGCACCTCCTTTCCGGTGGCCATAGACCCCGTTGCCAACTTTTAATGAGAAGCGTACTATAACCGAAACGAGATCCACCAGTTTCCGTAAAGAACAATGATGATCGGAGTCCTGGAAGAACGCCTGGCAGCCGTTGAGGAGCGCATCGCCCGGGCCGCGGGCCGCGCCGGCCGCTCGCCGGCCGACGTCACCCTGATTGCCGTCACTAAATCCTGGCCGGCGGCGACCCTCGAAGCCGCCTTCCGGGCCGGGCTGCGCCATTTCGGCGAAAACCGGGCGGCCGAACTGGCCGAGAAACGGCCGGCCTTTGAAGCGGCCTGCGGCCGGGAAACCGGGGTCACCTGGCACTTTATCGGCCATCTCCAGAGCCGCCAGAGCCAGGCGGTCGCCGACCTGGCAGATCAGTTTCACGCGGCCGATCGTCTGAAGATTATCGAACGGCTCGGCCGGCAGGTCGCCGCAAACGGCCGGGCGCTGCCCCTCCTCCTGGAGGTCAATATATCGGGAGAAGCGAGCAAAGAAGGGTTCGAGGCGACCGATTGGGAAAACCGCCCCGAGCAGCGCACAGCGCTTCTGGCCGCCCTGACCGCCGTCCACGGCCAAGAGCGGCTTTCCTGCCTGGGATTGATGACGATGGCGCCCTGGGAGGCAGAACCGGACGTCATCCGGTCGGTGTTTCGCCGGACGCGCCGTCTGCGCGACGCGCTCGAGCAGGCTTCCGGACAGCCCCTGCCCATGCTCTCGATGGGCATGACGGATGATTTTGAGATCGCCGTCGAGGAGGGGGCTACCCACATACGGGTTGGCCGCGCCCTGTTTGGTGAGCGTCTCCCCTGAACCGGCCGGTACTGGGCGGATAACCCCCCGCCGGCCGTCTAACCATCACCCCAACCCTGGGGTTTCAAATACCTGATGAAGGAGAAATCATGGCCGCTACGATTGTCTACTGGATTTTTCAAATTTTTTATATCTTAATTCTGGCCAGGGTTATTCTGTCCTGGGTGCGGATCAACCCCTACAACCCCATCGTCCAGTTTATCTACCAGGCGACGGAGCCGCTGCTGGCTCCCATCCGGCGCATGATGCCGGCTGCCGGCGGCATCGATTTCAGCCCGATCATTCTCATCCTGCTCCTCAGCCTGCTGCAGCGGATCCTGGCGACGGTGCTGTGACGGTCTCTGCCCTCATTCGTCCGGTGGCGGCCGCCGACGCCGCCGATCTGCACGATCTGCTGCGCCACCCGCAGGTCGCGCGCTTTCTCACCCGGCTGCCGGATCTGCGGTTGGAGGACGTCGCCGAGCGGCTCCGTCCGCAGCCAAACCGCCACGCCTTCGTGGCCGAAGTCGATGGTCGGGTGGTCGGTGAAGTCGTTCTCTGGCAGCACGAAAATCCCCGGCTGGCCCACAGCGGTGGGCTGGGTCTGGCCGTTCACCCGGACTTCTGGGGGCGAGGCATCGGGACGGCCCTGATGACCGCCATCCTCGACCTGGCTGACAGCTGGCTGAACCTCCAGCGCGTCGAGCTCGAAGTCCACACGGACAATGCCGCCGCCATACATCTTTATGAGAAAATGGGATTCGAGCGGGAGGGCACCAAGCGGCGGCACATGTTCGGGGGAGGCCGCTGGCTTGACAGCCACCTGATGGCCCGCCTGCGCACTTAGGACTCCGGAACCGGAATAGGAAAAGGGGTGATCGCTCACCCCTCAAAAAAAACCGCTCAGGCCGCCAGCCGTCAGCGCAGGCCGGTCAGATGGCGGGCGATGACCATGCGCTGAATTTCACTCGTCCCTTCGTAAATCTGGGTGATCTTGGCATCGCGGAAATACCGCTCGAGGGGCATCTCCTTGCTGTAGCCCATCCCACCGTGAATTTGAATCGCCTCCGTGGTCACGTACATGGCCGTCTCGCTGGCGTAGAGCTTGGCTATGCTGGCCGGCAGTGTGATCCGCTCGCCGGACTTCTTGGCCCGGGCCGCCTCCAGGGCGGCCTGGTAGACGAGGAGCCGGCTGGCTTCCACCCGGCATTTCATGTCGGCCAGCTTCTGCTGGATCATCTGGAATTGGCCGATTTTTTGGCCAAACGCCTCTCGCTCCTGGGCGTAGGCGATGCTGGCCTCGAGGGCGGCCTCGGCAATCCCCAGCGCCTGGGCGGCGATGCCGATCCGGCCGTAGTCGAGGACGGTCATGGCGATCTTGAACCCCTGTCCCACGCCGCCAAGGACATTTTCCAGCGGGCATTCATAGTTGTCGAAGATGATCTCGCTGGTGGCGCTGGCGCGGATGCCCAGCTTTGGCTCCGTTTTACCGCGGGAAAAGCCGGGGTGGTCCGTCTCGATCAGGAAGGCGGTAATTCCCCGGTGCTTCTGCTCCGGTTCGGTCATTGTGAAGAGGATAATCCGATCGGCGTACGGAGCGGAGGTCACCCAGGATTTACGGCCGTTGATGATGTAGTGGGTGCCGGCCTCGTTGAGAACGGCCCGGCTGGCCATATTCCCGGCATCACTGCCGCTCATCGGCTCCGTCAGGCTGTAGGCACCGATCTGCTCACCGCTGGCGACCGGTGTGACCCAGGCCTGCTTCTGGGCTTCTGTGCCGAACATCGTGATTCCTTTGCAGTAGAGGGAGTTATTGACCGAGACGATCGTGCCGTGGCTGGCGTCGGCTTTGGAGATTTCTTCCATGACGAGGGCATAGGCCAGGGCATCCATGCCAACCCCGCCGTACTCCTCGGGCACCTCGATGCCCATAAAGCCGAGGGCGCCCATTTTACGCACGTTGTCGATCGGAAAAGCGCCGGATTCGTCGTATTCGGCCGCCCGTGGAGCGATTTCCTTCTGCGCGAATTCGCGCGCCGCCTGCTGCAGCATCCGGTGTTCTTCGGTCATAAAGTCGTAGTGACTCATGGGATAATCTCCTTCAAAATCTTTCCGTATCTGGCAGTGTGTTCATTAGCGAGCTTCCCCCTATCGGCCTGCGGCCGGCCTCAGCCCTCCGGCTGGGGCTCGAACTGCAGAATGTGCTCGACAACGGCGCTGAAGTCATTGGGCTGCAGTTCGACCCCATCGGACCAGCGGTTCCGCTCGGCCAGCCAGTAGCGCCCCCGGTCGGATACGATGAGCCCGGAGGGCAGCTCCGGGCGGCCGCCCGGCATCCGCCACTGTTGAAAGCGTTTGGCCAGACCGGTATCGTAAATTTCACCCATGTCCAGCTCGAGAAAAGGTCCCCGGATGCGCTCACCGGCCGCTGCCTCGGGGACAAAACAATAGAGGACGACCCGCTCCTCATCCTGCTGAACCTGGCAGGCGACGCAGTAGGTGCCCCGTTTGATCTGCCGCTCCCGGCCGTAGCGTGTATAACCGGCCATTTTGAAATACCAGCACGTCAGATTGAAGGGCCGGGTCAGGTCAAATCGGTGATCGACTTTCTCCGGGTGGGAATAAAGCAGTCCCCCGTCTTCCAGCCGGACGGCATAGCCGCTTGGCCAGACCCGTTTTAAGACCGGGTCGAGGGCCCGAATGAGCAGGAGGGAAGAAAACACAGCCAGGAGCCCATTGATAATGACGTACTCTCGAGCCTCTCCCCCCATGAGAAAAGGCAGCAGGCGGTAGAAGATAAAGAAAAAGAGGATAATTCCCCCGAGAAGAATCAGGGGGATGACGGCGCTGATGCCGGGATGGTCCGGGTTCCCCGGAATGGACTTCGTGTCGGCCATGGATCAATTGTAATACGATTCGCCAATTTGACCCATGTCCGGCAGCCGGATCAGGGCAACCAATCCGGCAGGAAACCCGGCGCGGCCAGCCGCTTCTGGGCACCGGTTTGAAAATCATAGAGCCAGATTTCCGGTTCGGCCTGGGAGATGGTCATGGCGAAGCGCTGGTAGACGATCTGGCGGCCGTCCGGCGACCAGGCCGGGGCGCCGTGATGGAGATCCGCGTTGTTCGTCAGGGCCCGCGCGTCGCTGCCATCCGGCCGCATGACCCAGAGCTGGCCGCCGAGAGAGGCGCGAGCCGGCCGGCGGGTGAAGACCAGCCACCCGGATTCCGGCGACCATTCGGCCGACCCATCCGCCACAAACGCCTCGGCTCCACTCAGGTCGGTGAAAGTGCGGCCGGCCGGCTGGAAAGCGTAGAGGTGGACGAGAAGCGCCTCGTTGAAGAACTGGTAGTTGGTGTAAAGCAGCGCTCCATCGGCCCCCCACAGTGGGGGTTCGCTGCCCTGCCCGCGCAGGCTGATGATCTCCCCGCTGCCGATGTGGTAGAGGCGAACCGCCTCTTCTTCCGGGACGATGAAGGCGATCCAGCGGCCGTCCGGGGAAATCGCCGGGGCGCGGCCGGCGAGCTGCCCCTGATCGAACAGAGGGACGCTCTCCCCACTGGCGACGTCGACCCACCACATTTCCCCATCCCCTCGCTCTCGTTCATCCACCGGGACCCGATCGTAGAGAACCCGGGTGCCGTCGGCCGTCCAGGCGGGCTGCGCGCAGTGTTTCACTCCGCAGTCGGCCAGGGGCGCCAGCCGCGAGGCAGCCAGGTCGAAGAGCGCCAGGCGATCGGTGCCATCCGGATCCGGCAGGATCAGGGCGATCGCCCGGCCGTCCGGCGAGGGGGCAAACGCCCGGATCCCGCCATCAGCGGTGACGAGCGGCCGCCCGGCCGCCTCTCCGGCCGGATCGACCTGGAAGAGCTGGTGGATTCCATTCTCGTCCGGCGCCAGGTAAAGCACCCGAGGCGCAACCACTCGACCGGTCGCGAATAAGACGAGCAGGCCGGCCGCGGCCAGTCCCAGGAGAATGAGAAGCGCATGGCGTCGTGTCATCTGGTTCATCCCGTTCGCATGCATCAGGCCGGTGCGTCTGCCGCCCGCCCGCCTGGACCAGTCCGGTCAGGTCCGATCCAGGTTCCGGTCTCCATTCTTCAACAAATTCCGGCCGCCGGCGACCAAATGGCGCACAAGACAGCCATATGATTATCAAGATCTCAGAATCACACCCCCTGGAAAGCCCCTCGATAGAGAATATCCAACCCGGGTGGACCCCCGCGTAACCTCGTGAGATTATCCCAGCCCCCCTCTTTAAGTTTCAGCCACCCTCAATTGATTGCACCCCCCCAACTGTGCTAGAATAGCTAGGCGTTTTTGCAAACATAAAGAGGCCTTTTATGGTAGAAGTCGTCATTGATAGCATTCGAGTGAGTCTGATTTCCCAGCATCGGATAGTCATGCTGCGAGATGTTGATGGGGAGCGGCAGCTGCCGATCTGGATTGGTCCCTGTGAAGCTGAATCGATTACCCTCGAACTGCAGGATACCGAAGTGGCTCGCCCGCTGACCCATGATTTGCTGAAAAACGTGATCGAGGCAATGAAGGGTAAGGTTTCCCATATCCTGATCAACGAGCTGAAGGATCAGGTGTTCTATGCCCGCCTTTACATCGACATCGACGGCCATCTGATCGACGTTGACTGCCGGCCTTCGGATGCGATTGCCCTGGCGGTTCGGGCCAAGGTGCCGGTCTTCATCGAAGAAGATGTCATGGAAGAAGTCGGCATTCTACCGGAGCCGGACATCAGCGAGCAGGCCGGAGAAGCGGCCGCCGAAGGCGCTAAAGGTGGAGAAGGCGGCGAAGAAATCGGCCCCCTCGATGCTTTTACCGATTTCCTGGACACCCTCGATTTTGATGATTTTGAAGGGGATGAATCGTCTGATTGATCGCCCAAAGCCTGATTGTTTTCGCCTGACCGAACGTGAAACGACGTCGCCCTTCGGGCCACAGTGCGTTTCACGTTTTTTGTCCCCAATACCTGAAGGAATGGATCCACGCCTATGAGCAGCGCTGAACGCCTCCCCCCCCAAAATCGCGAAGCGGAGGAAGCTGTCCTCGGATCGCTTCTCATCGACCCCGATGCCATCTTCGATGTGGCCAATTTTCTCAAGGCAGAAGCCTTTCACAGCGTCGCCAACCGCTGGATTTACGAAGGGATCCTGGCCCTGTTTGGCCGCGGCGAACCAATTGATTCACTGACCCTCATCGAGGAGCTGCGCCGGCGGGACCAGCTCGACGAAGTCGGGGGTGAGGCCTACGTGATTGGGCTTGTCAGCGTCGTCCCTTCCTCAATCAACGCCCGCAGCTACGCTCGCATCGTCGAGGCGGCCTCCCTGCGGCGGGATCTTCTGAACGCCGCATCGAACATCGCCCAGTTCGCCTACGACGAAGATGAAGATGTCAACATCGTCCTCGATCGTTCGGAGCAAATCCTATTCGCCATCAGCGAGCAGCGGACGACGAAAGATCTCGTCCCGGTGCGCCAGGTGGCCGAAAGCTACCTGGCCCGCATCGAGGAGCTGCACGCCAGGGGACTGGAAATCGTCGGCGTGCCGACCGGTTTCACCGATCTCGACCGGCTTCTGGGGGGGCTCAACCGCTCGGACCTGGTCATCCTGGCCGGCCGGCCCGGCATGGGCAAGACGAGCTTCCAGAACGGCATCGCCCTGACGGCCGCCCGCACCTACGGCAAGCGAGTTGCCATCTTCAACCTGGAGATGTCGAGCGAACAGCTGGTCCAGCGCATGATCGCGGCCGAAACCCACATCGACGTGCAGCGGCTGCGGCGCGGCAGCCTGCAGGACCACGAATGGCCGATTTTTTACGAAGCGGTGCAGCGGCTCAGTGAAACCCGTATTTTTATCGACGACACCCCATCGATTTCCCCCATGCAGCTGCGGACCAAGTGCCGCCGTCTCTACGCCGAGCATGGGATTGACCTGATCATGATCGACTATCTCCAGCTCATGCAGGCCGATCGCTCCTCGAACAACCGGGTGATGGAAATTGGCGAGATTTCCCGCGGCTTGAAACAGCTGGCGCGCGAGCTCGATGTCCCGGTTCTGGCTGCTGCCCAGCTCAGCCGCGGGGTCGAAACCCGGCAGGAAAAACGGCCGATGCTCGCCGATCTGCGCGACTCCGGCTCCATCGAACAGGACGCGGATATCGTTCTCTTCATCTACCGGGATGAATACTATCACCCGGAAACGACCGACCGGCCGAACATCGCCGAGATCGCCGTAGCCAAGCACCGCAACGGGCCAACCGCGACGATCGACCTCTACTGGAACGGCGAGCTGGCCAGCTTCGCCAATCTGCAGCGGCAGGAAATGCGGCTCTAGACAACGGCCGGCGATTGGTGAATAATGGAAAAAGGAACCACCTCTGGCGGCCGGCTTCTTCTGAAAGGGAGTCAGGGTTAAAAACAAATGAAAGGCTTTTCCGGCTTTCCTGACGGTAAAATCAATTTCACCTACGTGCCGAATCTGTTCTTTACCGAGCTGCTGCCGATCATCGACCATCCGGCCGAGCTCAAGGTGACCCTGTTTACCTTTTATGCCCTGTCCCAGAAGGAAGGGGAGGTTCGCTACCTGAGGCTGGCCGACTATTTAGTCGCCACCCAGTTCATGCGGGGGTTGGGAAAAAGCCCACAGGAAGCGGCCGAAGCCCTGCTCGATGCGCTCGAGCGGGCGGTGGCCCGGGGGACCCTGCTCCACGTGACCGTCGGCACGGTGGACGGCCAGATTGACCTTTATTTTACCAACACCCCCCGGGGTCGGGCGGCCGTCGACGGCATCTCGCGCGGCGAATGGCGGCCGGATCTCGACGTCGAAGAGGTGGTCAACATCCTGGTCGACCGCCCCAATATTTTCGTACTCTACGAACAAAATATCGGTCCGCTGACCCCGCTGATGGCCGACGAGCTGCGCGATGCGGAAAAAACCTATCCGGCCCGTTGGATCGAAGAGGCGATCCAGATCGCGGTCGAAAATAATGTGCGCAAGTGGCGGTACGTCCTGGGCATCTTGCGCCGCTGGCAGGAAGAAGGAAAACAAGATGGAGTCTCTCAGCGAGATCATCAAGAAAAACTACGAAACCAGATCCCCGAAGAATACCGGGACCTCATCAAGCGCTGATCCGCAGCCGCCGATGGATCGGGATTTGCTGGCCGGCGCCCAGGGAGGCGATCCAGACTGCCCCCACTGCCGGGGAACCGGCTTTGTCATGCCGGACGCCCCGCCAGGGGATCCGCGCTTCGGCCGGGCGGTGGTCTGCGTCTGCCGGCAGAAAGCCATCGACGAGAACCGGATCAACAACCTCACCCAACTCAGCCAGCTGGGGCTCCTGTCCGAAGCCACTTTTGAAACGTTTATGCCCGAAGGTCTCGGCCTGACCCCCTCCAAACAGCTCAATCTCAAACTCGCCTTTCAGCTCGTCCGGGAATATGCCGATGAGCCGGATGGCTGGCTCGTCCTGCGGGGTGGGTATGGCTGCGGGAAAACCCACCTGGCGGCCGCCATCGCCAACCATCGAATCAGCCAGGGTTTCTCCGCCCTGTTTGTCAACACCCCCGACCTGCTAGATCACCTGCGCGCCTCCTACGCCCCCGGCTCCGCCCAGGGGTACGATCAGCGCTTTGAACAGGTGCGCAACACGCCTCTGCTGATTCTCGACGACCTGGGCACCCAGAGCAACACCGATTGGGCCCAGGAAAAACTCTACCAGATTTTCAACTACCGGTACACGGCCAAGCTGCCGACGGTGATCACGACCAATGAGGAGCTGGAGGCGATCGACATCCGCATTCGCTCCCGCATGGTCGATCCCAGCATTTCCCAGATCGTCACGGTCCTCGCCCCGGATTTTCGCCGGACCGGCGTCGATCAGGAACAATCCGACCTGTCGACCCTCAGCCTGCACCACGAAAAAACCTTCGACTCGTTCGACCTGCGCGACGACGAGCTGCCGCGCAGCCAGTCGGACAATCTCAGGCGGGCCTACGACACCGCCCGCGCCTTTTCGGAGAACCCGGACGGCTGGCTGGTGCTGCAGAGCATCGCCTTTGCCAATGGGAAAACCCACCTGGCCGCCGCCATTGCCAACCACGTGGCCCGCAACGGCGAGCCCGCCCTCTTTATCGTGGTGCCCGACCTGCTCGACCACCTCCGGGCGACGTTTAACCCCAACAGCACCACCAGCCTCGACAAGCGCTTCATGGAGGTCAAAACCGCCCCGCTTCTCGTACTGGACGACCTGGGAACCGAGAGCGCCACGCCGTGGGTTCGGGAAAAACTCTACCAGCTGTTTAACTACCGCTACAACGCCCGCCTGGCCACCGTCATCACGACGACAACACCGATTGACGAGATCGACCCACGCCTGGCCTCCCGGCTGCTGGACGGATCTCGCTGTACCTTTTTCGTGCTCGAGGCGCCGAGCTACCGCGGTGGACACCGGCCGAAGCGGCGGCCGTCCCCGCGCACGCGCCGCTGATCCACTGCAGATAACTCCACCGGGGACTGTCTCCGGGCCGCCCCAGACAGCACTCTAAGTTCAGGCCTGGCTGCCAGGCTGCGGCCGGCTGTCCGGCCAAACCTGAAGGTGAGCCAGGCTTGAGGGACAACCGCTCATGGAATCACCTGCCACACAGGGTCGGGATAATCCGGCCACACCCACGCCCCGCTCCGGTGGGGTGCTCCATCCCGGCACCCTGATTCCGGCCCTGACCGGAGGCGCCCTGACCGCCTTATTCCACGTCATCCTGGCCAGCTCATTCGCCGGCCTGCTTTTTCGTGGGCCGCTGCTCCTGTACGTCAGTCGGGGCCTTGGACTGATTCTCATCGGGTCTATCATTACCGGCCTGGCCATCGCCATCTGGGGGTCGCAAAAGGGGATTATCGGCGGTATGCAGGATATTCCGGCCTCGATTATGGCGCTGGTGACGGCCAACATCGCCGCCGCCGCGGCCGGTCTGACCGCCACCCAGCTCTTTGTCACGGCCGCCACGGCGATCGCCCTCACAACATTCCTGACGGGAGTGGTCTTTTTCCTGCTCGGCTATTTCCGCCTGACCCGTCTGGTTCGCTTTCTCCCCTATCCCGTGGTTGGCGGGTTTCTGGCCAGCACTGGCTGGCTGCTGACCATGGGCGGTCTCGGCCTGATGACCGATCTCAATGTTGGCCTCTCCAGCCTCGGTCTGCTCGTCGGCCCGGAAATCCTCCTGCGCTGGCTGCCAGGACTGATCCTGGGAGTACTCCTGATCCTCCTGCCGCCGAAAATCGGCCATCCTCTGGCTTTACCCGGCCTGCTCGTGGCTGCGGGGCTCCTGTTCTATCTCGTCACCTGGATGGTCGGCAGCTCGTTTGGCGAACTCCAGGTCGGCGGCTGGCTCCTGGGCCCCTTTCCCGCCGGCCGGATCTGGCAGCCGATTCATCCGCTCGAACTCAGCCATATTGAATGGGAGCTCATCTGGCCCAACGCCGCCAACATCGGCGCGGCTGTTATCATGGGGGCCATCGCCCTGCTCCTCAATATCACCTCCCTCGAGCTGATTTTCCACCGAGATGTCGATTTGAATCACGAAATGAAATTAACCGGGGCGGCCAACCTCCTGGGAGGTCTCTTTTTCACCTTGCCCGGGTACCACCAGATCGCCACGTCGGTCATCAATCAGCGCCTGGGCAGCCGGAATCGACTGCCCGGCGTGGTCGCGGCCGCTCTATCGCTTCTCGTCCTGTTGTTCGGCGGCTCGTTTCTCAGCTTTTTCCCCAAGGTGGTGCTCGGCGGCCTGCTGCTCACCCTCGGCCTTTCCCTCCTGCACGAATGGGTGGTGCTGGCCTGGTCTCGCTTTTCCCGCCTGGACTACGCCATCGTCATCATCATTCTGCTCGTCATCGCCACCACCGGCTTCCTTGAAGGGCTGATCGTCGGGCTGATCGCCGCCATCATCCTGTTCGTGGTGAACTACAGCCGCGTCGACATCGTCCATTACAGCCTTTCGGGAAATGCCATCCAGAGCCGGGTCACTCGCCCAACCGAGGAGCGGAAAATTCTGCAGCAGGTTGGAAAACGGGTCTTTATCCTGCGGCTCCAGGGCTATATCTTTTTTGGCACCGCTCAGGTGCTCATCGACCGCATCCAGGCCTGGTTGAAAAATCTGCCGGACGATCGGCCGTTCTTCTTTGTCGTCGATTTTCACCTGGTGACCGGGCTGGACTCCACGGCCCGCCTCTGTTTCGCCAAGATCCACCAGATGGTGCAGGCGGCCAGCGCCCATCTGGTGCTGACCGAAATGTCGGATCCGATTAAACGCCTCCTGGTCGATGCCGGCCTGGCCGAAGACGGCCGGATAATCCATCACTTCGCCGACCTCGACCATGGCCTGGAATGGTGTGAAGAGCAGATCCTCGTCTCCTCCCGGCTGCCGGCGGCCGCCTACCCTGACCTGCCGCGGGCGCTGGCCCTCGTCCTGGAAGATGAGGCCGTCGAAGAAGAAATTCGCCGGGTTATGGCCTGTTTGGAACGGCGCGAGCTGGCTCCCGGCGAGCGGCTGATCCGGCAGGGTGAGGAGGCCGATGATCTCTTTTTTGTCGAGGCGGGACAGGTCACGGCGCAGGTGGCGGAGCCGGGACGGGATCCGGTCCGCCTGGAGACGATGATGAGCGGCCGGATGGTCGGCGAACTCGGCTTTTTCCTCGGCAGCCGGCGCACGGCTGACGTCCTGGCCGATACCCCCACGGTCGTCTACCGGCTGACGCGGGAAGCCCTGGGTCGCATGGAGAGAACCGATCCCGAGGCGGCGGCCACCCTCAACCAGATCATGCACCGGCTCCAGGCGGAGCGGCTGGTCCACCTGATGCAGGTCCTGGAATCTTCGCACTCCTGACTTGATTCGACTTTACTGAAAATGAAAGCCCCGTGGGTCGATTACTCGGACCCACGGGGTGCTCTTCAATACGCCTGAACTACCGGGGAATCAGGTGGAAAAGGAGAGGCGGCGCAGCAGCTGGGCATTGATGGCCACGACGATCGTGCTCAGGGACATGACCAGCGCCCCGACGGCCGGCGGCAGATCGATCCCCCAGGGAGCCAGCACGCCGGCTGCCAGCGGAATGGCGATGATGTTGTAGCCGGCCGCCCACCAGATATTCTGGACCATCTTGCGCTGGGTGGCCCGGCTCAGCTCGATGATCTTGACCACGTCGAGCGGATTGCTCTGCACCAGAATCAGGCCGGCCGATTCGACGGCCACATCCGTCCCGCTGCCGATGGCGATGCCGATGTCCGCCCGCGTCAGAGCCGGGGCGTCGTTTACCCCATCGCCGACCATAGCCACTTTCTTCCCCTGCGCCTGCAGCTCGCTGACCTTCTTGTCCTTGTCCTCCGGCAAAACCCCGGCAAAATACCGGTCGATGCCCAGTTCCTCAGAGACGGCCCGGGCCACATCTTCGCTGTCCCCGGTGAGCATGGCGACTTCGATGCCCATCTCGTGCAGCCGGTCGATCGCCCGCCGGCTCTCTTCCCGGATGACATCGGCCAGGGCGAATGCGGCGATGATCGTCTCCCCGCGTACCAGATAAACGACCCCCTGTCCCTTGTTACCGGCCGCCCCGGCAAAATCGGCCAGGGGCTGGGTCAGGGACAGTTCGAGGTATTCGAGCAGGCGAGGGCCGCCGACGTAAACGGACTCACCTTGATATTGAGCCTTCACACCGCGGCCTTTCAGCGCCTCAAACTCGCCGATTGGCGGCAGAGCGAGCCCCTGCGCGGCCGCCTGCTTGCGGATCGCCCGGGCGATATGGTGCTCGGAGTCGCCTTCGATAGCTGCCGCCAGAGCCAGCGCTTCACCGGGGTCGGCCCCGGCGGCCGTCCAGGAGCCGACCACTCCCTGCTCTCCGCGGGTCAGGGTCCCGGTCTTGTCGAAGATAATCGTGTCGAGCTCGCGGGCCGCTTCCAGCGCCAGCCGGTCTCGCACGAGGATCCCATTGCTGGCCGAGAGCGAGGTGGAAATCGCCACGACCAGGGGAACCGCCAGCCCCAGCGCATGGGGACAGGCGATCACCAGTACGGTCACGACCCGCTTCAGGACGTCGACGTTGAAGCCGGTCGCCACCAGCCAGGCCAGGGCGGTCAGTACGGCCGCCGCCAGGGCGGCGTAGAACAGAAAGGCGGCCGCCCGATCGGCCAGGAGCTGGGTTTTTGACTTGCTTTCCTGCGCTTCCCGGACCAGCCGCATGATTCCAGAGAGAGCGGTTTCGTCGCCGACGGCCGTGACTTCGATCCGCAGGCTGCCGCTGCCTTCGTTCACCGTGCCGCCGAGCACTTTTTTGCCGGGTTCTTTCGAAACCGGCTTCGATTCGCCGGTGATCATGGCCTCGTTGACGTCTGAGTCCCCGGCCGTCACCAGGCCGTCGGCCGGAATGCTGGCCCCCGGCCGGACCAGGACGCGGTCGCCCATTCGCAGGCGGGAGACGGGAATGATCTCCGATTCGCCCGACTCATTGAGCCGCTCGGCCGTGTCCGGCATCAGCTTCGCCAGCTCGTCGAGCGCGCCGGACGCCTGGCGCACGCTGCGCATTTCCAGCCAGTGGCCGAGGAGCATGACGTCGATCAGGGTAACGAGCTCCCAGAAGAAGCTTTCTCCCAGATTGAAAAAGAACGCGGCCAGGCTGTAGATAAAGGCCACGGAAATCGCCAGGGAAATCAGGGTCATCATGCCCGGCTTGCGATCTTTCAGCTCCCAGGTAGCCATATTCAGGAAGGGGAGGCCGCCGTAGGCGAAAATAATCACGGACAGGACCGGCGTGATCCAGGTACTGCCGGGAAAGGTCGGGGCTTCATAACCGAGCCATCCCTGCAGCGCGGGGCTGAAGGTGAGGACGGGTATGCTCAGGACGAGGCTGACCCAGAAGCGGTCGCGGAACATTTGCTCGTGCCCCATGTGGCTGCCGTGGCCGCCCTGGCCTTTGTGATCCCCGTGCTCCTCCCCCATTTCATGGCCGTCGGGGGCCATTTCGTTAGGGGATTTCGGGGTGGGAGAATGTCCTTCGTGGTGATGATGATCGTGGCCGGCCATCTTCGGGTCTTCTTTGACCTCGGCGGATGCGCCTTCCTGGGAGTGCTGGTCGTGGTGCTGGTGCTCAGGTGATAGGTCGTGTTGATGGTCCTTCATCTCTCAATTCCTCGTTGAAAAGGTTACAAATCGGCGTAGCCAGTGACTTCGACATCCGGCAGGCCGGCGAGCCGCGGCCGAACGTGGTGGCAGTACTGAATATTGGTGACGACCAGAATTCGGCTGCCGGGGTTATCGCGAGCGACGGCCGCGACGCTATCCGCTAACAAATCAATGCGATCATGATAATGATGCCCGGCCGTTCCGCCGGTGAGCCGGCGGATCCACCCGTAGAAGAGATTGCCCAGGTCGTGACGCCACCCCTGGTTGATGGCATCTGGCCCGGGAGCCGTCCGCTGAAGCCAGGCCAGCCGGCGCCGGAGGAAGGCGATCAGCCGGCCGCGCCAGCCCGCGGCGCTGAGGCGAATGTCGGGGTCGGCCCCAGCGACCGGCACGATGACCATGTCAGTCTGGTAGGCCAGGGGAAGCAGCGCCTCGCGATATTCCGGGGGCAGATCGGCCTTTTCCGGCTCTTGCCACTGCTCGCGGGTCATATCCAGGCAGAGCAGATCCGGATGGATCCCGACGACCAGGTCGACCAGGGCGGCCAGGTCAAATGGGATCGGTTCCTTGTGAAACTCGGCCAGTGTGCCGAGGACGGCGATCGTCGTCTTATCGTTCATGTCGATCAATCCATCCAGCAAGAGCTTTGAGGGTCGAATTTCCAGGCGCAATTACGCTCGGATGGGGCGGTTTCAGGCTGGGTTTTAACGGCCTGAGACATCCTGACTTCTCCTGCGAGTTTTTCCCATGATAGGCTCTGGCATCAAAAAAGTGAACGGTGATTCCGCTCAAAGGGGATTAGGTGATAACACCTAAATTTCGCCGAGGCCGCGGTTGACCGCCCACAGGGCGGCTTCTGTGCGGTTGGCAACGCCGAGTTTGCCGAAGATACTGCGCAGGTGGGCTTCGATCGTCCGCACGCTGAGAAAGAGATCCTGGGCGATATCCTTGTTGGTCAGGCCGCGGGCCAGGAGGCGGACCACGTCGAGCTCCCGTTCGGTCAGGTTAGGTTCGGGTAGGGGGTCCGCCAGGTTGCCACGGGCCATGGCGGCCAGGGCCCGTGCCGCCAGCTCCGGTGGCAGAACGATTTCTCCCCGGCCAGTGGCGATCAACCCTCGGGCCAGCTCGGCTACCGGGGCATTGCGGTGCAGAAATCCGGTCGCGCCGGCGCCGAGCAGTCGGCCAATCTCCGCCAGGTCGTAATCGTCGACCAAAACGAGAATTCCCACCCCGGGGAGGGCTTTCACCAGGTTTTCAACCTGGGTTTGCTGCCCACTGCCCACATCGAGCAGGATCGCAGCCCCCTCAGGCTCCCCAACCCCCTCGAATTCAACAGAAGAGGACGCCGTCGCCAACACAGCCAGCCCGGGCTGCTGACCGACGAGCGCCTGCCAGGCGGCCCGCAGCAGGGTGTGAGGAGCAAGGATGATAATTTGAGTTTCCGGGATACTGCGATCCGTGGAAGGCATGAAGAACAATGAGCGATTAGGCAGTTGAATCGGTTGATTCCGCCGTACGGTGTGAAAGTGGGCAACCCCCAACTGCGGCGCCCGATGTGTTAAGAATAACGAAATTGTCTCCATTGTATCTGGATTGACAATAATCGCCGCTGGCAGGCGGATCAGTCTGGCAGAACCTCTCCTTCTCGTTCTAAACTCGATCAGACCCTCCGTTCCTGTTCAGGCTGGAGATGAAGGATTCAATTAATAAATTCGCTTCTCCCCCTTTTCAAAACCCGAACATGGTATGATGGGATTGGGATTCCAACATGATCGTCAGCGCCGATTCACCTCCAGCCTTCACGTGCCATTTTTCTCGAAAGGACGCTCACTGAAGGCCGTGCATCGGCTGTCCTGAATCGAGCTCATTGCTTTCCCCATACACCTTAACAGCATAAGTTTCTGTTCCCCGGCATATCCAGCTGCCGATTATTCCTTGGCAGCTCGCCCGGCAAAGGTGGATCACACGTGTGCCTGGCAATCTCATGGGTCGAGCAGATTCCAAACCGACTGCTGAATCGGCTCGAGAATCGGCTCGAATGGAGGGTTGGTATGGATTGGATTGATCAGAACCGATTGTGAATCCGTGATCGGTGGCCGCCATCGATCCGGAATTCTTCCTCGGAGATAATGACATGCGTATTCAGTTAAAACTCGTAATCCTGACGCTTCTGATCGCTGCTGGCTTGATGGGCGTTAATGTTCAGGCGCTGGCGCGGTCCGGGCCACAGAACTTGAAGGCAGAAATTAAAACGGCTCTTTCCACTGACGGACTGGCCGCTCCAGCGACAACCACTTCGGCCAGTTCCAACCAGGTGACGGGCCGCCCACCGCGGATGCAGGGGAACCGGCAGGCCAGCCAGAATCAGGATCCGGCGGCCGTTTTTCGGTCTGGTGCCAGTGAACTGGCGCTGGCGGTCGGGGGCAACGGCAGCCGGATTGTCGTCGGCTGGAATGACGGTGAAGGTTTCGGCTTTGCCCCGTTCTCACCCGGTCCGCCGCTCGGGTTATCCGGCTACGCCTATTCTTCTGACGGCGGGCAGACTTTCACCGATGGCGGCGCCCCGCCTATGGGGAACGCGGTTGCTTTCGGCCCGGGCACCCAGGGGCGCAGCGCCACTGGCAATTTCATCACCCGGGGCGATCCCTGGCTCGCCATCGATCGGAGCGGAAGCGGCACTTTTTACTACGCCAACCTGGGTATCTGGGAAGACGATGCCGCCTTACCGCCGGCCGGTGTGTCCCTGCATCGAGGTGGTTTTCAAGACCATCTGTTTGCCTGGACCGACAGTGTGTTGGTTCAATCGCCGAATTATCCGAACGATTTCGTCGACAAAGAGGCCCTTGCAGTTGATCGACGCGGGAACCAGACCCACGTCTATATCACGCTGACCAATTTCATCGAACTCTGCGGCCTTCCGTTCTTTGGCTTCGGCCAGATTGAGCTCTATCGCTCACTGGATGGCGGGCAGACATGGGGGCGCACGATTATCCAGCCGGATGAAGCGTTCATTACCGATCCCTATACTCCGGCCTGCGGCGCCGATGGAATCATCGATCAGGGCTCGATGCCTGCGGTTGGTCCCGAAGGTCAGCTCTACGTCGTGTGGGAGCGGGGCTGGTTCGCGCCTCTGCTCGGAGGAGCGGTTCTGCCGCGCGCCACGATCGCCTTCGCCGCTTCATCCGATCACGGAATGACCTTCTCGGCCCCGCTGCAGATCGCCTCGCTCTGCTCGCAGGCTCTCACCCCACCGGCCGCCTACAACCGGACGTCGTCCAACGACTTCCCCCGGATCGCCGTGGCGCAGTCGGGCCCCTTCCGCGGCCGAATTTACGTCACCTACCAGGACTGCAGCGCGGCTTCCGGCGCGGCTCCCTTCGGTTCGGATATGGACGTCTACGTGACCTACTCCGATGACGGCGGCGCCACCTGGAGCGCCGGTACGGCGGTCCATCCGACTGCGGATGGCCTGGTCCAGATGTGGCCGGTAGTCAGCGTCGATACGACCGGCAACGTCGACGTGACGTACTATCAGATGGCCGATGTCAATGTCACTCCCAACCCGGCCGACATCGAATGCAGCGTGCGCATCGGCGGGCCGTTAGGCAATCCGACCCTGAGACAGAGCACCGTGACCACGTTCTCGGATGTTTACTGGGCGCAGTCGACCGACGGCGGCGCCACCTGGCAGACGCCGCTGCGGGTGACCGGGGTCTCAACCAACTGGTGTGCGGCCACCCCGATCAACAGCATTATTCCGAATTTCGGTGATTACAATACCAGTCTCTCGTTCGGCAATAATGTCTTCCTGGCCTGGGCGGACGGCCGCAACGGCGGGTTCCTCGATCGAGTTCCCACCGCTTTTTACGCCCGCTTCGATGCGATCGGACGAGCGCCGCGTTAAGATCCCAGGAGATTTGACGTCGAGGCGGGGATGGTGACCATCCCCGCCTTTTTTTTGCCACCCGCGTCTCGCCGGATTCCGAACAGGCCAGGTCCGTTCCGCCGACCATCGAATGAATTTTCATTTCGACAATCGAGCGACTTCAGCCATAATCGGTTGCCAGCCTCCGGAGAGGATGCTCTGGCAAGCCAGCTTCCATATCGGGTTGGGAGGGAATCACCGGGAAAACCCCGCGTTGAGGAACGAAGGGAAGAGAAAATATGGAAATCTCCATCATGATCGAAGGGCAGAACGGCCTGAACTGGCACCGCTGGCAGCGGCTGGCGGCGGCCGTCGAGGACCTGGGCTTCGCCGGGCTCTACCGCTCTGATCACTACACGAATGCCAACCCGCCAGATCTCGATTCGCTCGAACTGTGGGTCTCCCTCACCTGGCTGGCCACCCACACCCGGCGGATCGCCTTCGGCCCCCTCGTCTCGCCCGTCTCCTTTCGCCATCCGACGCTGACCGCCCGCATGGCGGCTGCCGTCGACGATCTCTCCGGCGGCCGGCTCATGCTGGGGCTGGGCGCCGGCTGGCAGGCGCGCGAACACGACCATTTCGGCCACGATCTGCTCGAGATCCCAGAGCGTTTCGACCGCTTCGAGGAAGGGTTGGAGGTGATCATCCGCCTCCTACACTCCGACACGCCGGTCGATTTCGACGGCCGCACCTACCGGCTCCGGGAGGCGATCCTGCTCCCGCGGCCGGTCCGGCCGGGCGGTCCCCCGCTGCTCATCGGCGGCAACGGCCCCCGGCGCACCCTGCCGCTGGCGGCCCGCTACGCGGCCGAGTGGAACGCCGTCTATATTCCACCGGAAAAATTCGAGCCCCTCAACCGGCGGCTCAACGGGCTGCTTATCGACGCGGGACGGCCCCCCGCGGCCGTCCGGCGCTCGCTGATGACCGGGCTCATTTTCGGCCGGGACCAGGCCGACCTGAAGCGAAAGCTGGCCGGTCGATCCGTAACCGAGGCCGACCTGCGCGCCCGCGGGGTGATCGTCGGCACCGGTCCGGCTGTCGTCGACCAGCTGGCCGCCCTCATGGCGGCCGGGGTGGAGCAGGTCATGCTCCAGTGGCTAGATCTGGATGACCTGAACGGATTGGAAGCGCTGGCGGCGGCCGTCCTGCCCGCATTCCCGGCAGCCTGAACCAGCATGCCTGGCGCATGAGTCTATCCGGGAAGAACAGGTTGTCGGGCGAAACACAGCGACTTGTGCCTCTTTAAATCAGGACCAATTGGATCGATCGCCCATCAGAATTTCACTCCAGGCAGCAGCGGGAAAGTCCCAGGACACGCGGATATCCCGTACACACAAGGAGAACATAAATGAAGACATCTCGCCTAACCCTGCCGGTGACGATGGCCGAATACCACGCCGCCCGGGAGCGCGTTTTTAGCGAGGACTTGGTTCAGCAGGGGCTCGACTTTCGTCCCCTCCCCTCGGATGTCATCATCTCTTCCTTTTCCAAGAGCGGCACGACATGGCTGCAGCAGATCGTGCACGGCCTGCGGACGCGGGGAAGCATGGATTTTCCGGAGATCTCAAGCGCGGTCCCGTGGCTGATCACGGCCGGTCTTCTCGGATTTGACCTGAACGGGCCGCAAGACGGCCCCTTCCGCGCTTTTAAGAGCCATTTCGACTATGAACGGGTTCCCAAAGGCGGCCGTTACATCGTCTCCTTTCGCGATCCGTACGACGTCGCTATCTCCTTTTATCACTTCATGGAGGGCTGGTTTTTTGAACCCGGCCGGATCACCCTGGCGGATTTCACGCGGGGGGATTTCCTGGGCCGTGAAGGGGGAAGCAGCTACTGGGGGCACCTGGCTTCGTGGTGGCGGGAGCGCCACCGGCCGGAGGTCCTGCTGCTCACCTATGAATTCATGAAGGCCGATCTGCCGGCCGGCGTGCGCCGAATCGCGCGTTTTTTAGACCTGGAGCTCGATCCCGAACTGGAGCGGATCGTCCTCCACCAGTCCTCCTACCCCTTCATGCGCGCCCACGTCGACCAGTTCGACGAGCACATTCTGGCTGCGGCGTTCAACCGGCTGGCCGGTCTCCCGAACGGGAATTCCGACAAGGTGCGTGAAGGGAAAAGCGGCGAGGGGAAGGTCCGGCTTGACGACGACCTAAAAGCCGAGCTGGACGACCGCTGGCGCCAGGAAATCGCGGAACCGCTCGGGCTGCCCGATTATCCGGCCCTGATGGCCGCGCTGGCGCCGGCAAATTCTGATCCGGCTGCGACTGAAAAATAAGAAATAAAACCCCGCAAAAGCGGGCGCTCTGGTTTTTCTCCGCTTCCGGTCGTTTTTTGCAGGATATCCACAGGGCCAGGCTGGCCGGGAATCATCCGGCTGACCTGTCCTGGCCCAAGCGCCGGGCCATCTCCGCACCCAATGCTTGAAGACCGTTAGCCGGCCGAATAAAGACCTCGAACTCCCGAATCAGCCCTTCGTCGTCCAGCCGAATCAGGTCAATTCCCTTCACGGACAGCTCACCCACCCGGGCGCTGAACTCAAGCGCCCAGTTGTGACCGTCAACCAGCTCGCGGTGATAGGCAAACTCCTGAAATACCTCGCTGACGGTCGCCAGGATCACCCACGCGGCCTGGCGGCCCTGATACGGCTTCCACACAAACGGGGAGTAGAAGACGACATCGTCGGCCAGCATCGCCTGCAAATCCTGCAGGTCGCGTTTGAAGACGATCCGGTGCCAACGGTCGAGTTGGGAGGGGGAAGAAGAGGTGTTCATACGCTTTCCTTCTTGAATGGCTCTCTTTTGGGCCAGGTCGGCCGCAAATTTTTTCTCGCCTCTTCGATTTTATCAGACCGTCCCCTGCCGGCCGATGCCGATTTCGCCTCAGCGCTCTCACCGCCGCTTGATTCCAGGACCTCGGTGCGCTTTGGCTCGACGATTTCCCGGGGGAGTTTCGGCGTGCCAAGCTGCCGGTACAGGACCAGGGAGAGGCCGTTCAAGGTGGGAATCCAGAACGAGATCAGCCGATAACCCAGAAACACTTTCATCGAAAGCGTTTGTGGCCGCCCTTTCCAGGCGGCCGGTTTGACAATCGGGTTACAATGAAGATATCCAGGATGTACTCGTAGCCAGGAACGCAGCAACGGAGGTTATGATGAAAACCCGCTACCTTGCCGCATTTTTTCTCGCGCTGGCTCTGGCTTTGTTGACATTCAGCATCGCTTTGGCCAATCCGCCGGCCGATAACGGCAACGTGACCATTCTGACCAACGCCGATTGTGAAAATGGGAATTTCTACGACATTGTCATTGTCGCCGGCCAGGGAGTGGCTGGTCATGTCCCGGACAGCACGCAGGTCGGCTTGGCCAAATCGCTCTATATTTTCGTCGGGGTGTGGCTCCCCATTTGGGAGCGAGGCGCTCAGGGCAATCCCAATCTTGTCTGGTGTGAGTGGGACTCGCCCGATGGCCACTTTGGTGGCCACGTGCTGTTTACACCAGAAGGCCCATAGCAGTGAACGGTTGACCCTCGCTTCAGAGTAACCTGGACGCCAGAAGCGGCCGGACAAGTGAATCCGGCCGCTTTTTTGTGGTCACGTCAGGGTTCTGATGGCCCCTTTAAAATTTAAGGCGAATTTTCTACCCCCGGCCAGCTGTCGTGACACGGAGAGGCCTGCCGCATTCCAATCCTGCACCTCAATCCGCCCCATTTTTGGGGACGTACAAATGAAGAGTCAGCACAACCTGACCTCGAGCTTAAATCCGAGGCGACTCGAGTGAGGAACATCTAAAGAAGACCTCCGGCAGGATCAATTCCGGCGTGGTACCTTAAAAAATAAGAGCCCCGCTTTCGCGGCGCTCTTATTTAATGATGTCCCCACCAGGAATCGAACCTGGATCTTTGGCTTCGGAGACCAACGCTCTATCCATTGAGCTATGGGAACTCGAAGCAAAATTCTGCCACAGCCACCCGGTCTCGTCAAGTTAAGATTAAGGTCGTTGTCCTCCCGGAGATATAACGCTTATAATCAACGATGACAGAAAAACATTTCAACCTGCCGGGACAGGCAAGCGGCCCTCACCGGTAGGATCACCCTGCGAGGAGGAACCCATGAATCTAGGCTTTACCATCCCCTTCCTGTGCTTCGGGGGTATTCTTGCCCTGGCTGTCCTGGCGGCGTCTGTGCGCATCGTCCAGGAGTACGAGCGGGGGGTGATCTTCCGCCTCGGCCGGGTATCCGGCGCTAAAGGCCCCGGGCTCTTTTTCATCATCCCGATCATCGATCGGATGGTCAAGGTCGACCTGCGCACGATTACCCTCGACGTCCCCACCCAGGAGGCGATCAGCGCCGACAACGTCACCGTACGCGTCAACGCGGTCGTCTACTTCAACGTTATCGACCCGATCGCGGCCATTATTAACGTGGAGAACTACGGACGGGCGACCTCCCAGATTTCGCAGACCAGCATGCGCAACGTCATCGGACAGTCTTCGCTCGACCAGCTGCTGGCCGACCGGGAAACGGTCAACGATCGGCTGCAGCACATCATCGACGAGGCGACCGAACCCTGGGGAATCAAGGTCAGCATCGTCGAAATCAAGGACGTCGAACTCAATCCCCAGATGATTCGGGCCATGGCGCGCCAGGCCGAAGCGGAACGGGAGCGGCGGGCCAAGGTCATCCACGCCGAAGGCGAGCTCCAGGCCTCTGAAAAGCTGGCCGATGCCGCTCGCATGCTGGCCACCGAACCCGGCGCGATAACTCTCCGCTACCTGCAAACCCTGGTTGAAATCGGGGTTGAGCAGAATACGACGACGATCTTCCCCGTCCCGGTCGACCTGATCAGCCCGCTGCTGGCGATCAAAAAACCAGCCGGCGAATAGGTCTCTTGATAAGGATTTTGGGGCGGCCACGTAACGATGACCGTTTGATTGACCGAGGCTCAAACGACCGCGGGTTCCTTTCCGGATCCCGCGGTCTGACTGCAACTGCTGAATGATCCATTCCCCCTCCCTTGCAACTCGCCTGCGGCTGATCATCGTCCTTTTCCTCCTGACCGGATTTGGGTGCGTCCTGTTTTCGCCGCCAAATCTCGTCCTGCCCACGCCGATTCCCACCGCCCCCCCACTCGAAGTCGCTTTGAGCCAGGCGCCGGGCGAGGTCGTGACCGACCCGGTCAGCAGCGTGGTGCCCGATATCGACCTCGACGTCGAAACGCTTGTCAACAATGTTTCCCAGCAGCAGCTGATGGCTTACGTTCAGCAGCTCGAAAACTTCAGCACCCGCAATTCCTTCAGCGCCATCGACCAGGAGCGATTTGGCATCGGCGCGGCCCGCACCTGGATTTACAACGAGTTCCTGCGGGTCGGCGCTTCGAGCAACGGCCGCCTGCAGGTCCGTCTCGACGACTTCCCGCTCAGCTTCAACGGCTTCAGCGCCGATCAGCAAAATATCATCGCCATCCTTCCCGGCACGACCCGCAGCAACGACGTCATCATCGTCATGGCCCACTACGACACCCGGCCGGGCGACGTCACCGACGGCTTTTCCCGGGCGCCCGGAGCGGACGACAACGGCTCGGGCATCGCCCTCCTGCTCGAGACCGCCCGCCTGCTCAGCTCGCGCACATGGAATCAAACGATCATCTTCGCCGCCCTGGCGGCCGAGGAGCAGGGCAGCTTCGGCTCAAAGAATCTCGTGCAGCGCATTATTCAGGAAGGCACCAATGTCATCGCGGCCATCAACTACGACATGGTCGGCGGCCGCATCGGGATTCCCCAGTCGATCCGCCTCTTTGCCGTCGACTACATGTACTCCTCCTCCGGGCAGATCGCCCGCTATTACGATTACATCGCCGGTCTCTATGTGCCCACTTTCCCGATTACCATTATCGATGCCATCGACCGGGAAAATCGCTGGGGGGACCACCGCGAATTCATCTACGCCGGCATGCCCGGTATCCGGCTGACCGAATCCCTCGAGGACCCCAATCTGCTCAACTCAACCCGGGATACCTGGAGTATCATCGACTAC
>JBFFZG010000016.1:0-31130 GCA_041568735.1 Promineifilaceae bacterium (SeqCode)
CCGCCTTCGCTCCGGATCTCTATCATGGGCAGGTGGCCGACACCATTGCCGGCGCCGAAGCGCTCGGCAGCGCGCTTGACGCCAACTATCTGCAGGCCAGGGCCGAGATCGCCGCGGCCGTCCGCTTCCTCGACACGCTGGCCGGGCAGCCCGGCCGCGGGCTGGCGGTGATCGGCTTTTCCCTGGGCGCTTTTTACGCGCTGGATCTCGCTGCCGCCGACCCCGAGCCCATCCGCGCCATCGTGCTATTTTACGGCAGCGGCCCCGCCGATTTCAGCCGCTCCAGGGCCACCTACCTCGGCCATTTTGCCGAACAGGATGAATACGAGCCGCGGGCCGGGATCGACGGGCTGGAGGCGGAGATTCGGTCGGCCGGCCGGCCGGTAACCTTTCACCACTATCCCGGGACCGGCCACTGGTTCTTTGAACCCGACCGGTCGGAGGCCTTTGTTCAGACGGCTGCCGATCTGGCCTGGGATCGCACAATGGCGTTTCTGCGCCAGTGGGCGCCCCCGTAAATCCGCCGCGGGCCCTGCGGCCCAGGTAGTTGAGGAGGGGTGGGTTCATGAAACATATCGACCGGCTGCCGGTCCAGCTGATACTGGCCGCCCTGCTCGCTTTCATGGCGTTCGACGATTTTTTTGCGACCGCCCTGACGGCCGCCTACCGCCTGGATGTGTTCATGCTGGCCGAAGGGCTCGGCCGGCTGACCCCCGGCGACGATTTATGGCGTCTCATGCCGCTGATGGACGCGGCGCCCCCCTGGCTGCACGGGCTGTGGCTCCTGGCCGGCGGCCTCTATCTGGCGGCCATGGCCGGCCTGTTTTCCCTGAAGAAGTGGGCGCCGCCGGTGGTGATGGCCGCGGCCCCATCGAAATCGCGGCGGAATTCGCTGGACGGCCTATCATCGCCGCCGTCGGCGTGGTCGTCAACCCGAACCCCTCTATGTTCGCCGCCGTGTTCCTGCCCTATGTCCTGCCGCTGTTCCTGGCGTCCGGCGCGTGGTGGGTTGTTCACCGGCCGTCCCCGACCCTGGGGCGCCCGGGTTAGCGCTCCGGCCGCCGGCGGACCGGTCCGGGACCAGTCAACAGGAGGTGCTTGATGACCAAAAAAATCCCTATCGGCCGTCTCGCCGGTCTGAATCTGACCGTCGACGGCCGCTTCTTCACCGGATTGCTCATTCTCTGGGCGGTGCTGGGAGGAGCCGGCTTCTATCTGCTCGACCTGCCGCCTTTCCAGGCGCTCGTGGGCGGCCTGGTAGCGGCTCTGCTGTTTCCGGCCTTCGAAATCATTCATCAGCTGGGCCACGCGGCCGCCGCGCGCCGGACCGGCTACCCGATGGCCGGCATCCACCTCGGCACCCTGCTTTTCCTGGGCACGTCTATCTATCCGGAGGATGAGGGCGATCTGCCGGCCGCCGTGCACATTCGGCGCGCCCTGGGTGGGCCGCAGGCCAGCCTGCTGTTCTCCGCTATCACCGGCGTCGTGGCCTATTGGCTCTACCCGGCCGGCGGGCTTGCCTGGTGGCTCGCCCTCTACGCGGCCCTGGTCAATCTGCTGGTCTTCACCCTCGGCTCATTTCTGCCGCTGGGCTTCACCGACGGCAGCACGATCCTGACCTGGTGGGGCCGGCGTTAATTAGAGTCAAAGGATGGGTTCGCCGTGGCTTTCGCCGTTCACCCGCTGACCGCCGACCGCTGGCCCGACTTTGAGGATCTCTTCGACACGACCGGCCCGGCCGGCCGCTGCTGGTGCCTGTACTGGCGGATCGGCCCCGACTACCGCCGCCGGCCGGCCGCTGAGAACCGGGCGGCGATGCGCGAGCGGGTCGCCGGCGGTCCGCCGCCGGGCCTGCTTGCCTACGACGGGGCGCGGTGCGTCGGCTGGTGCCAGCTGACCCCCCGGGACGAGCTGCCCTGGCTCGGACAGAACCGGCGGCTGCGGCCGGTCGACGCGCTGCCGGTCTGGTCGATCTCCTGCTTTTATATCCGCAAGGGATACCGGCGGCGGGGTGTGACGGCCGCGCTTATCGCCGCGGCCATTGAAACCGCCCGGTTGGCCGGGATCCCGGCACTGGAAGGTTATCCGCTCGACGCGGAGCGGACACCCGGCGCTTCCCACACCGGGTTTGTCACGACCTTCAGGCGGGCCGGTTTCGAAGAAATCGCCCGTCACGTCCCGGAACGCCCAATCATGCGGCTGGATCTTGGGACGGCAGATCCGCTTGCCAGGGCTGTGCCGTCAGATCCCACGGAGCTGCCTTCCGGGGATATCGCCCCGTGAATCCTCGCCGCACGCGGGACTCTGTGTGATCATATGCCGAAGGTGCGATTAATTTAAAGGGAGGATCGAATAAAAGGATCAATGACCGGCTGCTGATAAGCAGCTGAGCCACAAGCGCCAGACGACCAGCTGGAGCGAAGGGCGGGTGTTGGGCAAAGGGGAGGCTGTTCAGCACGCCATCGGGGAATTTCCTGCCCAGGGAAATTGATCAATGCCTGTCCCCTGATATAAATACCTGTTATTGCGATAATCCAGGAGGTAACCCATGCCGCTTCATAATCCACCCATAGCCCAGGTACAAATGCTGATTCGGAGACCTGTCGACGAGGTTTTCACCGCGTTCGTCGATCCGGCGGTGACCACCCGGTTCTGGTTTACCCGGAGCAGTGGCATGCTGGTGCCGGGGAAGGAGGTTAATTGGGAATGGCAGATGTACGGCGTGTCCGCGGTGATTTTCGTGAAAGAAGTCGACCCGAACCGGCGCATCCTCATTGAGTGGGGTCAGCCAGCGCGAACCGTAGAGTGGCTGTTCTCCGCGCGAGCGGACAACACAACCCTCCTGCAAATAAGCGAGCGGGGCTTCCAGGGAAGCGACGATGAAATCGTGGCCCAGGCGCTCGATTCGAAAGGAGGGTTTACCCTCGTGATAGCCGGCCTAAAAGCCCTGTTGGAATACGATCTATCCTTAAATCTCGTGGCCGATCAACATCCGGATGCTCATCACAGCGCAGGCAGCTGAGGGTCGGTGAGCTCTAACGAAGCGCCAGCCTTCCGCCGATCCCTATCACCACGCCCCATTGCTTGGATATCCCACGAATGCAGCCAGGACGATTTTACCCCGAATTAATCATCGCCATCGCCGCGGCCGTCTGGGGGCTGTTCTGGATTCCCCTGCGCGCCTTCGCCCGCCAGGGGCTCGATCCCGCCTGGGCCACGCTGGCCCAGTTTGTCGTTCCCCTGGCCATCCTGCTGCCGCTGGCGATCGCCCGCCGGCGGCAGCGGCAGCAGGCCGGTTTCCGCCATCTGCGGACCGGGCTGCTGATCGGTTCGGCGGTGGCGCTCTATCTCGAGAGCCTTCTCCTGACCGAGGTGGCCCGCTCGCTGATTCTCTTTTACGCCATGCCGGCCTGGGGAACAATTCTGGAGGTCGGCCTGATGGGGCGTCCGCTGACCCGCTGGCGCGCTCTTTCCCTTTTCCTCAGCCTGGCGGGGCTGCTGGCCATTCTGGGGCTGGGAGATCCGCTCGCCGGTGGAATGAATCTCGGCGACGGGATGGCGCTGCTCTCCGGCATGCTCTTTGCCCTGGGCGCCATGCACATGCGCCAGACGGCCGCGGCCGACATCTTCGAGCAGGTCTTCGCCTTCTTCCTGTACGGTTCGGTGACCTCGCTGACCCTGGCCCTGCTCCCCCTGGCCGCACTGGGCCGGCCGCCCTCGCTCGACCTGCTGCTCAGCCTCGCCCCCTGGCTCCTGCTCGTCGCCGGCGGCTTTCTCATCCCGGTCATGTGGGGCATCTACTGGGGAACGAGCCGGGTCGATCCCGGCCGGCTGGGCATTCTGCTGCAGCTCGAGGCGGTTGTCGGCATCGGCAGCGCGGCCCTGCTGGCCGGCGAGCCGTTTGGCCTGCGGCAGGCCGCCGGCGCCGTTCTGGTTATCAGCGCCGGGTTGGTCGAAGTCCTGGGCGGCCGCCCGCGCGCGGGGCCGGCCGCCGAACGGCCGGTTTCGGAGCCGCTGAAAAGCGAATGAAAGGATCTCTCGCCTGGCTGGAACCGGAAAGGCCGGCTAATTTGGGTGGAGGGAAGTGCAATAGGCGGCGAAAGGATTCAGATTCAATGGAACCCCTTCTGCCGCGTGGTCTGGTTGTTTCCATTCGGTGATCGATGATACCTCTCCTGGTCATGCTCCTCGGCGCCTATGCCTTTACCTGGGCCTTTCACCTGCCAATCGCCCGGCGGGACCTGTCGACCCGGACGGGGACGGGCTTTGTCCTCTATCGACTTGGTCTCCCTGGACCGACCCTGGCGGCGATCGCCGTCGCTGTGGCTGCGGGAATGGCCGGCGACCTGGCAAGACGGCTGGCCATCGCGCCCGGCGCCCTGACCTGGTCGCTGTTGGCTGCCGGCCTGATGCCGGCCGTCTATCTCGTTGCCGCAGGGCTGGTTCGCTGGAACGGGAAAGCGAAGGGAAATACCGGACCGCTCTGGCACCATCCCCGATCGGGCTGGCGGAGCCTGCTGCTGACCCAGCTTTACGTCGTTCTTTCCGAGGAGATCGGATGGCGCGGGCTGGCCCTGCCGCTGCTGGCCGCCGCTTTCGGCTCGGCCGGCGGGGCGCTTCTTCTCGGCCCCATCTGGGCCTTGTGGCATCTGCCGATGTTCCAGGTTCCTTCCTCGCACCAGCGGGGGGCCTTCCTGCCTTATGCTTATGATCTCACCGCCTGGTCGGTGCTGATGGCCGGCTTTGTGTTCGCCGCCGGCGGCAGTGTCTGGCCGGCCATGGCCTTCCACGCGGCGGGCAATATCGCCTACTTCACGATGAAGATCCCCCCGGCGGCCGAGCCGGTGATCCGGGTTTTGCTGGGCCTGATGGCCCTGATTTTTCTCTGGTTTTTCCCGGAGCCCCTGCTGGGGTGGCCCGGGTGACGGCGGCCCGGCCGGCCCATCAAAAGAGGGTGAGGATCTCCTCCAGGCCCGCTGCGGCCAGCGCTTCATCGCCGTTCAAGGCGGCTCTGGGCCGCGCTGCGGCGGGGTGAAGCGGGCGGAGGCGAAAATAAATAAGGCGAGGGCATCCATCTCGATCGTGGCCGCGGCCGGGCCTGATTCGACGTGCCCGGTACCGCCGGCAGGAAGGGCCTGTGGTAGACTCACGGCGCTCTCCCACAGCCGAAACCGCGGCCTCACCTTCTGGCGGCGGACAGGAGTTCAACATGATACTGGAACTATCGGCAGCGGATCGACAGATGCTGCGGCAGCTCGAAGAATCACTCTGGCGCGAAGAGACCCGCTTTGATCCCGCCTTTATGGACCGGTTGCTGGCGGCGGATTTCCTTGAATTCGGCCGCTCCGGGCGCGTTTACGATCGGGCGGAGACACTGGCTTCCTCCCGGCGGCTGATCAGCGCGGTGATTCCCCTGCCGGAATTTCAGGCGCGGTTGATCGCGCCGGAGGTGGCGCTCGTGACCTACTGCAGCCATGTCGACGCAGACGGCCGCCGGGAAAGAGGCCGGCGCAGTTCGCTCTGGTCGCGTACGGCCGGCGGCTGGGTCCTGCGCTTCCACCAGGGCACCCCCTGTTGAGCCCGTGACGGTTTGGAGGAAACATTGGTATGAACTTATCCCATATCGACCCGTCCGCGCCGATCCCTGCCGTCGCCCGGGGGCGGGTCGAGCGCATTTCGCAGTTTCAATCCCGGTTTGTCGATCCGCGGCACATCGACGTCTGGCTGCCGGATGGGTATGATCCGAACGGCCGCTACGCCGTCCTGTACATGCACGATGGGCAGATGTTGTTCGACCCCGAAATCACCTGGAACCGGCAGTCCTGGGGGGTGGCCGAAACCGCAGGAGACCTGATCGATCGGGGAGCCATCCGCCCCTGCCTCGTCGTCGGCATCTGGAATTCGGGCGGCGGCCGGCAGATCGATTATTTTCCACAGAAGCCCTTCGCCCGCCTGCCGGCCGGCTTCCGCGATTTTCTTCTGCGGCAGGCGGCGGGGGAGGACGAGGTGGGACCTGTCCCCCCGGCCATGGCGTCGGATGCTTACCTCCGATTTATCGTCGAAGAATGTAAACCGCACATCGACGCCACGTACGCCACCCGGCCGGAGCGTGAGCAGACGATCATCGCCGGCTCAAGTATGGGCGGGCTGATTTCCCTTTACGCTCTGTGCGAATATCCGGCCGTTTTCGGCGGGGCCGGCTGCCTTTCGACCCACTGGATCGGCGGTTTTCCGATGGAAAACAATCCGATACCGGATGCCTTTGTGGCCTATCTCCAGGAAAATCTGCCCGATCCGGCCGGCCACCGCCTCTACTTCGACTACGGAACCGAGACCCTGGATGCCGAATACGAACCCCACCAGCGCCGGGTAGATGCGGTGATGCGCCGCCGGGGGTACGATGCGTCCCGCTGGCAGACGCTTAAATTCGCCGGCGCCGACCATTCGGAAAACGCCTGGTGCGCCCGGCTGCACCGGCCGCTGACTTTTCTCCTGCCTCCGGAGCCGTCCACTTAAGCGCGCGTGGGGATTCGGCTGCAACCCGGGGCGGACCACGGGGTTATCCTCAGCAGGCGGTGCTCGTTGGGGCCCTCCTTTCAACCGATGTCCGACTCGACTTGAGCCCACAGGAGACAGATCTATGCAAGAAAGTATCCTCTCGAATGTGATTCTGCCGCTCGCCATCGTCATCATCATGGTGACGCTGGGGATGACCCTCACCCTGGCCGATTTTCGGCGGGTGCTGACCCAGCCCCGGCCGGTCCTGACCGGTTTGCTGTGCCAGCTGGTGCTGCTGCCCCTGCTGGGATTCGCCGTGGCCGGCCTCTTCCCGCTGCCGGCCGTCTACGCCGTCAGCATCATCCTGCTGGCCGCCTCGCCCGGCGGCGCGACCTCCAACCTGATCATTCACGCGGCGGATGGGGACCGGGCGCTGTCGGTCACTTTGACAGCCGTCTCCAATATGCTGGCCTGGCTGATGATTCCCTTCCTGCTGAGCATCGCCTTCCGCCTTTACGGTGGTGGGGACGGTGTGGTCGACTTTCCGGTGGCCGATACGATGATCCAGGTCGCCGCCCTGACCATCGTCCCGGTCGTTATTGGCATGGCCATCCGGCGCTGGAAGCCGGCGATGGCCGAGCGGAGCAAGCGGGCCACCCGCACCTTCGCCACCCTGTTTTTCGTCGGGATCGTGGCGGCCCTGATCGTCGAAAACTGGGCGGCCATCGTGCGCGACGGTCCGCGTTTCGCCCCGGCTTTCATCCTCCTGAACGTGGCGGCGCTGACTGTGGGCTACTATGTCGCCAAACTCGCGGGCATCAACCGCATTCAGGCCACGACGATCGCCATCGAGACCGGGCTGCAGAACGCCACCGTCTCCATTACCGTGGCTATCACCATCCTGGGCAGCAGTGAAATGGCCGTCATCCCCGGCCTGTACGCCCTCTGGATGCTGGCTTCCGGGCTGGTTTATGCCCTCTGGATGGCGCGCAGTTTCCCGAAGGCTCCGGCGGAGCTGACAGCGGCCTGAGGCGCCGGGGCTTTCCAGCGCGCCGCCGGCAGGGCGAAACAGCCGCCTGTTCCGCCTGGACCGGTCGGGGAGGTTCACCATGACCGATTCACTCCTGGCAATGGCGGTGATGGCCGTCCTGGCCCTGGCGCCGGTCGCCGGCCTGCTGCTGGCGCGCCGGCGGCTGGGTTCCGCGAACGCCGCGGCCTGGCTCGTGACCTACGGTGCGCTGATCATCTTCGGCGAGCATACCCTGGTCGGTCTGGGCGAGCAGCAGGCCCTGACCGGGCTGGCGGCCCACGCCCGTTTTCACTGGATCATGGCCGGGATTCACACCGCGGTCGGCGCCATGCTGCTCGTCGTGATCGGCTGGACGCTGCTGCGGGAAGGGCGGCCGGCCGGCTGGGTGGCGGTGCTGCTGGCACTGCTCGTCGGGGGATCGGCTGAGCTGCTGGCGGCCGGCACGGTCTTTCCCCATGGCTTTCCCCCCCGATCGATTCCGCTCGGCCTGTTTCTCTACGCCTACCTGCCGGCCCTGGCCGGGGCGCTGGGAATTACCTTCCGGCAGGTCTTTCGACCAGTCGGCGAGGGATCCGGCCGGTGAAAGCCCGTTCCGTGGCGATCCGCCCCGCCGTGCCCGGGGACCTGGCGGGGATGCTCGGCTGTGATCCGCAGGCCGCGCATGGCGAGGCGCGCGCCGATTACCTCCGGCGCGCTCTGGCCGAATGGCAGTGCGTGGTGGCCGCCGGCGAAGCGATCGCCGGCTACGGCGTCATGAATGAGACCTTCTTCGAAAACGGTTTCGTCTCGCTGCTGGTCGTCCACCCGGATTGGCGCCGGTGCGGCATCGGCAAGGCCCTCATGCGCCATTTGGAAGAGAGCTGCCGGACCAGTAAACTGTTCACTTCGACCAATCTCTCCAACCTGCCGATGCAGGTGCTGCTGCGCCGGGCCGGGTATAAGCTGAGCGGGATCGTCGACGATCTCGATGAAGGAGACCCTGAATTATTTTATGTTAAGTATTTGCGCTGACCGCCCCCTTGCTGGATGATGACTTTCCAAAAAATGCACGACGGAGAGATCGCCACCAGTGTCGACCTGGTGGCCCGGCTGGTGGCGGGGCAGTTTCCGCAGTGGGGCGGCCGGCCGCTGCGGCCGGTCCCGTCATCCGGCACCGACAACGCCCTCTACCGGCTGGGGGACGACCTGCTCGTCCGGCTGCCCCGCATCGACTGGGCGGTCGGGCAGGCGGAAAAAGAGCGCCGCTGGCTGCCCCGGCTGGCCCCCCACCTGCCGCTGCAGATCCCGATCCAGCTGGCGATCGGCGAGCCGGCGGAGGAATTCCCCTGGCCCTGGTCGATTTATCGCTGGCTGGAAGGGGAGAATGCGACCCTCGACCGGCTGGCGGATCCGCTGCAGGCGGCGGCCGACATGGCCCGCTTTATCGCCGCTCTGCAGCGCATCGACCCGGCCGGCGGGCCGCCTGCCTTCGAGCACCGGCTGCGCGGGGTGCCGCTCGAGCTGCGGGATCGCCAGACCCGGCGAGCGATCGCCGCCATGGCGGGGATGATCGACGAGGCGGCCGCCCTGGCCGTCTGGGAAGCGGCCCTGGCGGCTCCGGTCTGGGAGCGGCCGCCGGTCTGGTTTCACGGCGATCTGCTCCCCGGCAACGTTCTCGTTCACGAGGGGCGGCTGCGGGCGGTGATCGACTTTAGCGGCCTGGGGGTGGGCGATCCAGCCTGCGATCTGATGATCGCCTGGGGGCTGTTTGCGGGGGAGAGCCGGGCCCATTTTCGCGAAGCGCTTGCTGTCGATGAAGCCACCTGGCAGCGCGGCCGGGGGCAGGCCCTTTCCCAGGCGGTCATCTTTGTCCCCTATTATCGCGAGACCAATCCCCTGGGTGTGGCCTACGCCAGGCGCATGATCGACGAGGTGCTGGCAGATTTTATGATCGGCGGATAAGCTGCGGCCGGGCCGGCTGCCGGAAAAGGTTGGCAAAAGTCGGGAGTTTGGGCGGGGGCGGTGGGGGATAAAATGGAGGAGTCGACCATATTTTCCCGGAAACTGCCAGTTTCCGGGAAAATTAGGGCCGCTCCCCACTGGCTGCTTCGAATCTGGCCGGACCTGTCCGGTCACTCGAGGACTTTTTCGCGCGGGCATCCGGCAAAAACAGGTGGAACTTGACAGCGGGTCCAAAGCCGGGGAAAAATACCGGACCGGGGGCAGGTGGCCAGACGGGCAGCCTGTTTAAACCTTCGGAAAAGGAGGGTTTAATGCCCACAAATGTCATAGAAACCCGCGGTCTGACCAAGCGCTACGGCCGGCGCGGGGTGCTGGCCCTGGATGGGCTGGATCTGCAGGTCATTCAGGGGGAAATTTTCGGCTTTCTCGGTCCCAACGGGGCCGGCAAGACGACGACGATTCGCCTGCTGCTCGATCTGCTGCGCCCCACGGCCGGTTCCGCCCGGCTGCTCGATCGCGACGCCCATAAGGGCAGCCTCGACGTGCGGCGGCGGATCGGCTACCTGCCGGGCGAACTCCCCTTTGCCGGCCGGGAAACCGTCGCCACATTTTTGACCCATCTGGGCCACCTGCGCGGCGGGGTGCCGGCCGGCCGCATCAAGGCCCTGGCCGAACGCTTCGCGCTCGATACCTCCCGGCCGCTGCGCCAGCTGTCCAAGGGGAACAAGCAGAAAGTCGCCCTCGTGCAGGCCTTCATGCACGAGCCAGAGCTGCTGATCCTGGACGAGCCGAGCAGTGGCCTCGACCCGCTCCTGCAGAAAGAGTTTCTGGCGCTCGTGGACGAGGTGCGCGCCGCCGGCCGCACCGTCTTCATGTCTTCCCATATCCTGGCCGAGGTCGACGAGGTGGCCGACCGGATCGCCGTGCTGCGCCGCGGCCGGCTCGTCACCATCGAATCAGTCGCCAGCCTGCGCGAGCGGGCCGGCCAGTTCACGGAAATCTGGTTTGCCGAGCCGGTGCCGGCCGGCGCCTTTGATGGGCTCGACGATGTGCGCGACCTGACCATCGACGGCCGGGTTCTGCGCTGCGTGGTCGAGGGGCGGGCCGACGGGCTCATCAAGCGGGCCGCGAATTTTACGATCGAACGGGTCAACAGCCGGCCGCCCGATCTCGAAACGGTTTTCCTGGCCTACTACGGCGAAGTGGGGATGGACAACAACCGGGGAGGAAACCATGATGCTGCGTAATGTGTTTGCCAAAACCCTGTACGATCAGCGGCGGCTGTTCATGTGGTGGTCGCTGGCCCTGGTCGTCGTCAGCCTCGTCTATGTGGCCAGCTACAAAACCTACGCCGACACCGGCATGCTCGACATCGAGCTCCCGGAGTACCTGAGCGTCCTGATGGGAGCTATGGACTACGCTTCCCCGGAAGGGTACCTGAATTCCACCTTTTTCACCCTGATCGGCGCGGTATTGACGGTAATCTTTTCCCTGACGCTCGGAGCCCGGGCGGTGGCCGGCGATGAAGAATCGGGGATGCTCGACATCCTGCTGGCCCACCCGGTGAGCCGCACCCGCTTCGTGCTGGAGCGGTTTGCCGCCCTGGCGGCCGCCATCGCCCTGTTCGGCTTCGTGGCCTGGGCGGCCGTCTCCATCTCCGCCGGGATCGCTGAAATGGGGATTCCCGTGATCAACATCGCGGCCGCCAGCGTCGGCCTCACCCTGCTGGGACTGGTCATCGGATCGGTCGCCCTGACCGTCGGCGCCCTGACCGGGCGAACCAGCCTGGCCATCGGGGTCACGACCGGGGTGGCGCTGGCCGGTTTCCTGGCCAACAACCTGGCGCCGCTCGTCGAGTGGCTCGAAGGGGCGCAGAAGCTGTCCCCTTTTTATTATTATTTGGGCGGTGACCCGCTGCGGGAAGGGTTTGACCCGGGGGGAATCGCCGTCCTGGTGGTTACATCGGCCGTTCTGGTCGCCGTGGCCGTCTGGGGGCTGAATCGACGCGATATCGCGGTTTGAACCGGCTGAAAGGAGACCGGCCGTCGTGATTCTCGAAACCCGCCGCCTCAGCCTGCGCTATTTCCTGCCGGAGGATCTCGACCCGCTCTGGACCCTCTACAGCGACCCGGAGATGGTCCGGTTTATCCCCGACGCTCCCCGGACCCGGGAGGAAGCGCTGGCTGAAGTCGAGTGGTTCCGCCGCGGGCATCCCACGTTTCCCGAGCTGGGTCTCTGGGCAACCATTCACCGGGAGAGCGGCCGGTTGATTGGCCGCTGCGGTCTGCTTCCCTGGATGATAGACGGCCGGCGTGAGGTTGAAATCGCCTATTTGATCGACCGCCGCTGCCAGGGACAGGGATTGGCAACCGAGGCCGCCGAGGCCATTCGCGACTATGCGGTCGAGCGCCTTGGCCTGACTCGTCTCGTCTGCCTGATCGATCCGGAGAATCACCCATCCCGCCGGGTGGCGGAAAAAATCGGCATGCAGTTCGAGACGGAAGGGGTGGATGACAAAGGGCCGTTTCACCTCTACTCGATGCAGCGAACCGGCCCGATTGAGGCCCATCGATGAAGGTTTTTATTGGCGTGCCGGACCGCTGCGGCGGCCGGGGTACGAGGAGGAATTGGCAGCATGGCAGAGAAAAAATCCGCGGTCTTCACAGACGAAACGCTCGTGGCGCTGTTTCGCCACAATCTGTGGGCGAATGACCGGTTGTTCGCCTTGTGTGCCGGTTTAAGTGCGGAGCAGCTGGCGGCTGAAGCAGCCGGGGTCTACGGCACGATCCAGGACACGCTGGAGCACATCGCCCATGCCGAACGGGCCTATCTGCACCGCCTGCAGACCGGGCAGCCCTACCGCCGGCCGGCCGACGCCCCGCCGCCATCCCTGGCCGAGCTGCAGGATTCGATTCACGACAGCGGCAAAGGGCTGATCACGGCCGCCCTGCAGGTCCGGCCAGGGGATACGGTGATGCTCGATTGGGATGGGACCCCCCGGGAGGTGCCCTCCACGATCATCCTGACGCAGGCGATCAACCACGCCACCGAACATCGGTCGCAGATCATGACCATCCTGACGCAGGTCGGCATCGAGCCGCCGGAGCTCAGCGGCTGGATGTATTTCGACGAGAACAGCGGCTAGCGGCCGCCCGGAAAGCGGCTCCTCGAAATTCCGCTTTTTCAGGTATTGTGTCCCCATCGACGCTATGCCATAATAGGCGTTGTGATATCGCCGCACTCTAAGCTGGATTAACTTCCCCTCTCCGGACCGGATTCACGACCACACATTTTCCAACAACCTTTTTTGATCGATCTGGTCTCCGTGGTTTCCACCTGGGGAAGCGGTTCGCCTTCATCGAGTGCCGGCGGATATTCTTCTGGCGATCCGGGCTGCCTCTTTTCCCCACAGGCGATTCAATCGCCTGCATTCCCGATCGAGGAATCGGCAGATCCTCGGGCAAGTTCCGATCGGGTTCCTCTACCGGCCATTTTGGCGTTTTTTATCGTTCGATCGCCTGCGCACATCATCGGTGCAAGGAGGCTCACATGAAACACAAATCGACCTGGCGGATCGGGATCGCGCTGCTCTGGGTGACGGCCGTCCTGGCTTTTGCTGCGGGCTGGCTGCCCCTGGAAGCCGATGGGGAAGGCACCTACGAAGTCTGGGCTATCGACCAGTCAAACACGGCCGGGACGACGTTTGGCGGAACGCTTTATATTTATCGCGGCAGCGATCTCGTCGGCAATCCTCAGGCGGCCGTTCCCGAAGTGGTCGACCTGGGTGGGGCGACGAGCGCGATGTGCCTGGCCGAAACCGGCGCCAACCCCGTCCGGGCGCACCTCATTGCATTTAATGCCGGCCACTCTTACGCGGTGATCGCTTTCGTTGGCTCCGGTCACGTGGTATTTATGGACAGCGCCACCCGCACCCCGGTCAAGTGCCTGCGGATGAGCGTGGGCGCGGGCGGGGCCCGCCAGGCGCACGCGGCGTTCCCGGCCCCGAACAATGCCTATGTGATCGTGGCCAACCAGAACGGCAAGCTCCTCGAGCGCATTAACACCGATGCGAACGGCAACGGAACCCCCTATGAAGGGGCGGGGGATATCGCCCATGATCTGGCCGCAACCCTCAACCTGGCCACCTGCACCACGCCGAATGGGGCCCCCTGTGAGACCCCGGGGGCTGCACCTCGACCCAACAACGCCGTCATCTGCCCCATCGTCGATCGGAGCAGTACCCTGACGTTTGTTACATTCGCCGGGGGTGGAATGCTCGTGGTGGACACCCGATCAGGTGGTGCGCCTCCTCCAATTGTGGCCGAATATGACAACAGCGTCGTCCATCCGAATGGGTGCGGCGGCATGCAGCGCGGGGTGGAGGCTGATGGCCGCATGTACATCAATTCCGGTGCCGGCGGCGGCAATGTGGCCGAGGCCGATCTGTACAGCTTCCAGCTGGCGGCGTTTCCGACAGCCCCGGCCTTTAACCTCCCAAACACCCCCGCGCCAACCGTCGTCTATTCGTTTGACGACGTCGGCCACGACTCCCACGGCATGGTGCTCAATAAGGTGCGACAGCAGCGCTTCCTGTGGGTTACCGACCGGGCGGCCAACCGCATGGAGGTCGTCGACACCTGGACCGATACGCACGCCGGCGCCTTCAGCCTGGTCAATGCCCACAGCGGCGATCCGGCCCCCGACCTGATGGATCTCTCGCCCCAGGGATCGCACGCCTTTTTGTCCCTGCGGGGGCCCTGCCCGCTGACGGCCAATATTGCCGGGGTGAACAATGCCGTCGGATCGACGCCGGGGGTCGGGGTGGTGAAGGTGCTGCAGGGCGGCGGTTCCGGCCGTCTGATCGGCGTGGCGCCGATCAATAAAATCGACGGCTCCATCGCCAGCTGCGCCCCGGCCGGGGCGCCGGCCTCGAACAACCGGGCTGACGTGCACGGCATTGCCGTGCGGGTCTCCGGCGGCGGTTAACGCACCGGCCCGGCAGGTCGGCTGAACTAAATTTAAGGAGATGGCCCATTATAAAGGGCAGTCCGGGCTATTGGGAATTGGAGGCTGGAAAGTGAACGCCGCGCCTGAACCTTCCGTTTCTAGCCGTTGCTGCGCCTGACAGGCGCCCTGTTCCGAAAGGAGGCGGAGCAGCCGAAAAAAGGGGAGATCTTGGTGTGACGTAAGGTCACCCGGCGCCGCCTCTGCAAGGCGACGAGCGGTGCCGGGTGATTTAAGGTAGCTGCACCAGGTGTGATATGAATACCGAACACCAACCCTTGCCGAGGGGATTGGAAGATAAGCCTGTGCTTCGACTGCCGCGCCGCATAATCGACCCTGGGGCACCGGGAGCCCAGGACGAAATTGACCCGCAGCCTCCGTTGACCGCTCCGGATGACGACCCATTGTGTGACCGGATGGAAGAACCGGGGGCCGGCGGCTTTCGCTTTACTGTTTCACCCAATGCGGCGGGTGGAAAAATTGACGGTCTCGATACCCTGCGGCTCACTCGAAACCGCGTGAAATCGCTGCTTCATCTTAATGTCCGCCAGACCGTTTGCGGCATCACGCATGAAATGCCGGGCGTTCGCCAGGATGAGGATGAAAAATGGATCAGCGACCCGCCGCTCTGCGTCACCGCCGGGGGTACTTTCGACGATATCGTCAAGCTGATCGCCAAAGAAGTCCTCAACATCGCGGACCTCAGCACCACGGCCGCCTCGATCGAAATCACCTGCTCCGGCTGGTATCGAGTCTTCACAAAAGGAGAACCCAAACCGCTCCCGGGATACTTGAGCGCCTATCTGACCGGCCAGCAGGCGGCGGCAGCCATCGGGGCTGAAGTCACCCTGGAACCTCCGGTAATCGGCGGTCTATCAATCACCCGGAGTCTCATCGGAACCGCAGCCGCTGCCCTTCGCGTCGATCTGGATGTCGAACCCTTCAAGCAGATCGTTTTAACCCTTGCCGCCTGGGAGGATGAACGAGACAGTGGGTCATTTAAAATAGAGCAGACCGCCAACAAATTTAAGTGGCACGGATCTACCGAGGACCTCACCGATACCGACCACGATGACGGGACTCTCGAACCGGGTAAGAAATACCGCATTCGCTTTAAGGTGCTCCTCAAAGCAGCCAAGAGCGGCGCCGCCTACGCCCACGCCTGTCTGAAACGATTCGGTTTTGATATTTACTCGATTGATCCGTAGCAGCCAGGAAATCAAGCCCCTGCGCCGGCGCCCTGGGCGAGCAATGAACCCCAGGCCGGAAGCAGAGACCTGATTGGCAGAGATCAAGCGGCCGCCGATTACAGTGATAGGGTGTATAGCGGCAGTTGGGGAGCCAGGAGGTTGTGATGGCACTCGGAACCCTGACGAAATGGATGGTTAAAATCGCGATCCAATGGGTCGTGGCGCTGGTCGGAGGAGTTGTTGGCGGCGTTTTCGGCCTCGTAATCGGAACGAACGTCGGTGGGCTGCTTGATATGCTGATCGGCTTCCCACAGTTCGGCGGGGCACCTTCGGGCCTGGAGGCAGGGGGCATCCTGTTTGCGGTGCTCGGCATCGCATTGGGCAGTTTTGCCGGCGCGCTCGTCGTGCAGATGTTTTTGCAGGAGTCGACCCATATTCGGCTGGCGCTGATTGCCGCACTCGTTACTTTTGCGGCGGTTCTGCCACTCTATCATTACAATGCGCCACACTGGCGCCTGGCGCTTATCCCGATTCTCCCGCCGACCCTGGCCGTTATCACCATGCACTGGCCCCGCCTGCGCCTGGCATTCAAAGGTGGGGTGACCGGGCCAATTCCCTGATGGGTTTCTGCTCATTTGCCTGCGTGCGATTGATGATCCGGGTCCAGACCACCCTTCGACTGACGGGATGATGGCGGCCGGTGTACAGAGCGGCAGTGCCTACACGGGGCGGTATTTTTTGGTACCCGGCGGCCGGTTCAAATTAAGCCAGCCGGATCGTCATTATTTTCGGATTGTCGGCACGAAAAACACGCTTCCCTGCAAATTCAGTTAAAATCGGTGGTATGGGATTGATGAGAGGTTGTGCGGAGAATATCCGGATCCGATGAGCGGCGATTCCTGGTACCGCAAAACGACCTGGAGCGACCAGGACCGCCTGGATTTTTTCGATCGGCTGCGCCGGAGCCGGCCGCCCAATCGGGCCCAGTATCTCAAAATTCAGGCCCATTACCTGGTCGCCGCCGGCACAGGGGAATGGACCAGCGCCGCCCTCGAGCTGCTCGACCGGGCACTTGAGGAAAGCCCGGACACGATCTTTCAGGCGGAAATCCTGGTCATGCGGGGGCAGTGTCTGAACCGGCTCGGCCGGCTCCCGGAAGCCGAGAGCGCCCTGCGGGCGGCCCTCGAACAGGAGCGGCTGCTGCCCCAGGTTCAGGCCGGGGCGCCGGTTGCCTTCGGCACCTTCGTCATCGAGCGGGAGCTGCGGCGGCTGTACGAAGAGGCACTTGCCGTGCTGCATGCCTCCCAGGGCCGCCTGCTCTTTCCGGCGGCGGTTTATCATTATTATGCCGTCGAAGCGATCCTGCAGGGCCGCCTGGGCAGCCGGCAGGCCGCCCGGGCCAGCGCCTTGAAAGCACTGGAAGCAGCTGGGCAGACCGAATCCGGCCTGCCGGATCATCCCGGGATCGGCCTCGTCGACCGGCCGGATCCCCGAATTCTGGCGGAGCTGCAGAGCCTCGTCGATTGAGCCGGCCGGCAGCCCCCATGTTGATCACCCGGGGGTCCGGGCTGATCGTCCATCTCTCCTTTTTGGCCGCCAGGCAGAATCATGCCGGGGTCGCCTATATGGCGGCCAAAGCGGCCACAGACCGGATGGCGGCCGCCATGGCCCATGAGCTGAGGGAGCATCGAATCGCGGTTGTTTCCCTGTACCCCGGCCTCGTGCGGACCGAATCGGTTCTGCAGGCGGCCGGCCATTTTGACTTATCCAATTCAGAATCCTCCGAGTTTGTCGGGCGGGCGGCTGCCGCTCTCGCCGGGGATCCGCGGATCATGGACAAATCGGGGCGGGTGCTGGTGGCCGCGGAGATGGCGATCGCCTATGGTTTTCGCGACATCGACGGGAAACAGCCGCGGCCTCTCTCCGAGTCAGGGTGGTCCGGCTAACCCCCGGCAGGCAGCCAGCGGACTTTCTCGTCGTCAAAGGTTGAACGTGCGCCCTTTGGCCAATTTTCACGTATAGGGAATATGGCCGATGCGCTTCCAACGAATCGGCAGGGAGGTCCTGTGACTAAAAAGACGGCCGACATCTCATTTTTGGGCTTCTGCCTCATCCTGGCCCTGCTCCTTTATTTTGAAGTGATGCCGCCGCTGACCGGGGGCGTCGTCTTTGCGGTGGCCCTGCTCTCCTTTGGCCTGCTGTCCCGGGGTTTCAGCGCCTGACCGGCGCGGCCGCCCGAAAAGGCCTGCCATCTGCATTCCGGCTCCATTAGAGGAAGGGTCCCGGTTATCATCGGCAGATTCAAAGAGGCCTGGTGCCTGTGGCCTGGCGGGAGTTGGCAAACTGTCTTATTCTCTTTAATTACTGCCGTTGTCGAATATTAAATTCAATTCGAGCGGGCGAGAATTATTGTCACTTTTCCTTATGCCAGGCCATCAATGTGAGTTCGGAGTGCGGAATTAAATCATGGCCAAGCATCCCCATAATTTGGAAAACTTTAATGCCATAAACCTGGAGCGGGTCAGAATCGCCGAATCGATTGCCGGCATCTATGCCCAACACCCGGATGTTTGGGCGATCCTATTAGGTGGCTCCACGGCGCGAGGGACTGCCGGCCGGCATTCAGACCTTGATCTGGGCATTTTTTGGACAGCCATTCCAGCGAGCGCTGAAAGACAGGCGCTCGTTCGGCGCCTGGGAGGGGAATTGACCCGCACGGTGGATAATTCACGCCGCTATCCGGTCGATAATCCACGCCGCGATGGGTGCCTCGAAATGGTCGAACTGACAACCGGGAACGCGTCTCAGCCCATATGGCTTGATCTCGAGCATGAAACCGTCGAAGGCACCCGGCGCGTTTTCTCGCAGGTTGTTAAAGAAGGGGATATTTCCCTGGAAAAACAGGAACTTTTACACGTCATTCAGAATGGGATCTCACTGGCAGGTCACGATTTCATTGACGCCTGGCGGCGGAAGCAGCTGGCCTATTCCGATGAACTGGCGGTGAAAATGGTTTCCCACCATTTCATTGGATTCGGCACGCGTCTGGTCAGCCAGCTTCGGTGGGTATCTACCGGGGATTGGTTCTGTCTCTATGAAGGGTTTTTACGAGCCGGCCGAAGCCTTTTTCTCACCTTAATGGGGTTAAACCGGGAGTGGGCCTACACTGATAATCCGAATTTCAAAGGGATGAGAGATGTCGTCAATGGGTTCGAAATTCAACCGAACCAATTCGTCCCCCGGCTCGGGCGGCTGTTCCAGAGCCGGCCTGAGGCAGCGGTTGCCGGCTTTGTCGACCTGAGCCGGGAAGTGCTCGAACTCATCGAAACCCACCTGCCGCAGATCGACCTGGATGGCAAGCGCGAAATGCTCCAGAAGGCAGAAAACCAGGCAGCCCACCCGAGATGACAGCACCGGATGGATCATTTCCCGTCGCTGGCTTTTGGCGGGACAGGCTTCGGTTCATCGTGGAAATGAGAACGCCAGCAGAGGGTAAACTGGAACGATGAGCCAGCTTTGGATCCGAACAGCCACCATCGCGGACGAACCATTTCTCTGGAAGATGCTTTACCAGGCGCTCTTTGCTCCACCAGGGGAGCCTCCACCAGACCCTGCTGTCGTCCGGCGGCCTGAAATCGCCCGCTATGTCGACGGATGGGGCCGCGAAGGAGATATCGGGGTGATCGCCCACAATGCGGATCGATCCGAGCCGACTGGGGCGGCCTGGCTGCGGCTCTTTCAATCTACGGATAAGGGCTACGGCTACGTGGCGGACTGCATACCGGAAATGGGTATCGCGATTTGGCCTGAGCAGCGCGGCCGTGGTGTCGGAACGGCGCTTCTCAATCGATTGCTCGAGCTGGCTTCGACGAGATTCGAGGGGGTATCGTTGAGCGTATCTCAAGATAATCCCGCCCGGTATCTCTATGAGAGGGTTGGATTTGTCGCGATCCGCGCCGAGGGGAATTCAATTGTAATGGTGAAGTGGTTTAAAACCCGCTGATCTAAAATCAGGTGAGAAGATGATGCGCGCTTTGGAGAGTCGGAAAACCACCAGTCAAAGGGGAGAACAACGAATCAAGCCGTACCTCGCCGCCGTCATCCTCTTTATTCTTGTCATCGTGGCCGCCCACCTGGCGGCGCCGCCTGCCTACGACTGGCGCCAGCACACGATGAGCCATCTGGGCGGGCAGGGCTACGACCGGGGCTGGATCATGCGCTTCGGCCTGATCGCTTTCGGCGGCCTGGTCGTGCCGGCCGCCGCCTGGAATATCCGGCGGGCGCCTCGAAAAGCCTGGCCCCATGCTTTCATCGGCCTTTACGGGCTGTCGATACTGCTGTCGGGGATCTATTCGACCGCCCCCTTCGAGAGCGGCGTTCCGTTCTCCGGCCGTGAAGCCGCCCTCCACTCGATTTTCGCCACGGCGGCCGGCGTGGGCCTTTCGGCGGCCATGTTTTTTTTCACCCTCGCCGAACCGACCCCCCGCCGCAGAGCCCTCCATTTTTCCGCCCTGGCCCTGACGACCCTGCTGTCGGCCGCCTTTGGTCTCTTTCCGGCGGTGGGCGGAGTGCTGCAGCGGCTGCTCTGGCTGGTCGGTTTTTCCTGGCTGGCTTTGCTCGAGGAGGCGCCGGCCCGGGTCAAAGCCGGGATGCCGCCGCTCGTTTCCAGAGACTGATCTCCGGCCGGGGAGCTCGCCGGTTGAGCGGAAAACCCACTCCCCGGAGAGGCCGGGCCGCCGGCACGACGATCCCGGCAGTTTTGGGACTTTGCCGGCAATCGACCGGGTAGGATTGGCGGCCGCTTTGCTTTATACTTCGGCCACCATGCCCAAACGCTATCACCATCCGAAAACCCTGTTCCACAGCCTGCCGCACGGTTTTTCCCAGGTGGTGGCCGCCGAGGGGGGACGGCGGTTTACCTCTCCGGCCAGACCGCCTGGGATGCGCAGAAGCGGCTCGCCGGGGGGGATGGATCTGGGTTTCCGCATTGGCTTCGCCGGATTTTCTGATCGAAATCGAGGCGATTGCCGTTCTCGAATAATCGTTCGAACGGGGCGGCGGGTGGCCGGACAGGCAGCCGCCCCCGGGATGTCGCGAGAGCATTCGTGAAAATTGGTTCGATTGTCATCCACTGCTACGAATTTGATCAGATGCTCGCCTTCTGGCAGGCGGCGCTCCACTACGAGCCGCGTGAGCCGGCCAGCGGCGGCTGGGTCGTCCTGACTGATCCCGAGGGCCGCGGTCCCAATCTCTCTCTGCAGGGCCGGGAGCGGCCGCGCGGCCGGCGGAACTGGCTCCATCTCGACCTCTACACAGCCGACCAGGGCGGCGAAGTGGCCCGGCTGGAAGGACTGGGCGCTCGCCGCTATCCCTGGCGCTACGAGCCGGGGGCCGATTACGTCGTGCTGGAGGATCCCGATGGCAACCTCTTCTGCGTGGTGCAGAAGGATCTGCCGTAGCGCCCCCTGGTCGCGAGTCTCCACCGATGATTTCACCAGGGAAAAACCATGTCTGATTCGGAAACCGGTGACTTTGGCGGCCGGCTCATCCCCTTTTACGGAGGCAAGCAGACGGAGCTGTTCGAAATCGAACGCCGCTGCATGGACCGGCAGGGGAAGGTCATCGCCCACCTCGATCGGATCCTGCCGGCCGGCTTTGTGCTGGATATTGGGGCCGGCAACGGCTTCACCGCCGACCGGCTGACCACCTCCGGGCGCACCATCATTCCCCTGGAGCCGGACCCGCTCATGATCGATCGAACCCGGCCGCTCGTCTGGGCCAAAGGGGTGGCGCAGGCTATCCCCTTCCACGACGACACCTTCGCCGCCGCCTATGCCACCTGGGCATTTTTCTTCAGCGGGATCGCCGATCTGCAGGACGGTCTGCGAGAAGCGCGGCGGGTGGTGCGGCCCGGGGGACTGCTGGTCATCGTCGACAATGCCGGCGGCGATGAATTCTGCGCCCTGGCTGCCCGGAATATCGCGGCCGATCGCGGCTGGTGGCGGCGTCAGGGATTTGCCGAGACGATCATCGAGACGAGCTTCCAGTTCGATTCGGTGGCCGAAGCCCGGAAGCTCCTCTCGTTCTACTTTGGCGACGAGGTGCTCGATAAAATCCAGGGGCGGGAAATCGGCTACCACGTTGCCGTCTTCACGCAGGAGATCGGTGAGGCGAGCTGACCGCTCAACACCGGCCGGGATCCATACACATTGTCCAAATTTTCCCTTGTGAGGTGGCTGTGAAACGATTTATCCTGCTTCTCGTGGGAATCGCCTTTGCCGGCGTCATCCTGACCATCCCGTATCTCGGCCCCTGGCTGCAGGGCTGGCCGCAGCGCGGATTGATAGGGCTGGTCCAGTTCTTTGGAACGCTCTTCGCCTATTTGATCATTTCCGTGGGGTGTGCCACGGGGCTGGTCTGGGCCGGCCGGCGGCAGTATATCCGGGCTGAACTGTCCGAGCGCGACCTGGCGCAGGCCTTGCCGGCGCAGGCTGACTTGATGCGGGCCTTTGATTTCGCTTCGGCCGAGCTGGCCGCCAACCGCAGCGGCCGACTGTCCGAAAGGCAGCAGGCCAACCTCAGCGCCGGTCGTTCGGCGGCCGTCATCATTGCCATGATCGCCGTGGTCGTTATCCTGGGCGGCTTCGCCTACGCCGCATTTGGCATTCCCGGCCTTACCGGTGTGAACCGGCCATCGGCCGAGTCGCTGCCCGGACTTCTGATCGGCGGGGGGGTGGTCACCGTGCTCGTGAGCGGCTCCATCGCCTATTCGATGCGCACCATGCGCGGGCACTTCAACCGGCGCATTCGCATGGTAGAAGGGATCGTCGAGCGGGAAAATGAAAATACACAGACTGGTGTGCGCACGGTGCAGATTGGACGCACGGCGGTTCCGATCATCGACGAGCGCCAGCAGGCAGCGCTGCCGCCCGGCCTTCGGGTTCGGGTTTACTACCTTGAAGGCCGGCTGAATACTGTCCTTTCCCTGGAATCCCTCGAAAGAGCCGGGTCGGGCGTCGCCGGGCCCGGGACTTCGGAGCGAGCATCATGAGCCGCCTGGCGATCATCGCCCATCGCGGCGCAACAGTCGACGCGCCGGAGAACACGCTGGCGGCCTTCGAAAAGGCGATCGAGCTGGGCGCCGATGCGGTTGAGCTGGACGTCCGCCTGACCCGCGATGGCGTGCCGGTCATCTACCACTATTTCTATCTCGACGTGCTCACCAGTCTGGCCGGGCCTCTTTTTCAGGTAACGGCCGCCGACCTCGCCCAGGCCCGCTTTATCGGATCGACGGGAGCCGCCGGGGACCCGGCACGGATTTCGACTCTGGCCGAGGTCCTGCACACAATCGGCGGCCGGATCGGGCTGGAGATCGAGATCAAGGGGCCGGAACCGGAGGCTCCGGCCGCGATCGGCGCGGTGCTTCGCCGCTGCCGGCCGCTGTGGGAGACGATTGAGATCACTTCTTACGAGCCGCTGCTGCTGCGGGAAATGCGGCTGGAGTGTCCGGGGATCCCGGTGGATCTGCTGGTGCCCCGCTCGGAGCCGTGGATGCGGCCGGATGTGGTGGCCTACGCGGCCCTGCAGCGCGCCCGGCTGGCCGGCGCGCGCGCCGTTCACCTCCATCCGACGCAGCTCGAAGAAGAAGTGGTCGAGACGATCCGCGCCGGCGGCATCGACGTACACGCCTGGGACGTCAACGACGGACCGGCGATGGCGCTCGTCGTCGAGCGGGGGATAGACCAGATGTGCACCGACCGGCTGACCGAAGCTGTTCGCTTTCGCGCCGGACTGGCCGGCCGGCCGGAGGATTATGTGGAGCGTCCGGCGGCTCAGCCGCCGGTAAATCTCGACTGATTGGCTCTGAGTATCGGGGGACTGACTTTAATGGATCAATCGAATGGAAACGCCTGAACCGGCCGGCGGCGAACGAGAGGAACAATTCGCCGCCGTTGTTGAAATTGAAGGAATAAACCCCTGCGTCGACGTGCCCGAGGCGGCCGTCGGGCGGCTCGGCGGGCCGAACGCGGCCGTCCTGGTGAAGGTAATTCGAGCGGACCGGCCGGATGCGGCTGCGGATGACGTCCAGGGGAAGGGCATGGTTGAGCAGGATGCCGGCCGGCTGCAGGGGATCGGCCGTCTGACCGCCGACGGCTGGTTCCGCACCACGCTTGTGCCCCGGCAGGGCGTGCCCGCTCGCCTCTTTCTCGATACCTGGATGCGGGCAGCGGCCGGCGCGGCCGTGGGTGATTCTGTCCGGGTGCGGCTCAAGCTCGATCGGGAGGCCCGGGAACTCCCGATGCCTGAAGGTCTGCAGGCCATCCTGGAAGTCGAACCGGCCGCGGCGGCCGCCTGGGAAGCCCTGACCCCTTCCCGCCGCAGGGAGATCCTCACCTACCTGATTTTTCTCAAGACGCCGGCTGCACTGGAGCGCAATATCCGGCAAACGGTAGCTAACCTGCTGAAAAGACCCCCAAAGTCCTGAACTGATTTACTATTTTTTCCCGTCAAAACAGCGCTCGATCTATTGATTGAGCGCCTGGGAATCCATATACTACTATTCATTCTCACCAGGATGCGCGCTCCAACCAGGCGGATTCCTGGTAGCGAGCCCGAACAACGCCTCCCAGGCTTCCAGTTGGAGGGAACCGCACCGCAATTTCACCAGGACCGGCCGCTCCCGGCCGGTGGGAAATCAGGAAAAGCTCGATTGGTGGCATTGGTAAGTCTGCTTGACCCGCTGGCAAGGCCAATTCATTTCGGTGCGGCAGGTGAAGCAGGATCAATATTCGTCGTTCAGGAGGCTTGAGGCAACCATGCGCAGACTGGCACTATCGCTTTTCATTGGGATTATATTAGGCGCCGCCGCCCTGAGTTTGATTCAGGTCGCCCGGGGGCAGAGCGCCGTGGAGCCGGCGGTCATCGACCGCGAGGTTCAGGGGGAGAGTCGGCGAGAGATCACGGCCCCGGAGGAAGGGCGGAGCCCGCAGGAGCCAAATATCGGATTTATTGACTCCCCGTCGGCCACCTGCTACCAGCCCGATCCGACGAAAGATGAGTGCCGCCTCACCTGGTACTACCTGTCGGTCAACGCCTCCCCCAACTACATGATCACCATGACCGTATTCTTGAACAACACCGGTCCGCTGGCCCACACCCAGGGATTTTTCCAGACCTCAATGTATCTTCCCTATAATATGCTGGGGGAAGGGTTTAAGGTGGCCTGCGGGCCGCTCGGCGCCGGGGGAAATCCGCAGCTTGGGAATGCGTACGCCTATACCATTCGGGCCAGGGACAGCGCCAATCTTAGTGCGGCGAACTACGGGACGCTCTACTGTCCGGCCTTTAAGCCCTAACAGGTCATCATGACAGCCGGATCCAAACTCACGCAGCGTATCGGAGCGCTGGTCGCGGCCGTTGCGGCGGCGATCCTGGTGGTCGGACTTGGAATTCACCTGGTCTGGGAACTGCCCACCGCGGCCGCGGCCGGGACGGCCGGCCCCCCTCAGCCAGGTCGTGAACGCACGGCCGATCCCGGCGCGCCGGCCATTTCTTTCATCGAAAGCCCCAATCCAACCTGCACCCGGCCGGTCGCCGGCACCGGCATCTGGTATATCGAGTTCGGTTATCTATACGTGACGGCTGCCACGAACAACTACATCCTGAGCATGACCGTCACGATTGACGATCGCCTGCGGGCCTATCACGGAGGGTTTTTTCAGAGCACCATGTTTATCCCCTCGGATATGACCGCGCCCGGCTACCGGGTTTCCTGCGGCGCACCCGGCAGCGCCGGCCGGCCGGACATGGGCAGATCCCACAGCTACATTATTCGCGCGCGTGAATCCGGCGGCCTGTCGGCGGCCAATTACGGTTCGGTGACCTGCCCGGCGGATGTCGTCCGGCTCTATGTGCCGTTGGTGCGCCATCGCTGATTTTTCCACCGGCTGTCCCTGATCGATCGGTGGCTTTGGGTATAATGGCCGGGCCGCCGGTGAAATAGCAGCGGCACGGGATTTTGCCCGCCTGTCCGGGCAGGCACAGACGACGGAGGAAAAAAAATGGGAGAAAAAGGGGCCAAAATGGCCTCGGCGTCGAGCCAGGCGGCCGAAGCCCTGCTCGGCCGCCTGGTCGAGCTCGGCGATATTCGCAGCAAGAAGATGTTTGGCGGCCACGGCATCTTCGCCGAAGACCAGATGTTTGCCCTGATCGACAGCGGCGGCGCCGTGTTTTTCAAGGTGGGCGATGGAAATCGTGCCCGTTTCGAGGAAGCGGGGGCGGAAAAACACGGCCGCATGCCTTATTATCGGGTTCCGAAGGACGTTCTCGAGGATGACGGCCGGCTGATGGCATGGGCACGCCAGTCGATTGCACTGGCCAGATCCTGATCAGACCGCCGTGGCGGCCGCTGCGTTTCCCGGGTGAGACCATATTCAGGACAGCGGCGAACTGTCCGATGATTGATCGCTGGACACCCTGATTTTCCAGGAAGAATTGGCGGGTTGAGGGAAGAAGGAGAGCAGCTGATGGCGACATTCGCCAAAATCACGACCAATCTCTGGTTTGACGATCAGGCCGAGGAAGCGGCCCGGTTTTACACCGGGATCTTCGAGAATTCTCGAATGGGCCGTATTTCCCGTTACGGAAAAGAAGGGTTTGAAATTCACGGTAAGCCCGAGGGGACGGCCCTGACCGTCGAATTTGAACTGGAAGGGCAGCCCTTCGTCGCCCTGAATGGCGGGCCGCAGTTTCGATTTAATGAGTCCATTTCGTTTATTATCCACTGTGAGTCCCAGGAAGAGGTCGATTATTTCTGGGAGAAGCTGACCGCGGGTGGGGATCCGGCTGCCCAGCAGTGCGGCTGGCTCAAAGACAAATTCGGCCTCTCGTGGCAGGTCGTCCCCCGGGCCGTTGGCCAGATGCTCACCGATCCGGACCCGGTCAAAACCGGGCGAGTGATGAAAGTCCTGCTGCCGATGAAAAAGCTGGATCTGGCGCTTCTCACCCGGGCGTATCACGGCGAAGGGGAAGGCTGAAGGACCCCTGTTGGATCGGAAAGTTGCCGGGCGACCTGTTGGCTGGCGGCTCATCAAGTAGCCCGGCCGGCTGCCCGTCCCCGCTGCCATCCGCAAAATTTTGCAAAAAGTCAGGAGTCGCCCGCGCACGGCATCAGTTAAACTGTCTCCATATTTTCCCGGAAACTCGAAGTTTCCGGGAAAATTAGGCAGACCACCTCATCTTCATGGCCGCTGGCGACGCGAAGCAGGTCGAAGGAAGAAACCATGAAAAAGATCAACCTGGCGGAGAAGCTTGCCGGCTTTCAGGATTTTTGGCAGCCGCGAACCGTTGGCCAGTTCAATGGGCACGACATCATGGTCGTCAAGGTGAAAGGGGAGTTTGTCTGGCACAGTCACCCGGAGACCGACGATTTCTTTCTGGTGCTTCAGGGTCACCTCACCATGCGCCTCCGCGGCGGGGATGTTGCCCTGGCTCCTGGCGAATTGTTTGTCGTGCCGCGCGGGGTCGAGCACCAGCCGGTGGCCGCCGAAGAAGCCCATATCCTGCTCATCGAACCGGCCGGCACGCCCAATACCGGGGACCCGGCGACGGCCGCTCCTCGGCGGAAGATATGATTTGCCATTTAGTGATGCCCTTGCGAAGGGGCGGCCGTTTTCTATTTCGACTCAGACGAGATGCCAGGCCTGGTTTCGGCCGCCTTCTGGAGTGACCCTTGGCGACCATCCCCATCGTCAATGTCGGCTATCGCTCGACCAATTACTGGGTTGTCGGCGGCGGCAGCCGCCGCCTCCTGGTCGACCTCGGCTGGCCGGGGTTGATGGGCACCCTGCGGGCCAACCTGCAGCGGATGGACATTCCATTTGCCGAGCTTAAGGCTGGACTGGCGACGCACTATCACATCGACCATGCCGGCCTGGCCCAGGAGCTCAAGCTGGCCGGCGTGCCGCTGCTCGTCCTCGACGTCCAGGTGGCGGCCATCCCCATGATGAAGCAGTGGACCAAGCCGCTGGATCGATATGTTGACATAACAATGGATGACAACGTCACCATTTCTTTCGAAGAAAGTCGGGCCAGGCTCGCCGCGATCGGCATTCCTGGCGAAATCGTGCCGACCCCGGGCCATTCGGCCGACAGCGTTTCCCTACTCCTTGACGATGGATCGGTGTTCACAGGCGACCTGACCTGGCCCGATTTTATCGGCTTAGAGGATCCGTCGGTGGTCGCCGCCAGCTGGGAGCGGCTGCGGGCCGGCGGCGCCACTCTCGTCTATCCCGGGCACGGACCCGTCCGGCCGCTGCCCGATCCGGTCGACCTGTCGTGATCGGCTGTTCTGATCTACCCCTCAACACGGCCGATATCCCGAACCAGCCGAGGGATCTGCCACCAAACGCTCCGGTCGTTGATTCTAGAAATGACGATCGCTCAACCGATGCTTGAAAAACCGGCCATCGCCGACGCGAAAATCATCTCCACCCTGAGAGACGCCTACGGTCTCGAGGTCGCCCACCTGGCTTTTCTACCCCTGGGAGCCGATCCACAGGCGGCCGCCTACCGCGTCGAGGCGGCCGGTGGAACGACCTGCTTTCTCAAAATAAAGCGGGGACCGCTCAATCCCCTGGCCGTCGCCCTGCCCAGGTTCCTGTACGACCAGGGGCTTCACGCCGTCATCCCCCCGCTGCCGGCCCGGTCGGGACGGCTGCTGGTCCCATGCGACCCCTACCAGGCCGTTCTCTACCCGTTCGTTGAGGGCGGCAGCGGTTATGCCCGGCCGCTGACCACGGCCCAATGGACCGCATTCGGGGCCGCGCTGCGCCGGCTGCATCAGCAGGCGCTCCCGGCCGACCTGCAGCAGGGGATCCGACGGGAGGATTTTTCACCGCGGTGGCGCCGCCGCCTGAAAAAAATCCTCGACACCCTCGATGGCCAGAAGCCACGAGATCACCTGGCCGCAGAGGCAGCCTCCTTTCTGCAGGCCCGGCGTGCCCCGATCCTCGACCTGGTCGATCGAGCCGACCGGTTCGGCCGGGAGCTCCAGGCGCATCCACCCGCATTCGTCCTCTGTCACGGCGACATTCACGCCGGCAATCTGCTGCTCACCGACCAGGGAGAGCTGTTTCTGGTCGATTGGGACGACCCGATCTACGCTCCCCGGGAACGGGACCTGATGTTTATTGGCGGTGCGCAGGGCTTTATCGGCTGCTCGCCGGCTGAGGAAATCGACCGGTTTTACCGGGGATACGGCGCCGCCCCGGTCGAACCCGGCACCCTGGCCTATTACCGGATGGAGCGAATCATCGTCGACCTGGTGCTTTACGCCGAAGATCTCCTGAACGGGGGAGGCGCGGGGGCGAATCGAAAGCAGGCTTTTCATTACCTGGCCGCCAATTTCCAGCCCGGCGGCACAATCGACATGGCCAAACCGGCCGGCCAGGACCCGGGCGTCGCTTGAATCCTGGCACCGGCCGTTCAGAATCGGAGAAAACGCATGAACGAAACCATCGGCATCCTCCATCCCGGCGCCATGGGCGTCTCGGTGGCGGCTTCCGCCCGGCAGTCCGGCAGCGAAGTCTGCTGGGTATCGGCTGGCCGCAGCCCGGAAACCCGCCGGCGGGCGGCCAAACACGGCCTGCTCGACGTCTCGACCCTGGATTCTCTCGGGAAGCGCTGTTCGATTATCATCAGCGTCTGCCCCCCGGCCGCGGCCGAAGCGGTGGCCCACCAGGTGCTGGCCACCCCTTTCGCGGGCTGCTACGTCGACGCCAACGCCATTTCCCCCGAACGGGCCTGTCGCATGGGCGATGCCCTGGCGGCCCGCGGGGTTTCTTTTGTCGACGGGGGCATCATCGGGGGACCGGCCTGGACGGCCGGGCAGACCTGGCTGGCCCTTTCCGGCCCCGAAGCGCCGCGCGTGGCTGCCTGTTTTGCCGGGGGGCTGCTCGAAACTGAGATCATCGGCGAGACGATCGGCCGGGCATCGGCCCTGAAGATGTGCTACGCCGCCTACACCAAGGGGACGACCGCCCTGCTGGCCGCTATCCTCGGAACGGCGGAAGGGTGGGAGGTCCGGGAGGATCTCACCCGGCATTGGGAGCGCGACGGGGCTGGTTTCCCGGCTCAAGTCGTCTCCCGCGTGCGGCGCAGCACTGCCAAGGCCTGGCGCTTCGCCGGTGAAATGGAAGAAATCGCCGCCACCTTTGCCGGCGCCGGCCTGCCCGGTGGCTTTCACCAGGCCGCGACCGAGGTGTTCGCACGCCTGGCCGATTTTAAAGGTCGCGATCCCCAGCCTGAGCTCGAGGAAATCATGGCCGCACTGCGGGCCAGTCGGAACGACCCCGAACCTTCCTGAAGCCGCGGAAGGGCGGTGAAAGGTATGCTATACTGTCGCTGCCTGCCTTGAACAACCAGTCACTTGAACCAGCCGTTCCCTCAGGTTGTGCGCTAAACCTGGATAGAATCATGAAGCGACAAGCGGTACCCGGCACGATTTGGTGGATATTCCTCGCCATCATGGCCATCGAACTGGTCGGCTGCCAGTCCGGGCCGGTCAGTGATACGGTTGAAACCGTGCCTCCGGCCGCATCACCCGCGGCTCCGACGCAGCAGGAACCCTCGCCGCCGCCACCGGCGCCCACCACCGCCGTGCCGGCTTTTGAGCCGGCCGACTGCCAGTTTGCCTATGATGCCGAACCCGCCGTTCGCTGCGGCTTTCTCACGGTTCCGGAAAACCGGGCCAATCCGGGGCGGATGATTCAGCTCCACGTGGCCATCGTCGCCAGCCGCAGTCCGACCCCCGCGCCCGACCCGGTTGTCTACCTTTCGGGAGGGCCCGGCGGCCATGCGCTGGCCGCGGCCGAATACTTCGCCACGATTTTTGACGAGATACTGGCCACGCGGGATTTAATTCTTTTCGATCAGCGGGGTGTGGGGTTCTCGCGGCCCGCCCTGGAGTGCCCGGAAACCGAAGAAGCGCGCCTGGCCCATATCGAGGAATATCTCCAACCGGAGGAAGAAGAGGCGATTTTCTTGGAAGCGCTGGCCGCCTGCCGCGACCGGCTGACGGCCGAGGGCATCGATCTATCCGCCTACCACAGCGCCGCCAGCGCGGCCGATCTGGATGACCTGCGCCGGGCGCTGGGGTACGACCGCTGGAATCTGCTGGGAATCTCCTACGGAACCCGGCTGGCGCTGACGGCCATGCGGGACTTCGGGCAGACCGGGACGATTCGCAGCGCGGTGCTGGCGGCCGTCTATCCCCCGCAAATCGACACCCTGGTCGAAGCGGGTCTGAACACCGACCGGGCGTTTGATCTGCTATTTGCCCGCTGCGCGGCCGATGACGCCTGTGCCGCCGCCTATCCGGATCTCGAATCCCGCTTCTACGCCCTGGTTGAGGCACTCAACCGGGAGCCGACCTCTGTCACGGTCACCGACCGGCTCAATCGAACGAC
>JBFFZG010000017.1:0-30942 GCA_041568735.1 Promineifilaceae bacterium (SeqCode)
GCGCGCGACTGGCTGGTCGGCGAGGGCATCGCCGACCCGGAGAAGATTCTGCTGACCGGGGGCTCCTACGGCGGATATCTGACCCTGCAGGCGATCGGCCGGCGCCCCGATCTGTGGGCCGGGGGGATGGCGGCCGTCGCCATCGCCGACTGGACCCTGATGTACGAGGACCTGGCCGAAACCCTGCGCGGCTACATGCGGGCGATGTTCGGCGGAACCCCCGAAGAAAAGCCGGAAGCCATGCGCGCCGCTTCCCCTCTGACCTATGTCGACCGGGTCCGCGCCCCGATCCTGGTCATTCAGGGACGAAACGACACCCGCTGCCCGTCCCGGCAGATGGAAATCTACGAAAATCGTCTAAAGACCCGGGGAGGAGAGATCGAGGTGCACTGGTTCGACGCCGGCCACGGCTCCTACGAAAACGAGCAGCGGATCGCCTTCATGGAGAGGATGCTGCGCTTCGCCTACCAGGTAATCGGCTGAGGGGGGCGTTCAATGTGCCGTCAGCAGCCCGGCCCGATAGGCGCCGAGGAGCTGTTGGAGGTCGACAACCCGCTGCTGGATCGCCCGGCCGCGGTCGGTGTCCCGCACCAGCTGCCGCCGGGGGTAGGTGGCGATGCTCTGGGTGGCGGATTCGACATCAATTTCATCCAACACCGCCTTGTCGATCGATTCAAACGGCCGGTGTTCGGCCAGCAGCAGCCCGTACGAATTGGAAATCAGGGTGTAGCCGGCGATCCCCGTCTCTTTCTGGTAGGCTTTGGCCAGCCCCCCGTCGATGACGATCAGCCGCCCCCCGGCTTTTAACGGGGTCTGTCCCCGGGCGACCCGCACCGGCACGTGGCCGTTGATGATATGGCTGGTATTCGGGTCGAGGCCGAACTCCTCGAAGATCCGGTTGACCACCTCCTGATTATCCCGCATGTCGTAGTAGGGGTTTTGTTTCTCCTTGTGGGCGGCCGAATCGGCCACGAAATACCGCTCGAAGGTAGCCATTTTATCCTTGCCGAACAGGGGAGAGCGGGCGCCGCTCCAGAGATACCACATGGCATCCTGCCCGAACTGCCGGCGGGCCGGATCGTTGGAAAAATACCCCTCCCGGGACAGCCGCTCCACCCGGTCCATGAATGATTTCCCCCTGTAAACCTGGCCGTCCAGCTCCCATTCGGTGAAGGAGCCGTCGGGGTTGAGGCTGATGCAGCCGTGGTAGAGGAGGCTGCCGTTGTAGACCCGGTACATGCCCCCCTTGGCGTAGAGAAAGCGGATGTGGCGCTGCAGCTTCTCGCTCATCTGGAACGACTGCCGCAGGCGGTCCATCACCTGCTGCTCCCGCCGGGTGAGCCGGTAGGGATCGGCCGGGTCGAGGGTGGGAAAGCGGGTGTCGGTTAGGTCATAGGGCCGGCCGTCGATTTCGACCGTCCCGGCCGCCATATCGATCTTGTCGAGCAGCAGCCGGTTGGCCATTTCGTAATGCGGCCGGCGCTGGATGATCTGCCCCTCGACTTTGAACATGATCATGGCGATCGCTTTCTGCATGCGGGCCAGCAGCCGCTGCTCGGTTTCGCCGACCGTGGCCGGTTCGATCCGATCGTCAAGGTGGTGGGGCATAAATGACTCGCAGGGGTCGTCCCCGTAGATGTCCATGGCCAGCGATGCCAGGGGGATGAGGCTGATCCCGTACCCATTTTCCAGCGTTTCGGTGTTGCCGTAGCGGAGTGAAACGCGAATGACATTGGCGATGCAGGCATCGCTGCCGGCCGCAGCCCCCATCCAGACGATATCGTGATTGCCCCACTGGAAATCGACCGAATGATGCGCCATGAGGGTGTCCATGATCAGGTGGGCGCCCGGACCGCGGTCGAAGACATCGCCCAGGATATGCAGGTGGGAGATGGCGAAGCGCTGGATCAGGTGAGCCAGGTGGACAATGTACACGCCGGCCTGGCCGGTCTCGACGATCGTCTCGACCAGCTGCTCGTAGTAGCGGCGGCGGCTGGGGATCTGCTCCTGCTGGCGCAGCAGCTCCTCGAGGACATCCGCTTCGGCCGGCGGCAGGGCCCGCCGGATTTCCGACTGGGTGTATTTGGCGGCCACCATGCGGCAGACCTGGATCAGCCGGTGGATCGTGATGCGATACCATTCCTGGATATCGTCAACTGTTTGCAGGAGGGCGGCCAGCTTTTGCTCCGGGTAGTAAATGAGCGTCGTCAGGGTTTGCCGCCCCTGCCGGGAGAGCTGGTCGCTGAGCAGCTCGTCGATACGCCGGCGGAGGGAGCCAGAACTGCTGCGCAGCAGGTGGTGGAAGGCTTCGTGTTCGCCGTGAATGTCGGATAGGAAATGTTCGGTTTCTTTGGGCAGGAAAAGGCTGGACTGCAGCTCGATAATTTCCGTGGAAGCGGCCTGGATGGTCGGATATTTTTCGGCCAGGAGTTTGAGGTATTCGAGATCCATCGCGTCTCCGGATGAAACCAGGTCGGTGGGACTGTTTACATGGGGTGTCGCCGCCCGGACATCTCTTGGCCGCTCGGCCTGGATCCTGAAAAAGCGTCCCGGGAAGGCGCCGGACCGGTGTCAATCATAACACGAACGGCCGGACCTGGAACAGGGTGCGGCCGGCCGGCCGGCCGGCTTTCGGCGCGATCCGATAAAAACGGGAAAAAGTCGGGAGTTTACCCCTGGCCGGCAGGAGTAGACTGGGGATGGGCCGCCCGAGTTTCCCGGAAACTGCCAGTTTCCGGGAAACTTAGCAGCCCACCTCCGGTGCATCAAACTGATTGGCGGCGGAAGTGATGGTTGTCCCTGAAAAATCATGACAGGAAGGCCTTTACCCGCCGGCCGCCGGCCGTTATGCTGTGCTTACATTCGCCGCCCGTGGGCGGCCGCTGGTTTGGGCTGCCTGGCGAGCTGGGAGGGGGTGGATCTCTCCGGAGCTCTTCTCCCGGGGGAGGAAAAATCCCATGAATCAACTGCTGAGCTGGCTGACAGGAGGGGATCTGCGTTCCGATGGATTATCCAACGAAACAGCCGCCTTCGTGCTGGACCATCCCCCGGTCTTTCGCGATCTGCTGGCGGGGCTGGTCGAGCCGGACAAGCTCATCCGGGCGCGGGCGGCCGACGCCCTGGAAAAGGTCGCGCGGCGGCGGCCGGATCTCCTGGTCCCCCACCTGCCGCACCTGATCAAACGGGCGGCTGCCGACGACCAGCCCCTGGTGCGCATGCACCTGGCCATGATTTTTGGCCATCTGATCCTGGAGGAACAGGCGCTGCCGGCTCTGTTCCTGGCGCTGAGCGACCTGCTGCGGGATCCCTATCCCATGGTCCAGAGCTGGACGATCTCCTCGCTCTGTCTGATCGGCCGGCGCTATCCGGCATGGGCCGCGGAGATTCTCCCCCTCCTGCTGCCCCTGCAGAACAGCCCCAGCGCGGCTATTCGGGCGCGGGTGCGCCAGGGGCTGCCGCTCCTGACCGAGCCGGATTCTCCTTTTCCCCCCGGCTGGATTAAAAGCGCGCACCTCCAGGCCAAATGACAGACCCCCAAAACAAAAAAAAACCGGCGCATGCGCCGGTTTTTTTATTTATTGCCGTCAGGACTTTAGATCTTGCGCACGTTGGCGGCGGCGGGACCCTTCGGCCCCTGCTCGATCGTGAACTCAACCTGGTCGCCTTCAGCCAGGGTGCGGAACCCTTCAGAAACGATGGCGGAATGATGCACGAAGACATCTTTACCACTTTCCTGAGCCAGGAAGCCGTACCCTTTCTCGTCGCTAAACCATTTGACGGTGCCGATAATGCGTTGATCGCTCATTGTTGAAAACTCCTTTGTTTTCTCTGAATTGATACAATGCTTCTGAGATCCCAATGCGTTCCGGTTTCCAACAAGTCTTGCAAAAAAAAACGCCGCAGACTGTATCGTCTGAACGGCGTTTCAAAAAAGCTTGGTCAGAACCTGCAACAGCTTGAATCTTACGTTAAAGCAAAGTGAATATTACTCGATTTCCAGAGGGTTGTCAATTGCGATTGGGCCCCTTTAAGCGTCGGTTCATCGTTTTCTCCCCCAGGCCGGTCGCTTTCAGCTGCCTTCGCCACCAAAACCGGCCTCGCGCGCCTTGACGATGGCGGCTGCCCGGTCGGCCACCTGCAGCTTATTCAGGATATTCGAGACGTGGTTGCGCACCGTCTTGGGACTGATAATCAGCCGGCGGGCGATCTCCGGGTTGTTCAGCCCCTGGGCGATCAGGTCGAGGATTTCAACCTCCCGGTCGGTCAGCTCGGGAAAAGCGGCCGAACCCGGCCGGATCTGGCTGAAAAAGGCGCTCAACTTCTGGGCGATGTCGGCCCCAAAATAGGCGCCTCCGCCGGCCACCGCCTGGATGACCTGCACCATCTCGTCCTGGTCGGCTCCTTTGAGCACGTAGCCGCGCGCCCCGGCCCGCAGGGCGGCGAATACCGAATCACCATCCTCGAACATGGTCAGCATGATGATGCCGCAGTCGGGATTGATCCGCACGATCTCCCGGGTCGCCTCGATGCCGTTGACATCCGGCATCTGGATATCCATCAGGATGACGTCCGGTTGGAGAGCGACCGCCTGGTCGATCGCCTCCCGGCCGCTGGCCGCCTCGCCGACCAGCGCCAGCCCTTCTATCATGGCGAAGAGGGCGCGCAGGCCGCTGCGAAAGAGGGTGTGGTCGTCGGCGATCAGCAGGCGAATCGGGTTCATGTCGGTTTTTCCTCCAGGACGGGCCGGCCGTTGTTCGGCAGGGGCAGCCGCGCCCGCACCCGCGTGCCGCCGGCCGCGCCCCCTTCGATTGAAAAGCTCCCGCCCAGCTCAGACGCCCGCTCGCGCATCGAGGCCAGACCGATCCCCGTCCCCTGGCTGCCCGCCCCCAGGCCATGCCCGTCGTCTTCGATCTCGATCAGCAGCGCTTCTTCGACGGCCGACAGCCGCACCGTGCAATGGCGGGCGTGGGCATGGCGCAGCACGTTGGTCATCGCCTCGACGGCGATGCGGTAGGCGGCCACCTCGACGGCAGCCGGCAGCCGGGGGAGCGGCCCGGCCGTTTCGACGATGGTCTGCAGGGCTCTGCTGCTGCCGGCGTGCTGCTCCAGGGCGGCTACCAGGCCGAACTGATCGAGGGCGGGCGGCCGCAGCTCGTAGACGAGGCGCCGGATATCCTGCAGGGCCTGCTGGATCTGCCCTTTCAGCTCGTGGAGCTGGTTTTCGGCGGCCGGCAGATCCCCCCGCAGCAGGTTGCGGGCCGTGTCGACCTGGAGAGTCATGGTGGCCAGCCGGGGGCCAAGCCCGTCGTGCAGATCCCGCCGCAGCCGGCGCCGCTCTTCCTCCCGGGTCAGCACGAGCTTCTCGCGGGACTGCTGCAGGTCGACGGCCAGCCTGGCGGCGTAGACGGTCGACCCGATGTGGCGGGCCAGGGCGGCCAGCAGCCGCCGTTCGCCGGCAGTGAAGGATTCATCCTCCCCGCGCTGGCCGACGACCAATTGGCCGACCTGCCGCTCCAGGTGGGTCAGGGGCAGCGTGAGGACCGCGGCCGATTCCGGACCGTAGAGAGCGGCCGGCCGCAGCCGGTCGTCTCCCTGCCGGATCCAGATGCCGGCGTGCGGGAGCTTGAGGGTCACGGCGATCGTTCGGGCGAGGCGGGGAAGAAGCTCGGTCGGCGAGGCGGCCGCCTCCATTTCGTCCCCCAGCCGGGCCAGGATGTCGATCGGATCGCCGCGGTTGCCGTACATCAGCCGGTCGACCGCCCGCTGCAGCCGAAAATGCAGCGGTTGAGCGGCGACGGCCACGACCCCGGTCGCCAGCACCGCCAGGCCGGCGCTGACCTGGGTCTGGAAAAGCGCGGCCAGCCCGCCGAGCGTCAGCCCGTAGACGGCCAGCAGCAGGGCCGTCAGACCGCCGTACACCAGCGCTCGATTGAGCACGATGTCGATCTCCCACAGCCGGTAGCGGAGGATGGCGATGCCGATCGCCAGAGGGAGCAGCGTCTGGCTCAGGAGGCCCAGATGGAGATTGACCAGAGCGTTTACGGGCATTCCATCGACCGGGAGCAAAAATCCCAGCAGGATCGGGAGCAGGAGGCCGCTGAGGCCGAAAAGCACCCAGCGCATCTGCTGTTTTTGCGTGGTCGAGCCGGCGCGCCGGTACTGCCAGAACTGGCCGACCAGCCCGGCCAGAACCCCGGAGAGCAGGATCAGACCCCAGGACAGCCAGGCCATTTCCGATTCAACGATCCAGCGGCGCCAGCCGGTTTCGCGGAACCAGAAGGTACCGTATTCACCGGCGTAAAAAAACAAAAAAGTGGCGGCGATCGGCAGGGGGAGGAAGATCAAGAGCCAGCGAGGGGTGACCCGGCCGGAGGGGAAGAAAAAGAAGAGCAGCAGGAAACAGGAGATGGCCAGCGGCGGGAACCAGAAGTCGATTTCCGGGAAGACGGTTAGAAGCGCCCCCGGGTAAGCCATCCGGTCGACATCGCTGCGCAAAATAAAGATAAAAGCCAGCACCGGCAGGACGGCCGAGACGAAGAGGGCCAGCCAGTCATCCGAGCGGCGCCAGGCGATGATCAGGGCGACGGCGAAAAAGATGCCGATGGCGACCCCGCGCAGGATGACCAGGTAGCGGACAAAATTCAAGAAAGCCGCGGTATCCCTGCCAAACAGAGGCCGGATCTCCTGAACGGTCCACTCCAGGCGGGTATGGATGAGCAGATCGGGCAAATTGGCGGCGAACAGGGCCGCGATGAAAAAGAAGGCAAGTGCCCACAGCACGCGGGCCAGCCACAGCAGGGGACCCTCGAGCCGGCTGCCGGCCGGCGGCGAGCCGGCGCTCTGGTTGGCGTCGGCGAGTTGTTCGACGACCATGGGAAACTCCTTACTGCCGCCCCGTTTTGCCGGGCCGCACCGGGAAAAGGGAGCGGTCCGGATCCGCGGCCGGGGCGCGGGCGATATATTAGCGGAGTCACTGTAGCATAGAATGGCCGGCTGCCCGCCGTCATGGGGCGGGCGTCCCGGCGTGCCGGGAAAACAGCGCTTCGAGTCCCGGCAGGCCGGTTGTCGATCGCGGCGAAACGTGAAAGAATGCCCCTCGTGCTGCTACTTATTTTAAACCGATTGTCAATGGTGCGGACGCCGCCAGGGCGGCCGGAGCGAGCGGGCGGGCCGCGCCGAACGGGCGGTTCCAGGAGGCGAAATGATCGAAAATTGGTTCGGGCTGGCGGGCAAAGTCGCCCTGGTCACCGGGGGGAATGGGGGGCTCGGCCGGGCGATGGCCCTGGGGCTGCAGGCGGCCGGGGCGCGGGTCTTTGTGACCGGCCGCAATCGGCGCAAAAATGAGGCGATGGCGGCCGAGCTGGAGGATCCGGCCGGGGTGCTCCCCCTCGACGTGCGCGATGAAGCGGCCGTGGAGCGGGCGATCGATGGCATCATCCGCCGCTGCGGCCGGCTCGACATTCTGGTCAACAACGCCGGGGGCGCCCATGGGTCGGGGATTCTCGAGCTTTCCCGGGAAGACTGGGCGGCCGACATCGACACCCATCTCACCGGCGCCTTTCTCTGTGCAAAACACGCGGCCCGGGCGATGGTGGCCGGCGGCCGCGGCGGGAAAATCATCAATATCGGGTCGATGTATTCGGTTTTCGGCACCGCTTCGGGGGTCGGCTATGCCGCGGCCAAGGCCGGGCTGCTGGGGCTGACCCGCGGGCTGGCGGTGGAGCTGGCTCCCCACCAGATCCAGGTCAACGCCATCCTGCCGGGCTGGCACTGGTCCGAATTAACCGAAGGACTGCGGGGGTCGGCCCGGGCCGAGGAAATTCGGCGCAAAACGCCGGCCGGCCGCTGGGGCACCGGCGAGGACCTGGTGGGGGCGGCCGTCTTCCTGGCCTCGGCCGCCTCGGATTTCATCACCGGTGCGGCGCTGGCGGTCGACGGCGGCTACGCGGTCATGGAAAAGCTGGCGGCAGCCTGAAGCGGCCGATCTGATGGATTATTGATTAAAATTTTATTTTCTTCTGACGGCGCCCGGTTGGAAGCGGTTCTAAACTTGCCATTGTGCCAGGATCGCCTAGAATTTATCCGGGGTTCGCTTCCCACTTTAATTTGGCCTGGCAGTTTCTTTACGGAAAATCGTGATCAAACATAGCGTTCAACGTCTGCGGCTTGCCTTCTCTTTCTCAGGTTTTTGCAACACATTTCTCCCCATTTTTATAAACAGGATAAGCGATCAGGCGGCCGGATCCGGTCACTTTCGAGTGCCGCCGGGCCGCAGATCCTGGGGGGGGATTCTGTTCTCGCTCCTGCTGCTGTCAGCCGTGCTGATCGGCGGCTGCCGGCCGTCGGATGATGAGCCGATCGAGGCCGGCACCGGGCGGGCGATTCAAAACAAGGGGTCGGATACTCTGGTAAACGTCGCCCTGGCCTGGGCCGAAGCTTACCGCGCCATCCACCCGGAAATCAGCATCGCCGTCACCGGCGGCGGTTCCGGCACCGGCATCGCCTCCCTGATCAACGGCACGGTGGATATCGCCAATGCCTCCCGGGCCATGAAAGATAATGAAATCGACGAGGCACGGGCCAACGGCATCGAGCCGGTCGAGATCGTCGTGGCCATCGATGCCCTGGCCATCGTCCTCCATCCCGACAACCCGGTGAATGAACTGACCATTCCCCAGCTGGCCAATATTTTCACCGGCCGAATTACCAACTGGGCTGAAGTCGGCGGGCGCAACGAGCCGATCGTCCTGGTCTCGCGGGAAACGAACTCGGGAACGCATGTCTATTTCCTGGAAGAGGTCGTGCGCAAAGGGGAAAAAGAAAACAAAGATATTTTCGCCCCCCAGACCCTGCTGATGCCGTCGTCGGTCGGCATCACCAGCGAGGTTCGTCGGAACCCAAACGCGATCGGCTACGACGGGCTCGGCTATGTCGATGCCGCACATGAAAAGATCCTGGCGATTGCGCCAGACGCGGGGGAGCCGGCCGTGCTGCCTTCGGTGGCGTCGGCTTCCAATGGGAGCTATCCGCTGTCCCGCAATCTCTACATGTACACGGCCGGCGAACCCGAAGGGGCGGTCAAGGAATACCTCGATTGGATTCTGGGTCCGGAGGGCCAGCAAATTGTGGCCAGTCTCGGCTTTGTTCCCCTCAAAGAATCTCCCTGAGGGGCTGGAAAAAGGCGAAGGAAGCGAGAGGAACCATATGAGTACAGAAGATCGGCCGTTTGCTTCCAGCGACTCGTCCATTTCCCAGAAAGGGGGGATGGGGCAGGGGATCTGGTCAGAAAGGATCATCGAGGCGCTGATCCGGGCTGCCGGCGTTTCGGTGATCGTCGTCATCGCCCTGATTTTTGTCTTTTTGCTGCGCGAAGGACTGCCCGCTTTCGGGGAGGTGGGGCTGGGGAACCTGTTCAGTGCCCGCTGGTATCCGATTGAAGATCTCTACGGATTCCGCCCGCTGATCGCTGGTTCCCTGCTGGTCACCTTCGGAGCGATTCTCATCGCCGTACCGCTCGGGCTGGTGACGGCCGTCTACCTGGGCGAAATCGCGCCCAACTGGCAGCGGGAAATCCTCAAACCCCTGATTGAAGTGCTGGCCGGCATACCGTCGATTGTCCTGGGTTTCTTCGGCTGGGTGGCGCTGGCGCCCCTGATCCAGCGGATCGGGGCGCCGACCGGCCTGACCGCCTTTACCGGGTCCCTCATCCTCGCCTTCATGTCCCTGCCGACGATCATCAGCATTGCCGAAGATGCCCTGTTCGCCGTTCCCCGCGAGTACCGGGACGGATCGCTGGCGATTGGAGCAACGCAGTGGCAGACGATCTGGCGGGTCCTGGTTCCGGCCGCCCGCTCCGGCATCATCATCGGCATCATGCTGGGAATCGGCCGGGCGATCGGCGAGACGATGGCCGTCATGCTGGTCACCGGCAACGCCGCCAATATTCCCGAGCTGTCAGCCGGCATGTTCTTCCAGCCGGTACGCACGATGACGGCCACAATCGCCGCGGAAATGGGGGAGGTCGCCCAGGGCAGCCTCCACTACAACGTCCTCTTTTTAATTGGAATCACCCTGTTTATCATCACCTTTTTGATCAATTCACTGGCCGGATGGCTGGTTGGCGGCGGCCGGCGGCGGCGGAGCAGCCAGTTATGACACCCAAGCAGCTGCAAAAAATCGGCATGGCGGGGGCCGGCCTGGTCACCGCGCTCGTCGTTATCCCGATCGTCCTCGTCATCCTGTTCATCATCGTCAACGGCTTTCGCGCCATCAGCTGGGAGTTTCTGACCCAGCCGCCGACCAACGGCATGACTGAAGGGGGTATCCTGCCGGCTATCCTGGGGACGATTTTCCTGACCCTCGGCACGGCCGTCGCCGCCCTGCCGCTGGGGATCGGGGCGGCCATCTACCTGGCCGAATACGCCCAGGACAACTGGCTGACCCGCCTGATTCGCTCGGCCATCATCAATCTGGCCGGCATTCCATCTATCGTCTACGGCCTCTTCGGCCTGGGTGCCTTTGTCCTCTTTTTCAATTTCGGCACCTCGATCGTGGCCGGCTCACTGACGCTGGGGCTGATGACCCTGCCGATCGTCATCAGCACGGCCGAGGAGGCGATTCTCTCCGTGCCGCAGGAATTCCGCACCGTCAGCCTCAGTCTGGGGGCGACCCGCTGGCAGACCGTCCGCTACAAGGTGCTGCCCAACGCGCTGCCCGGCATCATCACCGGGGTGATTCTCGGGCTGGCCCGGGCGGCCGGCGAAACGGCGCCGATCCTCTTTACCGTCGCCGCTTTTTACCTGCCCCGCCTGCCCCGCTCGATCTTCGACCAGACGATGGCTCTGCCCTACCATCTCTACGTCATCAGCACGCAGGTGCCTGGCATGCCCCTCGACAACCAGTACGGCACCGCCCTCGTCCTGCTCCTGACGGTGCTTTTCTTTACCGTCTCGGCCGCCATCATCCGCTCGATTATGCGCCGCCGCCAGGAGTGGTGAGCCCATGTCTGAACCGATTATCTCGATTCGCGATCTCTCTTTTACCTACCCGGACGGCATCCGGGCGATCGACCGGCTCAACCTCGACGTGATGCCGAAAGAGCTGCTCGTGCTTTTTGGGCCGTCGCGCAGCGGCAAGACAACTGTCCTGCGCCTCCTCAACCGCCTCTCCGACCTGATTCCGGGAACGATCCGGGAGGGCTCCATCCATTTTCACGGGCAGGATATCTTCGCCCGCGAGGTCGACGTGACCCGGCTGCGCCGGCGCATCAGCATGGTGTTCGCCACGCCGACCCCCCTGCCCGGCTCGATCTACGAAAATATCAGCTACGGCCTGCTCATGGCCGGAGAAAATGATCGCGATCTAATCGCCGAGCGGGTGGAGCGCAGCCTGCGCCAGGCCGCCCTCTGGGAGGAGGTGAACAGCCGGCTCGACAGCTCCGCCTTCGCCCTGTCCGGCGGTCAAAAACAGCGGCTCTGCCTCGCGCGCTGCCTGGCCATGGAGCCGGAGGTGATCCTGCTCGACAACCCCACCTCCGGCCTGGACCCGATTTCGACGGCGATCGTCGAGGACTCCCTGGCCGAGCTCAAAAGCCGCTACACCATCATCATGGTGCCGCACAGCGTGCAGCAGGCGGCCCGCATTTCCGATCGGGCGGCCTTTTTCCTCAACGGCCAGCTCATCGAGGTGGCCGGGCAGGGCCGATTATTTGTGAACCCGACGGACAGCCGGACCGAGGATTACGTGACCGGCCGTTTTGGATAAGTCAGGCCAATGACCAACAAGATTGAAGTCCACAACTTTGATTTTTACTACGGCGATTTTCAGGCGCTGAAACAGATCACGCTGCCGATTCGCCAGAACCAGATTACGGCTTTGATCGGCCCATCCGGATGCGGCAAATCGACTTTTTTGCGCTCGATCAACCGCATGAACGATACGATCAAAGGCATCCGGGCAGTCGGCGAGATTCTGCTCGACGGGAAAAATATCTACGATCCCGATGTCGACGTGGTCGACCTGCGTCAGCGCGTGGGGATGGTTTTTCAGCGGCCGAACCCCTTTCCCCAGAGCATCTTCGACAACGTCGCCTACGGACCGCGCCGGCTGCGGCTGGCCAAAAAGGGGGAGGTCGAACCGATCGTCTACGAGAGCCTGCGGGAGGCCGCCCTGTGGGAGGAAGTCAAGGACCGGCTGAACCAGCCGGCGCTCGAGCTGAACCCGGGCCAGCAGCAGCGGCTCTGCATCGCCCGGGCGATCGCCGTCAAGCCGGAAGTGATCCTCATGGACGAGCCCTGTTCGGCCCTCGACCCGCAGGCGACGCTGGCGGTCGAAGAGCTGATGCGCCGGCTGGCGGCCGATTACACGATCGTCATCGTCACCCACAACATGCAGCAGGCGGCCCGGGCCTCCGATTGGACCGGCTTTTTCTGGCTGGGTGAGCTGGTCGAATTTGACGAAACGGAAAAGATTTTCACCACGCCGGCGCAAGAACTGACCGAGTCTTACATCACCGGCCGGCAGGGCTAGGGAGCCGGTCCGGCAGCGCTCCACGTGCGCAAGGAGGGGAAAATGGAAAAACGACGTTTAGGGCGCACCGGCCACCTGAGCACGGTGGCGATCTTCGGTGCGGCCGCCTTCTGGGACGTCCCCCAAACTGAAGCGGACCGGGTCCTGGACCTGGTCGAACGGGCCGGCATCAACCATGTCGACGTCGCCCCGTCTTACGGCACGGCCGAAAGCCGCCTCGGCGGCTGGCTGGCCCGGAATCGGGAGCGCCTGTTCGTCGGCTGCAAGACGATGGAGCGGACGCGGGAAGGGGCGGCGGCCGAGCTGCGCGCTTCCCTCGAGCGGCTCCAGATCGATTCATTCGACCTCTACCAGATCCACGCCGTCACCACCATGGCCGACCTGGAGGCGGCCACCGGGCCGGGCGGGGCGCTGGAAGCGATCGTCGAGGCGCAGCGGGCGGGGCTGACTCGCTTTATCGGCATCACCGGCCACGGCATCGACGCCGCCCGGCTCTACCTGGAAGCGCTGGAGCGGTTCGATTTTGACACGGTTATGTTCCCCCTCAACCACGTGCAGTGCAGCGATGCGCAGTTCCGCCGGGAAGCGGAGGCGCTGCTGCGCCGCTGCCGGGAGCGGGATGTCGGCACCATGGTTATCAAGTCGATCGCCAGAGGCAGCTGGGGGGAGCGGGAGCGAATCTACAACACCTGGTACGAACCATTTGACACGGCCGCTGAGATTGAGGAGGCGATCAACTTCGTTTTGTCGCAGGATGTCACCGGACTCTGCACAGCCGGGGATATCGGACTGCTCCCCCTCGTCCTCGAAGCCTGCGAAAATTTCACCCCGATGGCGGCAGCCGAGCAGGAAGCACTCATCGCCCGGGGGCAGGCGCTGACCCCCCTTTTCGTGCGCGACTGACCGGGTCGGCGCGAGCTGATCACGGAAAACGGGAAAGAGATGACCGCGGAGCAGAAAGAAGCGGCAAAATCGGGTAGAGCAGGCCGGCTGTCCGGAAAAGTGGCCCTCATCACAGGGGGAACCTCCGGCATCGGCGCGGCCACCGCCGTCCTTTTTGCGCGCGAAGGGGCACGGGTGGCCCTGACCGGCCGGCGCCGGGCCGACGGCCAGGCCCTGGCGGCCGAAATCGAGCAGAGTGGGGGAGAGGCGCTCTTCGTGGCCGCCGATCACTCCCGGCCGGAAGACTGCATCCGGGCCGTGGCCGCCGTGGTCGATCGCTGGGGCCGGCTCGACATTCTTTTCAACAACGCCGGGGTCGTCACCCGCGGCCGTGCGGAGGAGACCTCGGAGGCAGATTGGGCCTACACGTTTGAACTCAATGTGACGGCCGTCTGGCGGATGAGCCGGCTGGCCCTGCCCCATCTCCGCGCCACGCAGGGAGTCATCGTCAACAACGCCTCGGACTGGGGGGTGGTCGGCGGCCGCGATGCCGTTGCCTACTGCGCGAGTAAGGGGGCGGTGGTGCAGATGACCCGGGCGATGGCGCTTGACCACGCCGGGGAAAAGATCCGCATCAATGCCGTCTGCCCCGGCGACACCTTTGTCGAGCGCTGGGTGCGGGACGGTTATTTTCTAGGGGGCGGACCGCTCGATATCGAAGCCGGGCTGGCCGCCAGTGGGGCCGAACTGCCCCTGGGACGGGTCGGGCAGGTCGAAGAAATCGCCCGGGCGGTCCTCTTTCTCGCCGGCGACGATTCGACCTTCATCACCGGCACGACGCTGCTTGTCGACGGCGGCAACACGGCCGGCGGAGCGGCCGGACCTGCCGGCCTCGATCGGGGATAGGCTATGAATTCTGACTCTTCTTCCAAACGACGCATCGTCTATTCGAGCGAGGCCGGCCGGCTCTGTCCCGACTGCGGCCAGCCGGTCGCCGGCTGCACCTGCCGGCAGACGAAGCAGGTGGTCACCGGCAGCGGCGTGGTCCGGGTCGGCCGGGAAACGAAGGGGCGCAAAGGGGCGGGCGTGACGGTGATCACCGGCCTGCCGCTGACCCCGGATGCGCTGCGCGACCTGGCCCGGCAGTTCAAAAAAAAGTGTGGTTCGGGCGGCACCGTGCGGGATGGCGTAATCGAAATCCAGGGGGATCACCGGGATCTGCTGGTGGCCGAACTGCAGAAGCTGGGGTATGCCGCCCGCCGCTCCGGCGGCTGAGGCCAGCCACCTATCCGCCAGAGAGCCAGAGGCTCAGGGAGCCGGCTCGATCGCGCGGCGAGCGAATTCGGCGAGCATCTTCGCCTGCATGTTCAAGGTTCCGATGATAACCGTGAGGGCAATGGTGATGCCCGTGAACAGAAAGGCCATGCCGGCCAATCGCAGGGGGTTGAGCCAGAAAGGGAAGCTGAAAACCGATCCGGCCTGGTTCAGCAGGACGGAGCCCGGTGCGGCTGGATTCAGCTGGCCGGCGATCGCGTGGTTCCAATAGGCCGGAACGATGCCGGCCGCCAGAACGAGCCCAATAATCAGGACTGCCAGCAGGATCATGATTCCCAGCAGAGCGGCCAGCTGGAAAAGGCGCACCCGGCCAGGAATGGCCGGGGTTGGCGGCCGCTGCTCGGCCGGGATTTTGCTGGCAATTACCTTTCCCATCAACCGCAGTTTCCCGGCGATAGTGCCCAGGGCCATCGTGATTCCCATCAGCATCAAACCCAGGCCGAAGAACTTAAACTGAGGGACCCAGGTCTCGAAGACATGGCGGGTGACATTGGCATTGACGAAGCTGCTGCCAACAGCGGCCGACTCACGGATCTCTTTGGCCTCGGCGAAAAAGGCGAGGTTAGCCGGGGCGAGCACCATCAAACCGATGAAAAACGAAATCAGGAGCAGGAGGAAACCCATCAAAACAAGGGCTGGATAAAGCGGCATCATTTTTTCAATTTGGCGGAAGGGTAGCGGTGGGGTCGGATCTTCAAATTTTTGATAAGCCATTAGATTGCTCCTGCTGTTATGACCGCTCCGCCTGGACAATCAGCGGAAAGGTCCGGGCCATGACATTCCCTCGCTGGACGAGCAGCCGGGGAATGGTCGAGAATTCGAGGGCGATACCAATCATAAACGAGGCGATACCGGTGAAAGCGAGTGGTTCCAACCACCGGGGCGTAGCGGATAAGATCTGGAGCTGTCGAAGCAGAAAGGAACCATTTTCCGCCGCATCGCGGGCTGCTTTGGCATTTTCCCCAAAATATTGGGCCGCATTCGGCGCAAGAAAGAATACGCCGAGGACTAAAGCCAGGCTGACCAGAATCCAGCCCAGCATAGAAAACAGGGGAAAAATTTTGAGCGGCCAGGATGAAGAGGGGGGTGCTTTTTCGTTCATTGGATACTCCTTGTGATTAGACTCAGGAAAATCGGAGAGTTCGAGCAAGCCGATTGAATGGCTTACTTAGGAAAAGGGGCCAGCCCGGGTTATCCGGCGGCTTCGGCCAGCGCTGGAACCTCTTCCGTCTGGTTGAGGGTCCGGCCGATCTCAATCGCCTGATCGATAACCGCTGTCTGGCGGGTCAGGATAAAAATAATGGTGGCAAGACCCATGATGATCGCCAGAAATTCAGTGCCAATACCGAGGAATTTGAGAGGGACCAGCCAGCTTTCGGTGGCGTGAATCTGCTGCAGTCCGGTCAAAAGGGGTGACCCGGCGCCGGCGGAATCGATAACCGGGAGCGGGTTGGCAAAAACATCACGCGCGACGGCCGCTGTGCGCAGCCCGACGGCAAAGGACCAGATCAGAATGAGTTCGCCGATGAACATTACCATCGGCATCAGGAGCCCAAACCAGGGTGGCTGCGGCAGATCTGGACGATGCTCTGGCGGTAGATTGACAAGGACCTCCTCACCAGCCTGTCGCAGCCGGTCAATGATCAACCGGAGGGCCATGACGATTCCCCCCAGAATCAGACCAAGGCCGAGAAATTTAAAGGTGGGCAGCCAGATCCCCGTACTCTCGAGGGCAGCCCGTTGGGCCAGCAGTGACGTTTCCCGGACCGCTTTGCTTTCAGAAAAGTAAGCGGCGGCCGTTTGGGCGTTGAAAATACCGATGGCCAGGGACGTAATCACAATGGCCAATCCGATCAGGATGAGCATGGGGAACATCCGGGCCATCTTACCGATCATGATTTGCATGATTAACCTCCTTCATGCATGCGTGGGGCATGAGCGCAAAAAATCGAATATTGAGGGATGGGAAACAAAACAGAACGGGCATAAGGGCATGCCGTACCGATATTAAGCCTCTGCGATTGATCGATCGTATCAGGAGGGGAATTGGCGGCCTTGGAAGATAAAAATCAGTGTAAAATTAACCAAAGCTTCCTATGGCACCTAGATAACCCGACCATTGATTATCTTACATCTGACCATTTCTCTTTCGCAGGCTGATGAGGATCTTTCCACCGATGGCTGCTGGCTGGGGCGGCCAGTATGGCGGTAAACCTGGATTTTTTGACCTTTTGCGGGACCTGCCAGCCCTTTCCTTGAATAAGCTGACAATGGAAACTTCAGGTAGAATACGAACCATCCGGGCTGTCTGGACAAAACCTCGACGCCCGGCGGGATGGATGGCAGCTGCGTGATCGGCCGAAGAGCCGGATTCCCGGTTCAATGATAGAGGAGCGCGCGCAACTTAAAGGGTACCAGCTGGGCGTTGGCCTGAACATGACACATCAAGGCAGCACATACCACGAGGCCCTGTTTCGCATCAGCCTGGCCATCAATTCACAGGAAGAATTAAAGGCGATCTTCAAGCTGGTCGTCGAAAATACCTGCCTGCTCGTCGGCTGTGAAGATGCCGGTCTCGTGCTGTGGGACGCCCACAAAGGGCGCTTCGAAACCGGCGCCTCGACCACACCTGTCGGGGAAGGCGTCGCCCAGCGCGTGCGCCGCTCCGGGGGAGCTTCCCGTTGGATCATCGATCATGGCCAGCCGGTGATTGTCACCGACACGTCCAATGATCCATTCACCGCCAACGACATGATTCCCGAAGGGGGCGTGCGGGCCTACATCGGCGTGCCCATCCAGCACCAGGCCGAGCGGCTGGGCGTACTCTATGCGCTCTTCAAAACAAATCAGTCATTCGAGGGCGATGAGCTGACGATCGTGCAGGAGCTCGCCAGCATGGCCGCGATCGCCATCCAGAACGCCCGCCAGGTGGCCGCCCTGCGGGAATTGAACCGCTTTAAAGAGAGCATGATGCAGCTGGCCGCCCACGATTTTCGCAGCCCGCTCAGCCTGATCATGGGTTATCTCGATATCCTGGTGGAGGATCTCAGGACGCTCTCTCCGGATCAGGCAAACTGGGTCGCCGTCATCCGCCGCTCCCTGCAGCGGCTCGAAGAGCTTTCATCGGGTATTCTCGATTACGGCCGGCTGACCGCTTTCGAGGACATCAATCGCTTCCGCTGCAGTCTCTATGAAATCGCCGAACAGGTCATCGAAGATTTTACCGAGGTCGCCGGGCAAAAAAACCAGGCGCTGACCCTGGCTCCGGCCCCTGGAGCGCTCTTTATTTCCGCCGACCGCGTGCTCATTCGGGAGGCTCTGGGCAATCTCGTCGCCAATGCCCTGAAATACACCCCGGAAGGAGGGCATATCGCGCTTGAGACGGGGAGCCATGACCAGGAAGTCTCCGTGGCGGTCAGAGATGACGGCCCGGGCATCGACGCCCGGGAGATGCCCCGGCTCTTTCAGCCCTTTACCCGCCTGAGCACAGCCGGCGGCGGTTCGGGCTCCGGTCTCGGCCTCAGCCTGGTGAAAATCATCCTCGAGCGGCACGGGGGGCGCGTCGAAGTCGAGAGCACCCTCGGAGAAGGGAGCACGTTCACGATCTTTCTGCCCGCCTACCTGGAATGATGGGAGCCGCGTGATCATTCGCTGTCGAACGGAGCTGGATCAGGTCGACCGGGTCGCCTTAAAACGGGTGCCGGCCGCGGACCGGTTCGACAGCGGCCGCACCCCGGATGAATGCCGGCATTCCTTTGCCGGCAGCGATCGAGCCGTCGTGGCCTTTGATGGGGACCAGATCGCCGGCACCGCCCGGCTTCTCTCCGATGGGGTCTGCAATGCCTGCCTGGTCGACGTCTGACCGCTCTCGGCCTACCGCCGCCGGGGGATCGGCCGCGCCATGATCGACTGGCTCTGCCGGGAGCTGCCGGGCCGGCCCGTCTACCTCTTCACCGACGAGGCCGTTGCTTTTTACAATCGACTCGGTTTTGCAGAATAGGGGGTTGGTCTGGGAAAAGTGATTGGCCCCTGGTTGAACCGCCCTCCCCAACCCTAGCCAAACGCCGCTTCGAACAGCTCCAGGAAAATCCCCTGATCGAAATCCAGGATGATCGAGGCGTTAGCCGGCCGGCCGCTCCGATTCTCCCAGTCGACCGTCGTCTGGCCGCGGGTGTGGCCGCCGGCCGTCTCGATGGACACATGATGGCGCTCGGCGCGGCGAACGCCGCCCGGTTCCAGGACGACGGCCATGGCCAGCGGATCGGCCGCGTAGAGGGCATCCCGGTGAAACTGCTCGGAAATATAGGCCAGGGTGCGGGAGGAGATCGCTTCCAGGAAAGCGGCCCGCGGGGTGCCCAGGCCAAACCAGCGCTCCAGAACGGCTACCGGCACGGCGTGGCGCACGGTGGCTTCCCAATCGACGAGCTCCAGCGGCCGGCCGGCCGTTTCCCAGGCGGAAAAGACGACGTGGGCCGCCTCCGGATCGGCGAAGAAGTTGAATTCGGCCGATAGATTGGGGGTGTTCCCCCGGCCGGTGACCGCCCCTCCCATGACCACGAAGCGCCTGAGCCGCTGCGGCAGCGCGGGGTCGATCTTGAGGGCCGTGGCGATGTTGGTCAGCGGGCCGATGGCGACCAGCGTGAAGGCCTCCGGCTCCTGGCGGACCAGGCGCAGCAGCGCCAGGACGGCATGCTCCTCCTCGAGGCGCCGCTGCCGGGGGACGAGCCCGGCGTCCCCCAGGCCGTCGACCCCATGCACGATTGTCGCGTGGCGGGCGCTGTGCACGAACGGCGCATCACAGCCGGCGTAAACGGGGATCTCCTGGCCGAGCAGTTCGACGATCGTCAGAGCGTTGCGAGCGGTGTCGGCCAGCGGGACATTCCCGCTGACGGTCAGGATCGCCTCGATCCGGGCCCCGGGATGGGCGGCCGCCATGAATAGTGCCTGGGCGTCGTCGACGCCGGGGTCGGTGTCGATGATCAATCGTTCCATAAGTGAAGAGATCCTCTGCCCGGTTCGGGCCAGGCGCCGGGGATGAATCCCCGCCGAAAAGGGGCGGATGAAGATTAAATGGAGAAGCCGGCCAGAAGGTCCAGCAGCGCCTCCCGATCGGGCATGGCCGCGCTGGCACCGGGACGCGTGGTGGCCAGCGCCCCCGCCGCCGCCCCCCACCGCACGGCTTCGTCGAGCGGCCGCCCTTCCGCCAGGGCCACGGCCAGCGCCCCATTGAAAGCATCACCGGCGGCGACGGAATCGACGGATTTTACCGGAAACGGAGGGATAAAACCGTCCCCGCCGTCGGCCTGGAAATAGACCCCCCGGACGCCCATCTTGATGACGGCCGCCGGGACCCCGCGCTGGCGCAGCCGCATGGCCGCCCGCTTCGCCTGCACCGGATCGGCCGGTCGAATGCCGACCAGCTGTTCCGTTTCGACTTCGTTTGGGGTAAGCAGGTCGACCTGGCCGTAGACCTCCGGAGGCAGCGGCCGGGCCGGGGCCGGATCGAGAATCACGGGCACGGCGCGCGCCCGGGCCTCCCGCGCGGCCGCCAGGGAGGCGGCCAGGGGTGTTTCCAGCTGCAGCAGCAGCCCGCCGCGGCCGTCCGCCGCCAGTGCCTGCCGGCAGCGAGCGACCTCGCCGCCGTCCAGGGCCATGTTGGCCCCCGACACGACGATAATCGTGTTTTCCGCCTGCTCGTCGACACTGATCACGGCCAGCCCGGTGCCGAGCTCCCGGTCGACGGCCACGCCGCTCAGGTCGACCGGCTCGACCGCGGCCAGGTCGAGCAGGGCGCCGCCGAACAGATCCGCCCCAACCCGGCCGATGAAGGCGGCCGGCGCGCCGAGACGGCCGGCCGCCACCGCCTGGTTGAACCCTTTCCCGCCGGCCAGGAGCCGGACGCTGCTTCCGAGCAGCGTTTCCCCCGGCGCTGGCAGGCGGGGAACCGTGGTGGTCAGGTCGAGGTTGATACTGCCCAGAATGACGATGCGCATGGCGAATTCCTTGTCGCTCGTGGCCCGGCAAGGGCCGGCCCCAGGGCGAGAAATCAAACGCCGCAAACTATAGCTAATTTTGCCGGGTGGGCAACGGGCGGGCGCGGCCGGATGAGAAACGGTCGACAGGAGGAAAACCGTTCGGGTATGATAATCCTGCCGGCCGCCATGCGCCGGTCAGTTGGCCCGGCAGACCCCGGGGTGGTTTGGGAGGGAAAATGAAACAGATTGGCGCCGCCGCGCTCTCGTTGATGGTGATGCTGCTGGTTGCCGCGTGTTCCGCGGCCGGTCCGGGCCGGGAGCGCTCCGACCCGCAGACGGCCGTGCAGCCGCTGCTCGACCGGCTGCGGGTGGCCGGGATTGAAGCGGACATCGTGGAAGTCCTGCCCGAGCAGGGGCTGTTTGACCCGGAGCGCTTTGCCGTCGACCTGGTCAATATCCGGGTGAATGGGGAGATCATTCGCGCCTATATCTTTGCCGACGAGGCGCAGCGAGCGGCCGCGGCCGCGGAAATTTCGCCCACGGGGGACCAGATCACCCGCAATCTCGAGAACGGCGACCAGGTGGTGATCATGCTGGAGACGGCCGGCGCCTCCCATGTCTGGGTCGACGGCCGCTATCTGCTCTGGTATTACGGCGAAGCCGCCGGGCCGATCGCCGCTCTCGACGGCGTCCTGGGCCGGCAGATCGCCGACGGCACCCGCCCGCACCAGCCGGAGGCGATGGGGAGCGGTCCCATCATGGGTCTGGGGCCGGCAGCGGATCCGGATTTCGATGGGCTGGCCCTGCAGTGGGATCCCTACCTGGCCTACGAAATCACGATCGAGCGGCTCCCGGCCCAGCCGTTCGATCCGGCCGCCCCCCAGCGGCCGGTGCTGCCGGAGCGGATCGTCCTGACTCTCTACAGCGACAAGATTCCGGTTGGGAACTATCCGCCGGAGATCGTCATCAGCGGCGAACCCTTTTCGGCTGTCGACCTGCCCGGCCGGGAGCTGCTCCATTTCGCCGAGAACTACATTCCCTTCGAGGGGGGCGGCGGCCTGCGCTGGCTGGCCGTGGAAAGAGGGCCGGCGGCCGTTCCGGTGCGGAACGGGCAGCTCTACTACCTGTTCAAAGGGGATCTGACCGATCAGAGCCTCTACGTGTATGCCCGCATTCCCCTGGCCAATCCGATCCTGGCCGAGATGACCGAAATCGAGGTCGACGAGCAGATGCCGGAGCTGATCCGCCCCCGGCTTGAGGGTATGCTGAATGCGGCCAGAACCCCACCCTACTCCCCCCGGCTGGCCGCCATCGACGACCTCCTCCAGTCGCTCCGTCTCAACCTGACCAGCCCCCTGCCCGGGGTCGCGGCGCGCGGCTTCCAGCCGCTGCCCGATCTCGGCCGGCTCGATTCGGCGAAAATCACGCCGGCCGCCGGCCCGGACCACTGGGCGATCCGCCTGGCCCTGGCTCCCGGCGGGCCGATGGAGATCGCCTACCAGGGTGCCGGCCGGGCAGACCTCGATCCGGCGCTGGCGGTTCGGATCGAGCGGCTGGACCCCGCGCGGAGCTGCGGCGAAGAGATTACCCCGGCCTGTCTGTTCGATGTGGTGGTGGTGCGGGAGGGAGAAGTCGAGGTGTTCAACAGTCCGGAGCAAATCGCCGCCTTTCTGGGTGAGATCGACAGCCCGGATGAGGCCCACCTCCTGCTCAATGCCCACGATTACTTCGCGACCCCGCCGCCCGAACTGGCGGGTGGGGCCTGGCGGCCGGCGGCCGGCGGCGATGGCTACGACATTTACGTGCTGCGCCGGACCAGCAGCTGCGACCCGGTCGAGACGACCCGCTTTCTGCTCCACGTCGGCCGGGACGGTCGGGTTGCCGTGCGCTACCAGGATCTCTGGTCGCGGGGAGATTTTTGCATCTGAGCAGCAGGGCGGGCCTGCGCCAATTACGAAGACCCGCGCCGCGAGGTGCGCTGGATCATCTGGAGCGAGATCCGGTAGTGATATTGGATCTGCTCGGCCGCATACCGGTGGCCGGAGCCGACCGGGCAGGCGATCCGGGAGCGGCAGGTCATGGCGCAGCGCGATTGGGGGGCCTGCCGGTAGCTGACGCACCCTTCCAGGTCAAACTGGTGGACGCGGGTCACCGCTCCGGCCGGGCAGGCGGCGATGCACGGACGGTCGACGCAGGTGACACAGGGAGAGGCGGAAGGGGCCTCCCGCAGCAGCGGCAGCTCGGCCCGGCTCAGCAGCACGACCCGGTAGGCGAACCAGAGCCCGAAGGTCGGGTGAATGCCGATGCCGAGCGGGGACGGGTGGCTCCAGCCGGCCAGCTCCCCCAGCTGGCGCAGGGGAAGCAGAAAGGGACGCTGTGGATAGAGGAGCAAAAAATCGGGATCGCCGGCGAATTCGGCCATAAAGCGGCGGGCCAGCGCGCTGCTGTGATCGTCGAGGGGATCGAGGACGGTAAAATCGATCCCCTGGGCCTTTTCCCAGAAGGTCCGGCCGCCGTGGGCGATCAGGACGAGCCGCCGGAAATCGGCCAGCGGCACCCGGGCCGCTTCCAGCTTCTCCCGGACGGCCGGGGGGAGATCGGCACAGTCAAAAACGGCCAGCAGGTTGAGCCCGTGGCTTTCGAGATATTGGCGTCCTTCCTGAAATCGGGTGTTATCCATCGCGATGTAGGTCTGGCCGGGGTCGCTCCGGGTTAACCATCAGCCGTCATCCCGGGCCTGCCAGGCGCGGAGAATGGCCGCCTCTTTTTCCGGGGTCAATTTGTCCCGCATCGTTTCCCCCGGGCGCGCCCGGTGCCACTGCAGGGTATCGTGGATGGTTTGGCCCAGCGGCCGGCAGGTCAGCCCGGCGGCCGCGGCGCGGGAGCAGTCGATCAACATGAAACCGGCGAAGTCCGGCGCGGCCGGGATCCAGAGGGGCAGCTCCTGCCAGGGCTGCACTTCTTTGGCGAGCAGGAAGTCATCCGGAAGCCAGTGCACGGCCGCCTCGCGGCCGGCCGCCGCCTGGCAGCCGCTGATGAGTGCTCCCATCGTCAGGGCGCCGGCCGGACTGTCCGCATTGTAGACGCCGGTGCCGCCGGCCGCGACCATGTCCAGGGTCCAGGCGGCCAGGTCCCGCCCGTCGATCATCTGAATCGGCGTTTCCGGTTCGCCGGGGGCGAGCACGGCGCCGCCCCGGTCGAACCGGGCCGGCCAGTAGGTAAAGCGGTCGGTCGGGTCGTGGGGTCCCACGATCAGGCCGGGTCGAATGATCAGCGACCGGCCGGGCAGGGCGGCTTCCACCGCCCGCTCGCAGAGCACTTTGAGCGGACCGTAGCTCTCGCCGGTGATTTCCTCGATCGTTTCATCGGCCATGGTCGCCGTCGGGCAGCTTTCGTCGATGCCGGGCTGCGCGAAATCGGCGTAGGCGGATATCGAGGAGATGAAGCAGTAGCGGTCGACCTGGCCGGCCAGCTTCCGGGCCGAGGCGCCGACCACCCGCGGAAAGTAGCCGCAGGTATCGATGACCGCATCCCAGGTCTGCCCGTCGAGCGCCGCCAGATCGCCGTCGCGATCGCCGAGCAGGTGGACCGCCTCGGGAAAGAGATGGGGGTTGGTGCGCCCGCGATGAAAGAGCGCGAGTTCGTGGCCGCGAGCCAGCGCTTCGACCGCCAGCGCCCGGCCGAGAAACTGGGTGCCGCCAAGGATCAATAGTTTCATGGTGTGGAACTCTTCCCGGGCCCGGCTCCGGCCGAACCCGGCCCTCATTATACGGGTTATTTCCCCAAACTCGATGCGAAGATTCCCATAGTTTCACCGAATTGCCTGGGGCCGCGCATTCGCCGCCGGCGATTCTTTCCTATTTTTTCGCGAATTTGGTACACTCATGCCGCGCGAATTCCGCGTCCGGGCGCGCAATCAACCGGAACGAGGCCGCCCCACGGCCGCCAGAACCGGCCGCGCCGGAGGCAGAGACCAGAACGGCGAGAAGAACCCGATGTTGAAGGAACGATCGATGACTGAAGAGGATTACAAAGCGGCGCTGGAAAAAATCAAGAGCGGACTGGCCACCAAGGTGCGCATCTTCGCCCCGGCCGACGCCTGCCCCGTTTGCACCGCCCTGGAAGGGGTATACGAATTTGGCGAAGTGCCCCCGCTGCCTCCGGAAGGGTGCTCCTGCATCGACGGCCCTCGCGCGATGTACGCGCCAGTTTTGGATATGTACGGACCGTAGGGGTGGAGTGAGCGGCGAGCAGTAAACCGTAAACAGTGATCAGTGAGCGGTGGGGAGGTTGACGGCCTGCCCAAATCCGATTCGCGGATCCTTTTGTTTCATGGCACAAATACTCATGCGGCTGGCTCGTTGGCGGGTCAGCCGTTTTGTTTTGGGGATTATTTTGGCCAGGATGCCTTTTTTACTGCCGGTTGAGCGCCTGTTGGAAACGGAGACGCTCGTCGCATTTCACCATCCCCGGCCGGCCTACCGGTTCCATGTTTTACTGCTCCCCCGCACCCCGTTCGCCGGCCTGCTCGACATTCCCGCCGGCGACCCCTTTCCCGGCGACCTCGTGGCGGCCGTGCAGGTGCTGGTCACCCGGTTCGATCTCGGCCGGACCGGCTATCGGCTGATCGGCAACGGCGGGGACTATCAGGATGTACCCTACCTGCACTTTCACCTGATCGCCGATCAGCTGCCGGCCGGGAAAACCGATCCCGGCATCCCCCTTAAAGCCTGAAAATTTCCTCTTCCCGGGCCAGCCGCGCCCCGGCCGCCCGCACCGCCGCCCGTTCGGGACCCTCCCGCAGGATCGGATTGGTGTGGTTCAGATGGGTCAGAATCAGGTCGAGCGGCAGGTGCCCCCAGCGCCGGAGGGTGTCGGGAACGAGTGGGTGGGCCACTGGCGGCCGGCCACCCAGCTCGGCCGGGCTGTAAAAGGAAGCGTCTACCAGGGCGTGGTCGACCCCCGCCAGGACGGCTGCCGCGGCCGGCCAGTCCTCCCAGGTGTCGATATCCGGCAGATAGAGCAGGGATCGCTCCGGCCCGTCGACCCGAAAGGCCAAGGTGCCGCTGCCCCATTCATCCCGATGGGGAACAGCCAGGGGAGTGACCGCCAGACGGCCGGTCAGGGGGAGGGGCCGTCTGTCCGCCAGGGGCCGCAGATCGAGCTCGTCCAGCAGCGGCCGCCAGAGGACCATATCCCGCAGTTGGTCGAGCAGCGCCGGGGGGCCGTAGACCGGCAGCCGCCGGACGAACATCGCTTCCTGGCTCAGCTGGGGGAGCCCGCCGATGTGCCCCATGTGCGCGTGGGTCAGCAGAATGCCGTCGGGCTGCCGCAGCCGGCCGGGGCGGTCGGGGTGCGGGCCGAGCAGACCGGCCAGCCGGTTGAGCTGGTGCTTGATATCGGGGGTGGCGTCGACGAGAAAGACGGCCGTCTCCCCCTGCCGCCGGTCGACCAGGGCCAGGGAGGCCACCAGCCGGCCCTGGTCCGGCGCCTCCCAGGCCGGCCGGCAGTTGTCGCAGCGGCAGCCGGCGTGGGGCAGCCCCCCATCCTGCATGGTGCCCAGCACCACCGCGTAGACGCCGTCACCGGGCAGAGCGATCACGACGGATTCTCCTCCGGCGACGGTTCGGCGGTCAGCCCATCCCAGCCGGCCGCCCGCAGCCGGCCGCTGTCGAAATGGGCGGCCGCAATGCCCTCCCAGGCCGGGCTGCCGCGCCAGGATTCCGGCAGGGGCCAGGGGATCACATTGGCCCGCCGCGTGCTCATCTTGGCGTATCCGTCCCGCCCGGGGACGTGATCGAGGAAAATCCCGCGGCGGCCGCTCTGCCGGACCCGGCTGACCATTTCCAGGCCGGCCACCAGCACCCAGTCGGCCGGCTTTTCACCCGGATCGGGGGCGAAAGAAGTCAGATGCGGGGCGTCGATCACCCGGCGTACGGTCTGTTCGAAGCGGGCGACCTGCGCCCCGCCGAGACCGGCCGCGGTCGGCCGCCAGAAAATATGAACCCGGTTGCCGCGCCGGGCGAATTTACGCAGGGTCAGCAGGGCGGTCAGGTGGCCGAGGTGAAAGACCGTCTGCGGCGAGAGCGCGGCCGTCCAGTAGAGGGTCATCTCGCCGCCATAGAGCGCTGCGCCGGCCCGATCGTCGAACCCCAGCGGGAACTCCACCGGGTCGAACAGACCGACGGGTGGGGTCCACCAGCCGGCCGGCCGGATAAAAAGGGCGAAGCGGGTGAAATTGTCGTCCCGGTTGCCGGCAACCGCGGCGATCTGGTTGAGTCTCCGGGCGCGGCCGGCCGGCTCCGAGCAGATCGCCGCCGCCCGCGGCTCCTCAGCGGCCAGCCGGGCGGCCTCGGCGGAGGAGATCTCCTGCCGGGCGATCAGTTGAATGCGCGGCGGCAGGGCGGCCAGCCAGCGGCTCACCTGGGGGACGATGGTGTCTTTGGTGTAGATGCGGTCGATATCGGCCAGCGATGCGGCGCGGCTGAAGAGAAAAAAGGCGAGGGGGAGCTCCAGCGTCGCCGCCTCATGCAGCAGGAAAAACCGGCTGAAATCGAAAATGACCCCCTGCTCCCGATTGAAGATCGGGACGACCGCCCCGCTGCCCGGCTCCTGGAGCACCCGCTCGTAGATGGCGCCGGCCGAGGGGCAGGCGACCAGGTCAGCCCCGCTCCAGCTGCCGAGCAGCACCTGGAAGCGGCGGGCCGCCTCGTGGGAAAAAGTCTGCTCGGGTCCGAGATAGAAGAGAGCGGTCATTGGCTAATTGCCTTCCGCAGCCGCCGCCGGAATGAAGCGGTGGCCGAGCACTTCGATGCGCCGGCGCAGCTCGACCAGGGTCTCGTCGTCGACCGCGTCGTAGCCGATGTCGAAGCGAATGTCGTTCGGGCCGAGCAGGTGGGAATCGATGGCGACCAGGTTCACGCCCAGCTCGTCAAACGGCCGCAGGATCTCCCGCAGCAGCCCCACCCGGTCGTTTTCGGCGAAAATCGTCACCGCCCGCCGGTTCAGATTGGCCAGCCGCTCCAGCGTGACAATCCCCTGCAGATTCATCCGGTTCATGTGGCTGTCGGTCAGACCGGGCAGATCGTAAAACGAGGCGAAATTTTCCGCCAGCTCCTCGACGTCGAGCTGCCCCACCTCGGCCAGGTTGTCGACGAGGTGGTCGTAGATCTGCCGCCCCTTGGGCTGCTGCAGCAGCCGCCAGATAATCGAGGCCGACAGGGCCGGGTTCTGCACCAGGACCCGCCAGAAGCTCAGGTAAAACAGCTTGAAGTTGGCCGTGGCGGCGCTGCTCAGCAGGTCGAGATCGACGCCGAGCTGGCTGAAAACGGTCGAGACGACCCGCAGGGTCAGGTGGGGCACCAGCTGGAGAACCGCCATCAACTCGTCGTGCTCCTCCAGCGAGTCGACCCACTTGAGGTTCATCTGGGCCTGGGTGTAGAGGTCGACCGCCAGCCCTTCGGCCCGGCCGGCCTGCCGGCCGTAGGGGATCAGGAGGACGTTTTGATTCTTCCATGGCTGGTCCGCCTTGCAGAGGGGGTGGGTGGCGCAGAGGCTCGCTCCCTGCTCGGCCAGCGCCGTCAGCGGCTCCCGCAGCAGCCCCTTGATCGTGCTGTTCTCGAGAATGACGAAGCGGCCGGCATCGGGCCGATCGGCGATCTGGGCCAGGATCGCGGCGACCGTTTCCAGGGGAAAAACCGAGATGTAGAGTGTCGAACAGCGATCCAGCAGCGCCTCGAGGGAGAGGCCGTCCGGCGCCTGCGGGTCGCAGATCACCGTTTCGTAGCCGAGCTCGCGAAAATAACGGCCGGCTACCTGCCCCATCGCGCCCGCGCCGCCGATCATGCCGATCTGTCTGTCTGATTGCGCCATACTCCGTGCCCGTGTTTCGTTGGCTGGCTTCCATTATAACCGGGGCGGCGGCGAAGAAGTAGGGCGTGCGCGGCCGCCCCGGATCGATAAAAATGGGGTGTGCCCGCCGGGAAATACACCCGGGAAACGTGCAGCCGGTCAACCTCGATGGCGGCCCGCGCTCCCTCCAGGACGAGGGGCCCTTTATTGTCATCAGCCCTCCTGCCCAGAAAGGGGGTTGCGCGTTCAGGGATGGCGGCTTTTCGGCTGCCGGGCGGAAAGCCGACCCACCGGCACGATAGGCGATCCACCCAGGGGAAGAAGTGATCCAGATCATCCGATTGCCGCGATGAAATATATAAAGGAGAGGCGGCTGAATGGCGGAGCTGACCTTTTTCACGACTTATTCGACCTTTTTTCACTTGTAACCGCCCGATTTCCGGCGCATACTGAAATGAGAAGGGGCTGGATTCTGCGGTGCGCCACGGCCGGTCACCCGCCGGTGAGCCGGCCTGTGGGGGAGGAAAAGGGGAAATGACCGGCCGGCCCGAGCCAGAAAGAAAGCGGTGGTGGAAGCGGGGAGGACTTCGGTGGGGATGGCTGGTCCTGCTCGTGCTGACCGGCTGCCTGCAGCCCCGCCCCCCGCAGCCGGTGACCCGCACCCCGGACCGCCCCGCCCCGCCGGTCATGTCGCCGCCGACCTCGACCCCACTGCCCACGCAGGCCGTCACGCCTGCCGCTGCGGAAACGAGCACCCCGACGCCGGTCTCCCCGGCCCCCCCGACGCCGGTCAGCCCGGCCGCACCAACCCCTACCTCCCCGGCCGCACCAACCGGGACGGCGCCGCCCCCGCCAACCCGTGCGGCTTCACCCATCCCGCCGGCCGCGGCCACCCCGGTCATCGACTATTTTCGCTCCAATATCAACCCGGCCGATCCAGGGGATACGATTACCCTCTCCTGGGCGACCCGCCATGGCTCGCAAACCATCCTCTACACGCTGATGGCCACCGGCCAGCTGGGGAGCTTCTGGGAGGTGCCGCCGGTGGGGACGATGACCTTTGCCATTCCCGAGACAAGCCGCAACGGGGTTTCTTTTCTCCTCGTCTCAGCCGCCGGGGACGCCGTCAACAGCGTCTCCCTGACCGTCGTGCTGACCTGCCCGGACGTCTGGTTTTTCACTCCCGCGCCCGACGGCTGCCCCGGCACCCCGCCGCTCGCTTCCGCGGGTGCCTACCAGCCGTTTGAGCGGGGCCAGATGGTCTGGGTCGAGGCCACCGGCCAGATCGTCGTCCTCTTTAACGGGCCGCCCACCCGCTGGCGGGCTTTCCAGGATTCGTGGCGGGAAGGGGATCCGGTCGACGATCCCAGCCTGACCCCGCCGGCCGGCCTGTTCCAGCCGCGCCGCGGCTTCGGGCTCGTCTGGCGGCGGGAAACCGGGCTGCGTGACGACATCGGCTGGGCTACGGTCCCGGAAAGCGGCTTCCAGACGGTCTGGCAGCGGGATTCGCGCCCCAAGTACAACGAATTTTACCTGCGCGCTCCGGACGGCCGCGTCTGGCATCTGCTGGCTGAAGGGAGCGGCTGGCGCGTCAAGTGAGCCTGTGTGAACTTTGTCCCATGATTTGTGGATAGGTGTCACTACTTCCCCTCTCCCCGGCCGGGGATAATGAACCGTGACGCAATCGATTGCAGGGTTTCTTCTCCCCCTGATCGGTTGTGAGTGGTTGTTGATCCTCTGTCTTCACGATGGATGGACTGTGGTTGTTGGCATGGCCGCCGGGTTCAAATCCGGCACCATGAGGTTCTCGTGACCTGTGATGGGGCTGTCGTTCGGTAGCAAACCGGGCGGCAGCCTCATTCCATTTCTGACCCGGAAATCGCCCCGGATGCCGCCGGTGCGACCCCCATGTTATAATTCCCGGCCAAACAACAAGGAGACACCTGCGAAATGGCCGAATGGTATCGCCATTCCCCTGAAGAAATCGCCCGACAATTAGAGACGGATATCGCCGCCGGCCTGGCGCCGGCGGAGGCGCAAACCCGCCTGGGGCGATATGGCGCCAACGAGCTGATCGACAAAGGGGTCAAGTCGATCTGGCTCATTCTCCTCGAGCAGCTGACAGACGCCATGGTGTTCATTCTGATCGTGGCTGCCATCGTGTCGGCTTTTATCGGTGAGGCGCAGGATACGATCGTCATTCTTGCCATCGTCCTGATCAACGCGGCGCTGGGGGTGAGCCAGGAATACCGGGCCGAGCAGGCGATCGCCGCCCTGAAAAAGCTGGCCGTGCCAACGGTGCGGGTGCGGCGGGACGGCCAGGTCGTCGAAATCTCCGCCCGCGAACTGGTGCCCGGCGATGTGGTCGAGC
>JBFFZG010000018.1:0-30663 GCA_041568735.1 Promineifilaceae bacterium (SeqCode)
CCCGTCACCCACAGCGGGGAGACGGTCAGCGATTCACGCCTTGCCGATCTCAACGACGATGGGCGGCCGGAGCTGGCCGTCGGCCGCTGGCCGCTGGACGATCCAGAAGCGGTAAGCCGCCTGGTCGAGCGAACCCTGGCTTATGAAAATGGGCAGGCATCCGATCGCGTTCTCTTTTCAGCCGATGGCTCGAGCACCGAATTTACCTCGCTTTCGGATCGGCTGGTCGAGGCCAGCGGAGTCCCGGCGGGCAACATCGAAAAGCTCTACGGGGTTCCCCTGGAATCGATGACCCGGTCATGGAACGACGGCAGCTGGTTGATCAGTTATGTCGGCCACGGCAGCATCAATTTATGGGGTAAAGACAGCCTCTTTAACCAGGAAGGCATCGACGGACTGCGCCTGAATGGGTCCTACGCGCCGCCGATTGTGGCCCAGTTCACCTGCCTGACCGGCTTCTACGCCCATCCCAAGGAACGCTCTCTCTCCGAAAACCTGCTGACCAGCGACAGCGGGCCGGTGTTGATCATCGGCGCCACCAGCCTGACCCTCTCATCCAGCCAGCGCCCGTTTGCCGAAAAAATCCTCCTCAACCTGCAGGATCCGCGCTTCACCCGAATCGGGGACGCTTTCTTGGATGCCAAAACCACGCTCGACCTGACCGACCTCGGCGTCCAGGAGGTGGTCGACACCTTCGGGTTGCTCGGTGACCCAACTGCGCTTATCATTCGCCCTGCACCTTGATCCTGACTGTCTGGAGCCCTGCCCTTTTCTATGATTTCAATTGTCATTCCCGCTCACAACGCGGAACAATCGGTCGCCGACTGCGTCCGATCGCTGCAAAACCAGGCCAACCAGGAAGATAACCTCGAAATCATCGTCGTCGACAATGGATCGACGGATCGAACGGCCGAAGTCGCACGGCAGCACGGGGCCACCGTCCTCTGTGAGAGCAACCGCGGGGGCGGCGTCTGCGCGCAATGCCGGCATCCGGGCCGCCCGGGGCGAGATTGTCTGTTTCACCGATGCCGACTGCTGCCCGACGGGAGACTGGGTGGCGCAGATCACCGCTCCCCTCCGGCAAGACCCGGAAATTGTCGGGGCGAAGGGGACCTATTTGACCCGGCAGCGGCGGCTCGTCGCCCGCTTTGTGCAGATCGAATACGAGGATAAATACGATCTGCTGCGGCCGCAGGCGACGATCGACTTCATCGATACCTACTCCGCGGCCTACCGGCGCGATATCCTCCTGGCCAACGGCGGCTTCGACCCCCGCATTTTTTATGTGGAAGACCAGGAGCTTTCTTTTCGCCTGGCCTCGCGCGGCTACAAAATGGTTTTCCAGCCCAACGCCTCGGTTTATCATCTGCACAGCAGCACCTGGGGTGATTATTTCCGCAAGAAATTCTTCATCGCCTACTGGAAAGCCCAGGTTGTGCGCCGCTTTCCGACCCGCGGTGTGCGCGACTCCCACACCCCCCAGGTCATGAAGGTCCAGATGATGCTCGTCATGCTCGTGCTTGGGTCCCTCCTGGGACTGCCTGCCGTCCCGCTGCTCCAGGGGCTCTGGCCGCTTCCGTTCTGGTCCTTTTTTTACCTGTTTCCCACCATTTTTCTGGCAGGATTTCTCGTCACGACCGCCCCCTTTGTGCTCAAAGCCGCCCGCAAAGATCCCGCGGTGGCGGCCGCTTCGCCGGCCCTGCTGGCAGTCCGTGCCCTGGCGCTGAGCCTCGGCTACATCTGGGGGCTGCTCAAACCAGAAACTTCCATCAGCGGCGAAGATGTATCGACAATCAGCGGGTTGAATTACATCGCCAAACGGGGAATCGATCTGGCCGGCGCGCTGCTCGGGCTGGCCGCCACCGCCCTGCTCGGACCCTGGATCGCCCTGGCGATCCGCCTCGACTCACCCGGGCCGGTTATCTTTCGCCAGGAGCGAATCGGCCAGGAAGGGCGGCCGTTCACTCTCTATAAATTTCGCTCGATGCATCGGGACGCCGAATCGGAGCTGGAAAAACTGATTGATTTTGACCAGCTGGCCGATCCAGCCTTCAAGCTCCGGGACGATCCCCGGGTCACCCGGGTCGGCCGCATTCTACGCCGCTGGAGCCTCGACGAGCTGCCGCAGTTCTGGAACGTTCTCGTCGGGGACATGAGCCTGGTAGGACCCCGGCCCGAGGAATCGAGGGTTGTGGCCTTGTACGAAGACTGGCATCGCCGGCGGCTGGCCGTCAAGCCCGGCCTGAGTGGACCGATGCAGATCAGCGGCCGCGGTGACCTCACCTTTCGCGAGCGGATCGCCCTGGAAATCGACTACATCGAAAATTACTCTCTCTGGCGCGACCTGCAGATCATTTTCCAGACCCTCCCCTCGATCCTCGCCGGGCGCGGAGCCCGCTAACCTTGCCTCTGCCGCCGGCCTCCGAACAGGCCAGCCCGCCAGAAAAAGCTCGATTCGCGACTATCGATCCACGCCTCCTCGCTTTTGGGACCGGCGGGTTGGTTCTGATCCTCTACGCCCTGACGGCCGCGCCGGACCTGAGCACCGCCTTTCACAGCAGCGATGGGGGCGAACTCATCGCGGCCGCCGCCACCCTCGGCATCCCGCACCCGCCCGGAGCCCCGCTCTATATTTTCCTCGGCCGTCTCCTCAGCGCTGTGCCGCTCGGACTCCTGGCTGCCCGCTTTAATCTCCTTTCTTCCCTGATGATGGCGGTGGCCGCCGGTGCCATTGTCTCGACCGCCAGCACCCTCACCAGGGGCAGGGCGATCCAGGCCGCGGCCGCCGGCCTCCTGTTTGCCCTGACCCCCCTGGTCTGGCAGCAGGCGGTCATTGCCGAAGTCTATGCGCTGCAGGCGGGCCTGCTCGGCCTGTCCCTCCTGGCAGCGGCCCGCCAATCCCACCCGATCTTATCCGGCCTGCTGGCCGGCCTGGCCGTGACCACCCATCCAACGGCGGTGTTTTCCCTGCCGCTCCTGCTCTCCCTCCAGCCGCGGCGCCAGTGGATTCAAATTGGGTCCGGCTTTCTGTTTCCCCAGATACTCTGGCTGGCCCTGCCGCTTCTGACCCGGGGCCCAAGTCCAATCGCCTGGGGAGACCCGACCACGCTCCGCGGCTGGTGGTGGCTGGTCAGCGGTGAGCTCTATCGGCCGAATCTGCAGGGGCTAAATGGGGCCAATTTCAGCCGATTTATCGTGGCATTTACCGCCAGCCATCCCGGCGGCTGGCTGGCGCTGGGCGGCTGGCTCGCCGGAGTCCCCGGTCTGGCCTTTCTCGACCGCCAGAACCGGCCGAAGGGAACGTTAACGGTGTTTTTGACCGGTCTGGCCTATCTCGCCTTCTCCCTGGCCTATGACAGCCAGGACAGCGCCGTCTATGTCATTCCCGGCCTGCTGATGCTCGCCCCCTGGCTGGCCGCTGGTTGGCTTCGTCTAAAATTCTGGCTCATTTTGTTGCCGGCGGCGCTCCTTGCGCTAAACTTCCATCCGATATATATCGCAACGAGGGAGATCCTGCGGCCGGAGGTCGCACCACTCCTCGCGGGACTCCCCGAAAAAGCCCTGGTCATCACCGACGGCCGGGATGAAACGATCTTTCCAGTCTGGTATTTTCACGTCGCGGAAGGGCTGCGGCCGGATCTGGCTGTGGTCGATCGAAATCTGTTCGCCTTTGATTGGTACCGGCGGCGGCTCGAGCGATTTGAACCGGGCCTCGGACCGCTGAACCAGGACGATCTCCCGGGGCTGATCGAAAGCCAAAAACCAAACCGGCCGATTTGCTTCCTCGGCCTGGCGCCGACTCAACTGAACTGCAACCTGCCCAATGATTGAAAAACTTTCCACCTATTTTGCCGAAAAGCCGGGGCGCCTGCCCCGGGTTCTGGTGCTGGCCAGCCTGCTCATCCTGCTCGCCATCGGTTCGGCCAAAGGGTGGCGGCTCTGGTCCCTCTACCGCCAGTTTTCCGCCCATGAAGACCGGATTTCGGCCTGGCAGTCGGCCGGCATTCGGGGGCTGGATCCCGACGAAGCAGCCACCTTTGCCCGGGATTTTCGCCGGGACAGCGTGGCCCTCGATCAAGAGCTGCGCCCCTATTTACCCCTGGCCCCGTATCTCACCTGGCTTCCTCGCATCGGAGCGTTGATGCCGGTGGCGGAAAATCTGCTCGACATGCTGGATGACGGCTCGTTGGCCGTCCTGGTGCTGGCCGAGCGATTTTCGCCGGCCCTGGCCCTTCTCCAAACTCCTGACCGCTCCCTTTCCGACCAGATGCCCGCCTTGATCGCCCTGCTCGACGAAGGGGAGGGCGACCTGGCGATTTCCCTGGACGCTCTCCGCCGGGTCGACGGAGAATTTGCGGCTCTTCTGGCCCACCCGGAGGCTGTCGCTGCCCTGCCGTTCAAAATTCGCTCTCGCCTGCCCCTGCTGCAGAAAGGCCTTCCGCTGGCGCTGAAAGGGCTCATCATCAGCCGCCACCTCCCGGCGCTGGCCGGCGCGCATTTTCCGGTATCCTATCTCCTGGTCGCCCAGAATGAGGACGAGCTGAGAGCTACCGGAGGTTTTATCAGCGGGGTTGGCATCCTCCAGGTTGACCAGGGGCGTCTCGGGGACCTGAATTTTGTCGACGCCTACGAAATCGACGATTTTCTCAATAAACCCTATCCTCTTCCCCCGGCGCCGCTGGAAGACCTGATGGGAACCCAGCTCTTCCTCTTTCGCGATGCGAACTATTGGCCGGATTTCCCCCGTTCGGCCGTCCAGATGATGGATCTCTACACCCTTGGCCGTGAGGTCGAAATCGACGGCCTGATCGCCATCGATCAGCAGTTTCTGGCCGGGCTGGTGCGCCAGCTCAATCCGGTCGAAGTCCCGGAGCTGTCGCTCACCCTCACCGGCGAAAATATCGCCGACGCCCTGCGCGGCGCCTGGGAAACCGGTGATCCGGACGCCGCCCTCTGGTTTACTTCCCGCAAATCCTTTCTCGGTCCGGTCGCCAATGCCCTGAAACAGGACCTGGAGCGGGAGATCTTCGATCTGGATCCTTTTGAATTTTTCACATTCCTCCAGGAAGCCATCGCGCAAAAACAGCTTCAATTCTATTTCCGCGATTCGGAGGCGATGGCGGCTTTTGAGCAGATCGGCTGGAGCAGCCGCGTTCCGGTTGGCGATTTCGAGGACCGTCTTATGGTCGTCGAGACAAACATCGGCTTCAACAAAGTCAACGCCGTCGTCTCTCGATCCATCGACTATCGGGTGTCCCTGACGGCCGATGGGCACGCCGACGCCGCTTTGTCGCTTCTGCTGCAGAACCACGGGCGTTCGGACGGGACGGCGTGCCAGCATGCGGTGCCCCGTTACAGCGAAGGTACCGTTTATGACTCGCTGGTCAATGACTGTTTGTGGAATTTTGTGCGGGTTTTCGTGCCGATCGGCGCGGCCATCACCGGCGGCTCCACCCATCCGCAGCCGGAAGGCACCTTGATCAGCGGCCAGGGGTGGGCCGGCCCAACGGTCGGCGTCCCCGGGGAGCTCGAGGACCTGGGACTGGCCGCTTTCGGAAATTTACTGGTCGTCCCTCCTGGTGAGCAGATTCGAATGACGCTCGACTACCGGCTGCCCGACGTGATCGGCCGGGACAGCGGCGGCCGGCGGGTCTATCGGCTCCACCTCGCCAAACAGGCCGGCGCGCCGGCAGGCCCCCTGAACGTCACCGTTTCGCTGCCCCCTGGTGGCGTGCCGGTCACGATCGCACCGGAACCGGCCGCGATCGATGGGACGGACATCCGGTTCGAATTCGATTTCGATCGGGATCTGCTGATCGAGATCACCTACGATTCGTCCGATCGCTGACCTTGAGAGACAATTACAGCATGCTGACCACGTCAAATATTAGATATATCGCTCGAATTTGGGCTGCCTCCCTGATCCTGCTTCTCTGCCTGGTTTTTCTGGTTCCGGGCTCCGTCTCCGCCCAGACAGTCCCCACGCGAACCCCGGTCCCTGGCGGCGGGGGCGGCGGTGGTGGCGGCAGTGCCCCAACCAGCACCCCTCAGGCTCAACCGACGGCGACCGCGAGCCGTACCCCGCCGGCCGTGACGCTGGCGCCGACCCCGGTCGAGGGGTTCATTACGCCGGAGGCATGCGGCATTCCCCTGTTCCAGGCTTCCCGCGGCACGGTCAATGTGCGGCAGGCGCCGGTGGCCTCCAGCGAGGTAGTCGCCATCCTGGTCTTTCTGGAAACCCGCCAGATCGTCGGCCGGTCGGCGGCCGTCGAATGGTGGCGAATTCTTCTGCCGGACGGCCGGCAGGGGTGGGTCGCCAATGCGGCGGGAACTGTCTACGGGAATACTGGCGGCCTGCCCGCACTCGATAACGAAGGGGTCCCGGTCGATTCGGGAAGCTGGCTCCCCACACCTGACCCGGCCTGCCCCACCCCAACCGCCACGCTGACGGCATCGGCGACCCCGACGCCCACAGCTTCGCCATCTCCCACCCGGACAAGTGAGCCAACTGCGACGGCAACGCCCCTCCCCACGACGACGGCCACGATGACGGTCGCTCCGACGGCGACCACGCCGGCGCCGACGGCCACGCCGGCCAAAGAAAGCCCGGCCGCCGATCCACCGGCTCCGGCGGCCGAAGACCCGGAAGCATCAACCAGCCCCAACTGGCTGCTGATCACCGGAGTTATCACGCTGCTGGCCGGCCTGGCGGCCTTCATCATCCAGCAGGCCCGGGAACAAAGACAGGCGTAATCGGCCGGGTGTGAGCAGGGGCCGTCCTGAGAAGGAAACGAGGCGATTTATTCGGTCGCAATCACAAGCAGGATATGAAAATCCTCTGAACGCAGCCCCCCCAGACCGCCATTCATGGCGCCATCGTAGGATACCGTTGCCCGAACCGGCATGCCGATTTTGATTTCATTGCCTTTGATGGGAGTTCCGTCTTCAAAAGTCAGCTCACCAACCGGCTGCGGGTACACCCGATATTGGCGCCCGGTTTCGGTTACCACCAAAAATTCGGGGCGGGCGGCCGGAATGAGGTTCATGCTCTTGATCGTCCCCATGACGAGGTACGGCTCCGGATACTTCCGATCGGCCGGGTTGACGAGCATTCCGGTTTCCTCGTCGACAGCATCGTCGGCGATTTCACCGGCCCTGCCGCCGCCGCAGGCGGTTAAAAACAGGATGATGAACAGAGTCAGGAAGATGAAGCGGGATCGTTTGGTCATTGTTTCTCCTCAATCAAAGCCATCGAAAATCAGTCCAACCGCCCTGTTGAAATGGCGGGGAAAATTTTACACCGTTGCGAACGGGAAAACACCATCATTTCGATGCAGAATCCCGTCCGTTCACTTGAAGGACCGCTCGGGCCGGCCCTTGGCAGTCGCCCGGGGCAAACCGGCAGCCCGCCAGGTGGTATATTGACCCGCGCCCTCTTACAGGGGTCTAACAAAACGGTCTTACTATCTGCATCGAAAAATGGGGATTTGGCAGTCAAAATCGGGGCAGTCCGCCTGGCCGGGCAGATCCCAAAACGCCTGGGCTGGCTGACCCCCAGGCCGGACAGCCCGTCGAACCAAACGATTGTTGGAGGGAAGTAATGGCAACCAGAAAAAAATCGTACGCCTTCAAAGCCGAAATTCGGCAGCTGCTCGACATTTTAATTCACTCCCTTTACAAGGAGCGCGATATCTTCATTCGGGAGCTTATCTCCAATGCGTCCGATGCGCTGACCCGGCTGCAGTTCGAGATGCTGACCCGCCAGGATGTCGTCAGCCCGGAATCCCAGCTGGCCATCTGGCTGGAAACCCGCAAGCCGGAGAACGAAGAAGATGGGGACGCCTGGCTGATCATTCGGGACAGCGGCATCGGTATGACTGCCGCCGATATGCAGAAAAACCTGGGGACGATCGCCCAGTCCGGAGCACGGGAATTCATCGAAAAGCTCCAGGACAACGGCCAATCGCCGGAGCTCAATGAGGTCATTGGCCAGTTTGGCGTCGGCTTTTATTCGGTCTTCATGGCAGCGCAGGAGGTGCGGGTGATTTCGCGCAGCTACCTGGCGGAAGAGGAAGCCGCTGTCTGGACCTCGTCGGGCAGTGAGACCTACCGGCTGGAAGCGGCCGAAAAAACCGATCGAGGGACGGAAATCCACATCAAACTCCGGCCGGATGCCCGCGAATTCGCCGACGAATGGCATCTCCGCCAGGTGATCAAAAAGCACTCGGATTTCGTCCCCTTTCCGATTTTCCTTGGCGAGGAGCAGGTCAATCAAACTGAGTCCCTCTGGCGAAAACCGGCGGCTGAGATTGAACCCGAGGATTACAAGAAGTTTTACCAGCAGATGACGATGGATTTCGAAGAGCCGCTGGCCACCGTTCACTTCACCTCGGATGCCCCGCTCAATGTCCGGTCCCTTCTGTTTATTCCCGCCAAACGGGAAAAAACGATGTTCCACCGGCGCACGGAGCCCGGTCTGATGCTGTACAGCCGCAATGTCATGATTCAGGAATATTCGGCCGATCTGCTCCCCCGCTGGCTCCAGTTCGTCGATGGAGTAGTCGACTCCGAAGATCTCCCGCTGAACGTCAGCCGGGAGAGCGTGCAAAATTCGCGCATTATGCGCCAGCTTGGGAAAACGATCCGCAAGCGACTGCTGCGCGAAATTCAGCAGCTGCTCGAATCCGAGGACAGACGGGAGCCCTTCTGGCGGGAATACGGCCGCTTTTTCAAAGAAGGGCTGGCGGTCAGCCATGAAGATCGCGATGAACTGCTGCCCCTGCTCCGCTTCCACAGCTCCCGATCCGACGGCGGCCTGATCTCGCTCGACCAGTACGTCGAGCGGATGCCGGAAGCTCAGAAAGAAATCTATTACGTCCTCGGCGAAGATCTCAAATCGGTGGGCAACAGCCCCCACCTCGACCCATTCACCGCCCGCGACCTCGAAGTCCTCTACCTGGTCGATCCCTTTGACGCCTTCATGGCTCCCGCCCTGACCAGCTTTAAAGATAAACCATTCCGCAGCATCGACGACGGCCAGCTCGAAATGCCGGAAATCGAACCCAGAGAGACGTCCGGCGAAGAGGAGGCGGCGCCGCTTGAAAGCGAAAGTCTGGCCGGACTGCTCGGGCGCATGAAAACCGTTCTCGGCGAGCGCATAGTCGAGGTTCGCGAGTCGCAGATCCTGCGCACGAGTCCCCTGCGCCTGGTTTCTCCGGATGACGCCGCTCACGAGAGCGCCATGAGCCGGGTTTACCGGTACGTCGGGCAGCGGTATGAGGTCCCCAAAAAAATCGTGGAAATCAACGGCCGGCACCCGCTGATCGCCAATCTGGCCCGCCTGGTGGCCGCCGATAATGAGACGCCACTGGTCGACATGGCGATCGAGCAGCTCTACGAGAGCGCCCTGGTCCAGGAAGGGCTCCACCCCAATCCGGCCGACATGCTGCCGCGGATTCAGAAACTGATCGAGATGGCGACGACCCGTTAGTCCCGTCTTTTTTGCCGGGCCGGCCCGCCCTGGCCGTTCAGCATCCAGAGCCAGAAAAGGGAGATCGTGAGGAATCCGGCGAATATCGCCAGGTAGCCTAACCGGGTGAAGCGGTCGGATGGGGGGTCGGCCGAAACTTCGGCCAGCTCCAGGGCGGTCGGCGCCAGCGGCCGGGAATCCATCAGCCAGACATCACTTAAATCGGCGCACCCCTCCTGGTCAAAGGTGGCCTCGAGGGGTGACATGCTGGCTGAATCGCCAAAAAGGACGACGGTCGGGGAGAGCGATGTCCCCGGCTGGCCGCCGCAGACGCGAGAAAACGGCTCTAACTGCCCGCTTTTCGACGGGCTCATGGCATGGACTCCTCGATACCCGGCAGCGCTGTGGTCGCAGAAGGCGGCCAATCCCTGCCATTCCTGCAGCAGCGCGAATCCCCCACCCGTTTCAGGTCTGGCCTGGCCGAGGGCGATGAGGGTAGCCAGCACACAGCTGCTCAGCTCTTCGTTTATACTCCCGGCATCGGCCGCGGCCGCGGCGGCTGGTCGAGGAGCGGCCAGAAATAATCCCACCAGCAGCAGCAGGAGGAACAGGGGGGCCCGGCCGTTCTGAGGCATCATCATTTCGTGTCGTGTCTTCCCTCAATCAGTGCGGCCGCCGAACGGCCGCGGAACTACCCGCATTTCCCACCATTATATCGGCTATTTCTGCCGGAAAAACGGCGCGCCGATGCGTTTCTCCTACGAATACCATACGATCTGGCGCACGAATTGGTTTTGTTTCCCTTAATTCAGGGCGATATCGAGGAGCCGCCGTCCGGTGTTCTGGGCGACCTCGGGACTGGCCGCTCCTTCGACAACGACGACGACGACGAAACGAGGAGATGAGGCCGGCGCCAGGCCAAAGTACCAGCTGTCGCTCGTGTTCGGACCGGCGGATACGGTGGACGCGTACTCCGCCACACTCCCGCCTCGCGGCAGGGCGGACAATACGCGGGCGGCGGCCTCTCCCGAAACGCGTGGGGCCTCCACCACCTGCTGTCGGCGGTAGGCCTGCCAGCGGCCATCCTGACGAACGCCGGAAACCAGCTGTGGCTTGACATGCTGCCCCTGGGTCCCGAGGGAAGCGGCCGCCAGGGCGACCTGCAGCGGCGTCACCGTCAGGTTTTCTTCCCCCCGCAGCGCCAGCCCCAGATCCTCCACGGTCCCGGAAGCGGGGGCGCCGACCGGGATTGGGATCTCCGGAGCGGACAGGAAGCCGAAATCAGTCACGGCCGCCGTAAAATCAGCGGCAGTCCACTCCCCCTCAAGAGAAACCAGGTCGAAAGTCTGCCCGTCAAAGACGGCCGGCAGGTCGGCCGGCCGCAGATCCCCCGCCTCCAGGGCGGCGGCCGCCAGAAACGGCTGCAGGACCAGCCCCGGCTGGTAAACCCCCTGGGTGACCCGGTTTAGAAGGGGCGCGGCGGCATCACCGGCCAGCAGATCAAAAGTCTCCTCGAGCACGTTGGGATCGAACGAGGGCAGGCTGACCATGGCCCGGATGGCGCCATCGGGAATAGAGAGGAGGACGGCCGCAGCCCGGCGCCCTTCGAGCAGCCGGGTCGCGTTGGCCTGCAGTGTGATGTCGAGAGTCAGTCGAACATCGGCCCCGGATGCCGGCTGGTTGAATACCTCACGGGCGAACAAAATCGCCGGATCGCTCGTCGTCCCCCGCAGGATCGGATCGAGGGCCTCCTCCACCCCCGCCGTGCCGTAGCGCAGGCTGTAGTAGCCGACGGCCGGTTCGGCAATCGGCAGGGGGTACTCTCTCACCTGCCGTTCCGGCGTGCCGCCGTTCTGCGCCAGCACCACTTCGTTGGCATCGAGAATGCGGCCGCGGCGGATGCGCAGCTCGGCTTCAACCCCACGGGGATTATCCTCCCGATCCGCCAGAAAAGTGACGCGCACGGCCGACCAGTAGACGAGGGAGAGCACCACCAGGCCGAGCAGGGCCAGCATCGCGACGTTCAGCACCATGAGGCGGGATCGATGCCCGCGTCGAAAGAGCTCAGTCACCGTTTCCTCATGAATCGCCTCGCCTCAATTCCCCCTCTTCCAGGTGGTTGGAAAGATTGAGCAGAAGGCCAATCATGGCACAGCTCACCAGCAGGGAGCTCCCGCCATAGCTGACAAACGGGAGGGTGACGCCGGTCAGCGGGAGCAGCCGGGCCACGCCACCCATGATGAGGAAAGCCTGCATCCCCAGCATCACTCCGATACCGGCCGCCAGGTACATGTCAAACGGCCAGCGGGCGAGCAGGGCGATGCGAAAGGCGCGGTAGGTCAGGGCGGCAAAACAGAGGATGACCACGAGCGAGCCGATCATTCCCCACTCCTCAGCGATGGCCGCAAAGGCGAAATCCGAATGGACGACCGGGATATAGACCGGGAAGCCCTGGCCGATGCCTTCTCCGAACATGCCGCCCGCACCGATCGCGTAGAGAGACTGGACGATCTGGTAGGCGCGGTTGCCGGCTTCCGGCCATGGATTCAACCAGGCGTCAATTCGCAGGGCCACCAGGTCAAAGGCGAAATAGGCAAAAACGGAGGCGACCAGCAGCAGGAGAAGCCCGATACCCACATAGACCTTTTCCCCGGAAGCGAGGTAAAACAGCGCCAGAAAGACGAGGAAAAAGAGGGCGGCCGCTCCCAGGTCCCGCTGCCAGACGAGCAGTCCCATGCAAAAACCCCACATGAGAAGAAGGGGGGCGATGTAAGGCAGCGGTCCCAGCCGGCCGCGCTGCGGCGAGATGCCGAGCAGCGATTCGCGCCGGCTGAAATAACCAGCCAGAAAGATCAGGAACAAAAGTTTTAAGAGTTCAGACGGCTGAAAATAGACGTTCAAGAAGGGGAATTTCAACCAGAGGCGGGCGCCGCCGCCCGAGGGATTGACCCCGAAGATCAGCGTGGCGGCCAGGAGAAGCAGGCCGCCAAGCAGCCAGGTGTAGGGATAAAGGCGCAGCGCGCTCAGCCGGGTCGGCAGAGCGGCCGCCCCGAGCATGGCAGCAACTCCCACACCGATCCAGATCATCTGCCGCCAGGTGAAATTGGGCGCCAGCCGCTCCACCAGCCACAGTCCCCCACCCCATCAGCAGGATCACGATCGGAAAGAGCAGGGGATCGCCATCTGGACACAGCCAGCGCAGGCCAAAAAAGCCGGCCAGCGCGAGGCCGAGCCAGATCCCGGAAAGAATGGCGAACTCCCAGGAAAATGCGGCCGTTTCCACCAGACCGAGGCTCAGACCTGAAACAAAGACGAACCCGGCCGCCAGCACCAGGAGCAGCACCGGCCAGGAAAGGCGGTGAACCATCTGCCGCAGAATCATGACTGCATGGGATCGAGGTAGCGGCCGACGAGCAGATCCAGCCGGCGGCGGGCCTCCGGGGTGATTCGGGCATGGTCGGTGATCAGGGCGTACTTGAGATTGGAGTGAACCGGGTATTCAACGGCCCAATCATCCATCTGCTGCACGAGATGGGAGATCGCTTTGCGGGCGATTTCCGTGTTGTGATGGAGCGTCTGGATGACCATTTCAACCGTCACAGGCTCTTCACTTTCATGCCAGACATCGTAGTCGGTGACGTGGGCCATGCTGGTATAGGCGATTTCCGCCTCGGCCGCCAGAAAGGCTTCCGGGCAGTTGGTCATGCCGATAATGCTCATGCCCAACTGCCGATAGATCATCGATTCACTCTTCGTGCTGAAGCGGGGCCCTTCGATGACGACGAAGGATCCGCCTTCATGGACCGTCCCCCCGGCGGCGCGGACGGCGCCGGCCACTGCGCGGCTCAGCCCCGGCGTGAATGGTTCGGCCACGGAAACGTGGGCGACGAGCCCATCGCTGAAAAATGTCCGCGGCCGGTGGGTCGTCCGATCATAGAGCTGATCGGGAATGACAATGTGGCCGGGAGCGATATGCTCCCGCAGCGAGCCGCAGGCATTGACGGCCACGATGTAGCGGACCCCGAGCGATTTGAGGGCGTAAATATTGGCCTGGTAGGGAACCTCGGTTGGATTGTAGATATGGCCTCGGCCGTGGCGGGGTAAAAAGGCGACCCGGCGGCCGTGGAGCGTGCCGACCAGGATCCGGTCGGACGGGTCGCCGAACGGAGTCGTCACCGCCTTTTCTTCGATGTCTTCGAGACCGGCCATCTGGTAGAGACCACTGCCGCCGATGATTCCCAGTTCAATTTCAACCATCTTCACTCCTCAATCGCTGCTATTTTGGTTCCCATCCGGCCCGCGGTCGGCCGGAAGAAGGGTGGGCACAGTCTATCGAACCGATGCGATCGGGCCAAGCCCGTTATTCAGCCGTTCATCCGAGCGACGGCCGCAGCAACCACCTCGTCGGCCCGCAGGCTCATGCAGTTGACCCCCTGGACCACCCCGTCTTTGGCCGGAATTTCGGCCGCGTGAAAACGGATAATTTTCCCCAGCCGGGAAATGATCAGGACGTCGTCTGCGGGGGCAGCCGCCAGGGCGGCGACGAGCCGGTCGGTGTTGATGGCCGTTTTCCCGGCCGCTCCCGGGCTCTTATTCGCCCGGAAGCCGCTCATCAGGCGAATGGTCCCTTTGCCGTCCGGGGCGACGAGCAGAACCCCGCCGCTCTCCTCGACGGCTGTAATTCCCAGGAGCCGATCCCCTTCGTCCAGGCGAATGGACAGGCAGCCGCGAGTTGGGACCTGCCGGGTGCCGAAGCGAATCGCCTTGCCGGCCTGCGTCGAGACGAACAGATCGTCCAGCCCGGTCGACCAGCAGGCGGCGACCGGCTCTCCGCTCTGGCGGCTGTCAAACAAGATGGCCTCATTCTTCAGGAAGTTCTTGTTGCGGGTTAAGACAAACCCTCGGGTCGTCAGAACCGCGATGTGAGCGCCGCTCCCCCCCAGGACCGCGGCGATCGTCTCTTTTTCGTGGAGGCGCAGCCAGGTGGCAAGGGTATCTCCCCGGGCCCGCACCGGCCGCTCCGGGAGGCTGTCGACGGGCAGTCGGAAGACCCGGGCGAAATTCGTCAGGAAGATGAGATCACTCCCCAGGTCGGCCAGCAGCAGGGCGGCCGGCAGATCATCGGCCGGCAAATCGAGATCGAACACCCCCATGCCGCCGCGCCGCTGCGGAGTGTAAAAATGGCGCGGGGTTCGCTTGATCAGACCGTTCTGGCTGATCGTGACGACCTGGATCGTCGTCGGCGGCTCGGCTGGCTCGACCGCCAGGTCCGCTTGGCCGTCGTCGCCGGCCTGCGCCGCCAGCTGTTCCTCCAGGAATTCGACGTAGCGCACGATTTCGGGGTCTGCGGCCGTTAGATCAGGGCGATCCATTTTCCCTCCTGATAATCATTTCATACCCGGTCACTCGCCGAGTTTAACCCATCTCCGGCCGGGAATAAAATTTTCGACCGGCAAAAAAAAACGGGCCAGGTAACCTGGCCCGTTGGCGGCAATGGAGGACGGTGGCTCAGCGGGCAAAGGCCCAGAGCACCCCGTTCAGCCCCAGGCAAATCAGCAGGAGAGGCCAGAACAGTGACCAGCTCAGCCCGAAGAGAAACATCGAGCCGATTAACAGGAGAAACAACCCCCCCGAGAAGAGCGAGGCCGCCCCGGAGGTCATTCGCCCCCGGGTGTCGACCATGCGCAGGGCGCGGAACAATTTCATCCCGGCCGGAATCAGGATAAACCAGGCCCACCAGTTGCGAAAAACGAGACCGGTAAAGCGGCTAAAAAAGAAAGCCAGGCCGATCAGGATCAGAAAGACTCCCCACATCAGCGGATCGGAATCCTTGCTGGCCGGCCCACAAACCGACAGATCTTCACGGCCCCATTCACCGGCTTCCCAGCCCGCCTTTTTTTCTTTTTCTTTCAGGTCGGCAAGTTGATCATCCATGGAATTTCCTCTTTATCAATACTCAAACCACCTGACGATCACTACGAGAAGTGGAGAAAAAAGTTGTAAAAAAAAGGCCGGCTCTGAATCTTCAGAACCGGCCTCAATGGGAGAGGGTATCGCGATTTGGCGTTCAGACCAGTCTGGCGGCGCGGCCGGTATCCTCCCAGGGGAGGTTCAGATCATCGCGGCCAAAATGGCCGTAGGAAGCCGTCTGCCGGTAGATCGGACGTCGGAGGTCGAGATCGCGAATGATCGCCCCCGGCCGCAGGTCGAAATTCTGATTAATCAGGTCGACCAGCTCGCCGTTGTTGATCCGGCCGGTGCCGAAGGTTTCCACGTTAATGGAGAGCGGGCGGGCGACGCCGATGGCGTAGGCCAGCTGCACCTCGCAGCGCTCGGCCAGGCCGGCCGCTACGATGTTCTTGGCCACCCAGCGGGCAGCGTAGGCGGCGCTCCGGTCGACCTTGGTGCAGTCTTTACCACTGAAAGCACCTCCACCGTGCCGTCCCATGCCGCCGTACGTGTCGACGATGATCTTGCGGCCGGTCAGTCCGGCGTCGCCCTGGGGTCCGCCGACGACGAAACGGCCGGTCGGGTTGATGAAAATTTCCAGATCTCCCTGGATCATTTCCGCGGGAATGATCGGCTTGATCACCTCCTCGATCACGCCTTCCCAGACCGTCTCGTTGTCGACGTCAGGCGCGTGCTGGGTGCTGACGAGGACCGTCTTGACCCGTTTCGGCTGGCCGTGTTTGTATTCGACCGTCACCTGCGCCTTGCCATCCGGACGCACCCACGGCAGGGTGTTGTTTTTGCGCACCTCCGCCAGGCGGCGGGTCAGTTTATGAGCCAGGTAGATCGGCATCGGCATCAGCGTTTCCGTTTCGCTACAGGCATAGCCGAACATCATCCCCTGGTCACCGGCCCCCACGGCATCGATCTCCGCTTCGTCATCCGCGCGGTTCCGATACTCGAAGGCCTTGTCGACCCCCTGGGCGATATCCGGGCTCTGGGCGGCGATAGCCGTCAGAACGCCGCAGGAATTTCCGTCAAATCCCTTTTCGCTGGCATCAAAACCGATGTCATTGACGACTTCCCGCACCAGTTTATCAAAATCGACGAAGGCGCTGGTCGTAATCTCCCCCAGCAGCATGACATAGCCGGTTTTAATGGCCGTTTCACAGGCCACCCGGCTCATCGGATCCTGGGCCAGCAGCGCGTCGAGAACCGCATCGCTGATCTGGTCACACATTTTATCCGGATGCCCTTCTGTCACCGATTCCGAGGTGAACAGCAGGCTCGGGGAAGTCATAAAACTCGTACTCATTGAAATCTCGCCTCCGAAAATCTAGCGCAGTGGTCAAAAAAAAACCTCTCGCTGGTCGCAAGAGGTCTGGTTCTAGCTGATCAAGCTGAAACCTCCTATCTTCCAGATTTCTCTGCCGGAATTAGCACCAGCACCCACTCAGGTGCGGTTGCTGAGGTTTCACAGGGCCGGTCCCTCCACCTCTCTGGATAAGAGCATTTAAAATTCGAAAATATCGATTCGGCTCGCTAAGTATAGCAAGTTCCGATTGACCCGCAATAGTCAAAGAAAATATTTATTCTCACCGGGTCCAGTTTTCGGGCGGTTCAAACATCCCCAGGATGTTGTAGCCGGCGTCGACAAAAATATTTTCCCCGGTGACCCCGCTGCTCAGATCGCTGCCCAGATAGAGGGCGGTCCGGCCGACTTCCTCCTGATCCACATTGCGGCGGAGGGGGGTCCGCTCCTCGGCGTAAGAAAGCATTTTGCGAAAATTGGAAACCCCCGAGGCGGCCAGGGTCTTGATCGGCCCGGCGGATATTGAATTGACGCGAATGCCCTGCGGGCCGAGGTCGGCCGCCAGGTAGCGAACACTCGCCTCCAGCGCCGCCTTGGCCACCCCCATCGTGTTGTAGTTCGGCATAACCTTCTCCGATCCGTAATAGGTCAGCGTGATAACCGAGCCGCCGTTCGGCATCAGGGGAATGGCCTCACGAGTGAGGGCAATCATGCTGTAGACGCTGATATCCATGGCCAGGTGAAAGCCATCCCGGCTGGCTTCATAAAAATACCCCGCCAGATCTTCCTGCTTGGCAAAACCAATGGAATGGACGAGAATGTCGATCGTCCCGAAATGGTCCCTGGCTTTGGCGAAGACGCCGGCGATTTCTTCATCGGAGCTGACGTCGCATTTTTCGACAAATTGGATGCCGAGCGATTCGGCCAGGGGGGTGACCCGTTTTTCCAGCTGCGGCACCCCATAGCTCAGCCCGATCTCCGCTCCATGTTCGTGGAAAACCTGGGTGATGCCCCAGGCGATCGAATATTTATTGGCAACACCAAAGATCAGCGCCTTCTTTCCTTCCAGCAGTTTCATTACGCCTCCTCAGAACGGTTGGGTTTTCCTCAGGGTTCGTTTCTCACGTCTGGCCGCGCCTCTGGCGGCCGGCTTTCCGAGAAACGAATGAATTTTCTTTTATCCAGTAGCGCCAGGGGATCGAAAGCCAGGGTTCAGATATCCGGCCGAGACCGATTCGAGGACCGCTGGCCAGCGCATCAGGCTGGAGCCCCGGGGCCCCTTCACACCATATAACACTGTCAGGCGCACAAAGGTTCTCCCCGTCCTGATTTTGGTCGATCGCCAGGGCGCGGGTCAGCTTGGCCGGCCCGTTGGTCCACTCGTGGAGGGAACGCTCCGGCCGGTTGGCGGCCATCACGTCCAGGCCATCGATCGGTTCGATGGCTCGAATCAGCACGGCGCTGGGCTGGTTGGCAGCACCGGTGACGATATTAAACAACCAGTGCATCCCATAGGTGAAGTAGACGTAAGCGCGGCCGGCCGGGCCGAACATGACAGCCGTCCGGCCGGTGGGGCGGCCGCCGTTCTTGCTGCCATGGCAGGCCAGGTCTTCCGGTCCGGTGGCGCAGTAGGCCTCGGTTTCGACAATCATCCCCGCCAGCCGCCGGTCCCGCCACCGGCGCACCAGCCGCTTCCCCAGCAGGGATTGGGCCACGATCCGGGCGTCCCTCTGGTAAAATTCGTCTTCCAGGCGCATGGATTTTCCCTGAAGTTGGGGCCCGTTCGTTGGGGCTGGTTGGTTTTTGGCGGTGCTGGCCGCGGGGTGGACGGGCGCGGGCAGCGGCCGGCGGTTACCCCTGGCTGATCGGAAGCCAGATGGTGAAGATTGTACCCCGGTCGATTTCCGAATCGACCTCGATCGATCCTCGATGGCGCACGATAATTTCCTTGGCGATCGCCAGCCCCAACCCGGTGCCCGGGGTTCGGGATCGTTCGGCCGCCTTGCCGCGAAAGAAGCGGTCAAAGAGCCGGGACATCTCCGCCCGGGCGATCCCAAAGCCGTTGTCGGCAATCTTGATCCAGACCTGGTCGTCTTCGACCCCGGCCGCGTAGAGAATGGTGCCGCCGGTTGGCGTATAAGCCAGGGCGTTCCCCAGAATATTTGAAAGAACTGTCTGTATCTGGGCTTCGTCCGACCAGACCAGAGGCAGCTTGTCCGGGATTTGATTGATGATCGTTTTTTGCGTGAACTGGATCTGCCGGGAAAAGCTGTCCAGCGACTGGCGCAGGACGTGCGTCAGGTCATGCAGCGCCAGATCAGCCTCCGTCATGCCGGTTTCCAGCCGGCTCAAGTCGAGCAGGTCCTGGATCAGGTGGGTGAGGCGGCCGGTTTCCAGGTCGAGCACCTCGAAATACCGCTCTCTTTTTTCCGGTTTTCCCTTCTGCAGCAGCGTAATATAGGTTTTAATATTCGTGAGCGGCGTCCGCAGCTCGTGCGAGACGTTCGAGACAAATTCCGATTTTAATCGTTCGACTTCTTTTAATTTCGTGATATCCGACTGGACAGAAACGAAACCGCGCAGCTGGTCCTCCTCGTCGTAAAGCGGCGAAATCGTCAGGGAAACATCGTAGAGCTTGCCATCTTTGTGGCGGTTGACCAGTTCGCCGTGCCAGCGCTTGCCGGCCCGGATGGTCGTCCACATTTCCTCAAACACCGCGGGGGACATCGTCCCACTTCCCAGGAGATTTGGCGAACTGCCGATCAGCTCTTCCTCGGTGAACCCGCTCTGCTGAACCAGGGCCTGGTTGGCATAGACGATGATTCCGTTGGGATCGGTAAAAAGGATCCCTTCACCGGCGCTGCGCAGGATCGCCTCGAGACGGTCCCGTTCCTCCTGCAGCTCCTCAGTCCTTTTTTGAACCATGGCCGACAGGCTGGCGGCATACTGCTGAATTTCTTCGTAGAGCTGCACCCGGTGCATGGCGGTCGCGATCTGGCCGGCCAGGGTGGAAAGGAAGGCGACATCGCCATCTGAATACTGGTTGAGTTTGGGGCTTTCCGCATTGATGACCCCAATGACCTTGCCGTCGAGCAGGATGGGCACGGCCATTTCCGAAAGCGTCTGCGGGTTTACCTCGAAATAGTAAGGGTCGGAGCGAACGTCGTTGGCGACGTAGGGTTTCCCCGTCCGGACCACATGTCCAAGCAGGCTTTTCTCGAGGGGAACCCGCGTCGCTTCAATTTTTCCGTAGGCGCTGTAGTAATTTTCGTCGATATTGAGATGCTCCCCCTCTCCGTCGAGCAGTAAAATACCAAAGCTGTAGGGAAAAATCGTGCCGGCGATCCGCTGGGTCATCTGCTTGATCAGATCGGCCGTTCGGAACATGCCGGCCGCATCCAGCGCCACCTGGTGCAGGATCGACAGCTGCAGGACCCGCTGATTCAGGATTTCATAGAGGCGGGCGCTTTCAATGGCGACGGCCGCCTGGTTGGCAAAGGCCTGCAGGGTGTCGGCCATATCCCAACCAAAGGAGTTCGGCTGCAGGCTGTCGACATTCAAAATGCCGATGAAACGCCCCTTAATTACCAGCTGGGCCCCGATCCAGGAACGCACGTAGGATTCCTCGCCCCCTTCAAACGGCACCCAGTTGGGATCGCTCTCGGTATCATGAATGACCGCAATGCGTGAGCCGTCGGGAAATTTTTTCAGAGAGCGGAGCCCCTGCTTCCGGGTCAGCTGAGCGATTGGTTCGGTCTCGACAAATCCCCGACTGGCGGCCAGGTAGAGCGATTGTTCCCCTTCATCGTAGAGCTGCACCGAGGCGGTATCGTATGGGAAGACCCGGGCCAGGAGATCGAACACCCGTTCAAGAACCTGAGGTAGAGTCAGATCCGTCGTCAGGATCGCTCCCATTTCCTGCAAGGTGCGGGCGAGTTTTAGCTGTTCCCGCTCGGCGACTTGAAGTCGATACGATTCAAGGGCGGCAGCGATGCGGTTGGCGATCGATTCACAGGTCATCAATTCTGAAGATGTAAATTTCCGGGGATCCTCCCAGAAACCGATATGCAGGATACCCAGAACCCGCCCCTTGATCTGCAGCGGCACGTAGAGCAGGCTTTTTAAACCGCGTTTGATAAACTCCTCGAGGCGGCTGCCGGCTATGCCTTCGGCCAGCCCGACGTCTTCATAGACCATCATGCGACCTTTCTCGATCACATCCCGCGTAACCACCAGGCTGTTGACCGGGATGATTTGCGGTGGTTTGACCGTGGCGAAGGCCGGATCAGAGACCCAGCTGCGCAGGACAATAAGGGAATCCTGGCTTGGGTCGAGCAAGGAGAAGCTGACGGCGGTCGCCTGGGGCAGGTAGCTGCGCACGGAGGCGATGCCGATATCAAAAATCATCCCATCGTCCGTAACGTCAAGCAGCTGGGAGGTCAGCCGGTGGAGAATTTCGGCCTCTTCCCGGCGCTTGGCTTCCGCCTGAAAGAGTCGGGCACCGGCAATGGCCAGGGCGATCTGCTGGCTCAGGAGCTCCAGGAAACGGACATGCGCCATTTTGAAGGCATTCGGCTGCTTGGACTGCACAGCGATCGAACCGACCAGGCGATCGTAGGCGATCAACGGCACCCCGAGCCAGGTTCGCGGGTAGGCCGAGCTGAGCTGCATAAGTGGAACGGGCGGCTCTTCCCGCAGCATGTCGCGAATAAAAACCGTCTGGCGATTGCGCAGCATCCAGCCGGTGATCCCACTCTGGCTCTCAATCGGGAACGTGAGATCGGTTTCCCGCATCGACACCCCATTTTCATCGGCGATAACGATGGTGAGGTATTTCTGCGTTTCATCAACCAGGGTGGCGACAAAAATATCCGGTGAGAGAATCCGCTGGATCTGCGTGTAGAGGCGATCCATCAGCTGGCGTTCGTCGAAAATTCCGGTCGTCGCCACCGCGACTTCAAACAGGGACTCGAGCTCTTCCACACGGCGCAGGTCGATCTGCTCGGCCTGTTGATCGAGCGAAATAGAGGATTTTCCCTCCCCCTCCATTTTTTCTTTGATCAGGATCGAGAGCTGGCTGGCCAGGAGATTCTGGGTGGGAATGCGATCGCCCTTCTCATCCTCGGGGCCGGCCGGATAGAAGGCGATGAGGGAACCCCACAGATCTTCCCCAAGGATCAGGGGAGAAAGAACGGCAATTTCAAAGCCAGAAGTGTTTTTGAACAAATGTTCAGCCAGCCAGCGGACTTGTAGGGGATCGGCGACAAGTTCCGATCCCGCGAGCTGCCGGGCATAGGCATCACCCCACCAGGCTTTTTGACCGGCAGGGAGGTCGTCCCAGATCTGGGAAGCCAAAAGGCTCGGGGACGCTGCCGGGCAGCCGCTGAAAGGAATGAGGCGCAGGTGCCCATTCGGGCCGACCTCCCACCGTACCGTGACAAGGCCGGCGGCTTCCAGGCGCGGGAGAAGGATTTCAAAGGCCAGCGCGAGACCGGATTCGAGAGAATCCTCGCGCAGAATAATCTCAGAAATACGTGGAAATATTTCGGTTACGGCCGCAATGGGATTCATAGACAGAGGACAGGCGTAATCGGTCGATTCAGAGAAAAGCGAGCGGCGGCAGAAACCAGGAAATGATTTGTTTCAGACAATATTTGGAACCTTATTCAGATTGGAGTAAATTCTATCATGGTTCGGAAATTTGCCATTTCCCCTCGATCTGACCACAGTTAACCCGAAATACCACGGCACTCAACCGGGAGATTTTCGTGTACCGTCACATTTTTGGCAAATTAACGTTGATTATCGTCTTTATTCCCATTTTGCACATAGTCGGTTTTTACTATGCGCGCTTCCATCCGAGTTTTTTCCGTCCGGGCGGCTTAAACCGCAATCTGGCCGCCGGTGCCGACTATTCCTACACCGACTACCTCGAGCGGATTTTTTTGAATGGGGATTTTGGCCATGTCGGAGGAGCGGGTATGGTCGATCTCGTTTCAAAGCCCTTTTTTAACAGCCTCTTTCTAATCATTCTGGCCATCCTGTTTACTGCGATCGGCGGGGTCCTGCTGGGTTTCCTGGCCGTTTCTCCTCGGGAGATGCACATCCGGCCGCTGGGACTTCTTCTCACCTCCGCCGGCGCCTCCATTCCGGGATTCCTCCTCGGCGGTGTGGTCATCGCCATCATCGTCTACCAGACCCTCTACGGCGGCCTGAAACAGACCTGGCTGCCGATGAGCGGCTGCGGCCAGCAATATCCCCTGCCCTTCAGCAGCTGCGGTTTTGACAAACACCTGATCCTTCCGCTCACCGTCCTGGCCGTCCGGCCGATGCTGCACGTGGCCCGGGTTACCGCCGGATTGCTCGAAAGCGAACTCCACAAAAATTATATTCGCACTGCCCGCAGCAAGGGGGCGCGCTGGATCCGGATCTACTGGACTCATGCCATGCGGAATATCCTGGCGCCGATCATCATCCTCCTCGGCCAGTCCCTGCGCTTTATCGTCGGCGGACTGCTGATCGCCGAGCTCATGTTTTTTTGGCCCGGTATCGGCCGCTTCTTCGTCTACGCCATCGTCGCCAACGAAAATTTGCGCGGCCAGTTCCGCTTTTTTGCCCACCCGGAGCTCATTGCCACCCTGGCGGTCCTGATGGGCGCCATCATCCTGGTGGCCGACCTGATCGCCTCCCTTGCCGCCCACCTGGCTGATCCACGGCTGAGGGAACATCTTTAGAAAACGCCATGCCGCGCAACTATCCCTTGATGATCGGCCTCTTACTGGTCACCCTGTTTTTCCTGGTGGCGGTGTTCGGCTCGTGGGTTGCCCCCCACGACCCCGCCCATCGCTTTACAGACGTCATTCAAGCCAATGACCGGACGTATATTCCTTCTGTGACGCCGATCCCACCGCTTGTCCTGGACTTCTTTCCCCTCGGCACCGATCACGTCGGCCGAGATCTCCTGACCCGGCTCCTCTGGGCCGTGCGGCCGACCCTGATCACCTGCTTTGGCGTCGTTCTGGCCCGGCTGCTGATCGGCCTGCCCCTCGGCATCGTGGCCGGCTGGTTCCGCGGCCGGCCGGCCGGCCGCGGAATCCAAATTCTGAGCAGCGCTCTCATCGCCATCCCCCCCCTCATCCTGGCCATCGCCCTGATCGCCCTGAGTCCGGGCCGGCCGCTGGCCATCTTTATCCTCGTTCTCGGGCTCATCGGCTGGACCGACATCGCCACCTTCTACCAGAACCAGACGGAAATCCTGAAGAAGCAGGGTTTCGTGGAAAGCGCCTACGCCCTGGGCAGCAGCACGCCGGGCATTCTCTGGCGCCATATTCTCCCACAGTTTTGGACCACCCTCCCCACCATCCTGGCCTTCGAGCTGAGCGCCACGCTGCTGCTCATGGCCGAGCTCGGCTTTCTCGGCCTGTTCATCGGCGACGGCCTCATTGTCTACGGGGCCGACCCCAACAGCGCCGGGGTTATCGCCATCGGCCGGACCTCGGATTTCCCCGAGCTCGGGCAGATGCTGTCCGATTTCACCCGCAAAATGTTTCAATCGCCGTGGGAAATGGTCATGTCCGCCACCACGATATTTCTCATGGTCTTTGGCTTTAACATGCTCGGCGACGGACTCCGCCGGCGAAAACGGGTGCTGGGCTGATGTTTTACCGCCTGCCCTCGATGTCTGAATGAAATCACACTGGCTGACATTCTAATTGACAGCCCCAACCTCTGGAAAATAAATGATATCCCTGGAAACCGCCGCCCGTTTAAAAGAAGCCGGACTCAAGTGGGTTCCGGCACTGCACGATTTTTTCGCCATCCCCGATCGCGGGCTCGACGATCGGGTCTTTGTCCTGAGCGATATGACCGTCGGGGTGGAGATCCTGCACGGGTTTCCGGCCATCACCTTCAATGGGGCCGTCGAATGGTCCCTCGATTTCATCTACCAGTTCGACGTCATCTGGATGCCCCGGGAGGATCAGCTGCGCGCCATTCTGACCACCCGCCTGGCCGGTGCGCCGGAACCGGCCGTTCAGCTTTCAGCGGCGGCCGGCGGCTGCCGCTGCGCCATCCCGGTGAACGGGGAACAGGTCTCCTTCGCGGCTGAAGATGCCGCGGAGGCCTACGGCCGGGCCCTGCTCCACCTGCTCCAGAACCCGCCAGGCGGCTGAATTCTCCTCCCGTTAAGCCCCGCCATCCGCTCATACCCCTGACCGGCGAGCTGGACCTGACCGCCATCTTCCTCAACGCTTATTGAAGTGTCCCGGCGTGGGAGCTACAATCGACGGCATGGGACCGGAAAATCTCTACGATCTCAACCGGCGGGAGCTGGTGAGCCGGCTGCGTGGCTGGGGCTTTCGCGTTCAGGACGCCGCCCGCGTCTGGGATGGTCTCTACCGGGAGCTGGTCTCCTCCACGGCCGCGCTGGCCGATCTGCGGCCGGACCTGTTCGACCGGCTTCACGAAGAGACCTGCCTGCGGCTGCCGGAGCTCCAGGTTGCGCTGACGAGCAGCGACGGTGAAACGCGCAAATTCCTTCTCCGGCTCCACGATGGCCAGGCCATTGAGACGGTCATCATGCGCTTCCATGGCCGCAGAGACCGGCGCCAGGAAACCCGCCGCTTTACCGCCTGCGTGAGCACCCAGGCCGGCTGCGCCATGGGGTGCGTTTTCTGCGCCACCGGGCAGATGGGATTCAACAGGCACCTGACCGCCGGGGAAATTGTGGGGCAGGTCGTCTTCGTCGAGCGGCTCCTGCGCGCCGAAGGAGCCGGCCTGCGCAATATCGTGCTCATGGGCATGGGCGAACCGCTGCACAACTACGACCAGACGCTGAAGGCGGTGGAGATTGTCTGCGATCCCAGGGGGATCGCCCTGGCGCCCCGGCGCATCACCCTCAGCACCGTCGGCCTGCCGGACGGAATTCGCCGGCTGGCCGAAGAACCGCTGCCGATCAACCTGGCCGTCTCGCTGCATGGGGCGACCGATGAGGAGCGCCGCCGTCTCGTCCCGCCGGCCCGCCGCTGGCCCCTGGCCGAACTGATGGCCGCCTGCCGCGAGTACATCGAGCGGCGCCAGCGGCGAATTTTCTTCGAATGGACACTGATCGAAGGGGAGAACGACACGCCGGAGCAGGCCCACCAGCTCGGCCGGCTCCTGGCCGGGATGGATGCCCATATCAATGTCATCCCGCTCAACCCCACCGGCGGCTACGACGGCCGGCCGAGCGATGACAGCCGGGTCAAAGCCTTCCAGCAGGTCCTGGCCGGCTACGGGCTCCCCAGCACGGTGCGCCAGCGGCGGGGAATCGACATCGCGGCCGGCTGCGGTCAGCTGGCGGCCACCCAAACACCCTGACCCAGGGCGGCCGGGCCGGCCCGGCCGCCTGAGGCTCCTGGTTTTAGAACAGACCGACGATCTGGCCCGTCTCGAAATCGATATCGATGTCGTAGTAGGCCGGCCGGGTCGGCAGACCGGGCATCGTGCTCATGGTGCCCAGGATCGGGTAGAGGAAGCCCGCTCCGACGCTGGCACGAATCTCCCGCACCGGGACGGTAAAACCGGATGGCGCCCCCTTCAGGGCCGGATCATGGCTGATGCTCAGGTGCGTCTTGGCCATGCAGATCGGCAGCCGGTCGAAGCCGGCCGCGGTATAGGCGGCGATCTGCTCTTCGGCTTTCGGGGAATATTCGACGGCGGCCGCATGGTACATTTTCTGAGCGATCGCCTCGATTTTTTCCTTGATCGACAGCTCCAGCGGATAGAGAAACTGGAAATTGGACGGCTTTTCGCAGACGGCCACGACCGCCCGGCCGAGGTCGGCCGCGCCGGCCCCCCCGTAGGTCCAGTGGTCCGAGACCACCGCATCGTCGGCCCCGGCCGCCAGCGCCTGCTGCCGGATCAGCTCCAGCTCGGCGTCGGTGTCGGTGTAAAAGCGGTTGATCGCCACCACAACCGGGACGCCAAACTGCCGGGCGTTCACGATGTGGGCGCGCAGGTTGCTGCAGCCCTCTTCAAGCAGCTCGAGATTTTCCTCCAGGTAGGCGGGATCCAGAGGCTGGCCGGGCGTGACCTTGGGGCCGCCCCCGTGCGTTTTCAAGGCGCGCACGGTGGCCACCAGGACGACGCAGTTGGGAATCAAGCCGCTGTAGCGGCACTTGATATTGAAAAATTTCTCCATGCCGATGTCGGCGCCGAAGCCGGCTTCCGTGATGACATAACCGTCCTGGCCGACGAGCTTCAGGGCGATCTGGTCGGCCACGATGGACGAGTTCCCGTGGGCGATATTGGCAAAGGGGCCGGCGTGGACAAAGGCCGGGGTTCCCTCGAGCGTCTGCATCAGCGTCGGCTTGATCGCCTCTTTCATCAGGACGGTCAGCGCCCCGCCGATGCCGATGTCGTCGGCCGTGACCGGCTCCCCGGCTCGATTCAGTCCGATCACCATTCGCCCCAGCCGCTCCCGCATGTCCGGCAGGTCGGTGGCCAGCGCCAGGATCGCCATGATTTCGCTGGCGACGGTGATGTCAAAGCCGGTTTCCCGGGAGAACCCCTTTTCGGCTGCCCCTTCCCCGACGGTGATTCCGCGCAGCATGCGGTCGTTGCAGTCGACGACCCGCCGCCAGGTGATCGTATCCGGGTCGATGTCCAGTCGGGCAAAGCGGCCGATTTCCTCCGCCGTGAGGCTGTCCGGGTCAGACTTGTCGATCCCGAGCCGGCGCAGCCGCTTCAGCATGACCGGTGCAAATTCCCGCTTCCCCTTCACCTCGGGCACCAGCCGCCGGAAGAGGGCTTCATCGGACTGGCTCGACTCGTGGAACATACGCGTATCAATCGCCGCCGCCAGCAGGTTGTTCGCGATGGAAATGGCGTGAATATCCCCGGTCAGGTGCAGGTTGAACTCTTCCATGGGGATGATCTGGCTGTAGCCGCCGCCGGCCGCCCCTCCCTTGATGCTGAATGTCGGCCCCATGCTGGGCTGCCGCACACAGGTGAACACCTTTTTGCCGAGATGGGCCCCCAGCGCCTGGCTCAGACCGATCGTCGTCGTCGTCTTCCCTTCGCCAAGCGGTGTAGGAGTGATCGCCGTCACCACGATGTACTTGCCGGCTGGTTCATTTTTCAGCCTCTCCCGCGCATCCAGGCTGACCTTGGCCTTGTAGTTCCCGTAAAGCTCCAGCTCATCTTCCTGGATGCCGGCTTCGGCGGCAATTTCTCGGACGGGAAGCACCGCGGCCGCCTGCGCGATTTCAATGTCGCTGGGGACCGGCTGCAGGAGATTCCTTAATTTTTTTGGCATTGAACCCTCCTCATGGGTGAATTAACGTGGGTGGTCGACTCCGTCCAGCAGAGATTTTAACTGTTCTTCCAGGCGGTGGTAGCCGGTTGCTCGAATTTCCAGCGGCAGATTGAGATAGGCCGCCACCGCCCGCGCCTGCTCGAGCAGCTCCGGCCGGGGCTTCTGCACGAGATAGACGATCCGCCGGTAATTTTTGAAGTACTCGTCCTTTAATTCGGGAAAGCGGTCGAGCCCCAGCCCTTTCATAACCGTGCCCTGCCAGCCGCGGACCATGAAATCGGTCAGGAAAAACGTCCCCGGCTCTTCGTCCATAAACTCCTGGAACGCCTCGCCGGCGTACCACTCGTAGCAGTGCTGCCCTTCCAGCCGGACGATGTCCGGATAGGCCTCCAGCGCCCGGTCGAGCGCCCCGCCGCTGCCACAGTCGCCAAAGACGACAATGAGCCGCGCGTAATGCGCCCGCAGCTCTTCGATGCGGGCGACCACGCGCGGCGCAATCCGCTCGGGATACAGGTGGACGTGGGCCGGCACGGCCGCAATCTCGGCATCCCAGCCGTGCCGCTCGATCAGGTCGACCACTTCGTGGCCGAGCGCGCCGCAGATAATAAGTCCGGTCGTCATGTTCTGTGTTCCCATCCGGGTGAACCGCCTCGAGCCAGCGGGGCGCTCACCCCCGCCGCCGGCGTCCGCCGCGCCGGCGTTCCCGGCCGCCCTCCGCCTCACCGCCGTTCGCCTCGACAGGCGGGCGATTTCTTTCAATCCAGGTCAGGCAGTTTTCATCGTTGCCCATCATGACATCGCCGACCAGGACCGCCTGTCGGATTTCCGGTTCGATCGGATTGGTGATGGCCGAGGTCAGCCCGGCGGCCATCATCATGGTCAGAAAATGGGCGTTCAGCGGGGCCCGGTTGGGCAGGCCAAACGAGATGTTGCTGGCCCCGCAGCAGGTGTTGACTTTGAGCTCTTCCCGGCAGCGGCGGATGATGTGAAAGACCTGCCGGCCGGCGTGGCGCAGGGCCCCGATCGGCATCACCAGCGGGTCGATGAGCACATCTTCCCGGGGGATGCCGTAATCCATCGCCCGGTGGACAATTTTCTGGGCGACGGCAAAACGCACGTCTGGATCTTCTGAAATGCCGGTCTCGTCGTTAGAAATGCCGATGACGGCGCAGCCGTATTTTTTCACCAGCGGCAGGACGACCTCAAGCCGTTCTTCTTCCCCCGTGACCGAATTGAGCAGGGCCTTTCCTTCGTAGGCCTCCAGTCCCTTTTCCAGCGCCCGCACGATCGAAGAATCGATCGACAGGGGGACATCGACCAGCGACTGGACCAGTTTGATCGTCTCATAGAGGATCTGGGGCTCGTCAGCCAGGGGAATGCCCGCATTGACGTCGAGCATCTGGGCGCCGGCCGCCACCTGGGTCAGGGCATCTGACTCCACCCGGCTGAAATCGCCGGCCGCCATCTCGCGGGCCAACATCTTGCGCCCCGTCGGGTTGATCCGCTCGCCGATCATGACAAAGGGATGATCCGGGCCGATTTTCAGGATTTTTCTCCGGGAGGAGACGATCGTTGCAAAACTCATCAATGCCACCTGTCCTTATAAGATAATTTGGGGTTTGCCTCCCGGGCGGCCGCCAGGAGGACCGGCAGTCCGGAAACGGCCTCACCGGGGTTCAGGTTGGGTCAGTGTTTACCTGGCGGCGTCGCGGCCGGGCGTACTCGTCCGGGGTGGGAAAACCGGCCCGCATCGGCCGGGGGAGCAGCCCGGATTCGTGAATAATTTCCGCCACCAGCTCTTCCTGGCGGTAGGCCATCACGTGCACCCCAGCCACCCCCTGAATTTCCCGCACCTGCTGGATGATTTCGACGCAAATGCGCTTTCCTTCGGCCCGCCACTGGGCCTTCGGTGTCTTCTCCAGCCGCTGGATGATCTGATCGGGAATATACACTCCCGGCACTTTCGTGCGCATGAAGTCGGCCGCGCGCGGAGAGCGCAGAGGCCCCACACCGACGAGAATAAAGACCCGGCGATCGAGACCGAGATCCCGCACGCGCGCCATGAACGTTTGCAGCCGGGGTACGTCAAAGCAGTACTGCGTCTGGATAAAATCGGCCCCGGCCTCGACTTTTTTGGCCAGCCGCAGCGGCCGCCAGTCAAACGGGGGGGCGAAGGGATTGGCCGCCGCCCCCAGGAAAAGGTGGGGCGGTTTGGTCAGCTGGCGGCCGCTGAGAAACATTTTTTCGTCCCGCATGATGCGGGCCGTCCGCAGCAGCTGCAAACTGTCAAAATCGAACACCCGCTTCGCTTCTGGCTGGTCACCGGCCGTGACATCATCCCCGGTCAGGCAGAGCACATTGCTGACGCCGAGCGCGGCCGCCCCAAGCAGGTCGCCCTGGATGGCGATCCGGTTTCGATCGCGGCACGAAACCTGTAGGACCGGTTCATAGCCGGCCCGAATGAGCAGAGCGCAGATAGCCACGCTGGACATGTGGCAGTGGGCGCCGGAGGCATCGGTGGCGTTGATGGCATCGCACACTTCGGACAGGACGAGGGCCGCGTCGTAGACTTCCTGGGGATCGGAGCTGTCCGGGGGATTGAGCTCGGCTGTCACCGCAAAGCGGCCGGCGCGCAGC
>JBFFZG010000019.1:0-30390 GCA_041568735.1 Promineifilaceae bacterium (SeqCode)
ACGGCAGCCGGCGAAAAATACGGGGGATGCGGCCGTGATTTTATGCGGCCGGAATATCGATTTACCGCACCTGCTGCCCATTCTCACGCGAGACGAGGACTGAAGTACCAGGGAGCCGGACCGCATCAGGTAATAAGTACTGAAAGCGTTCGGTCTTCGTAAGTTTTGTTGTAATATCCTCTAATTAAGATCGAAATTGGGAGGGACGTTTGGGTCTGAAAGCCGCGGCGCGGCCTTCAGCCATTCGCCATATCCCGGATAGCCTGTGTTGTCATGATCCATTTGCCGATCCAACAGGCCTGTGCACCGTCATGAATCAGGTGAGAGTCAACTCGATTGGATAACTTATCTCGGACCGCGACCCGTAAAATGAGCCCATGCACGGCCGGCAGAACCCGTTTGATCCGTTCTCGGGCCTTTCGGACAGGATTTCTGCTGTTTTTCCTGTTCCTGATGGCCGCGGCCGCTCGCTTCCACCGCGCCGAGGCGATCCAGACCAGCAGCGTGGTCAATTCGACCCTCCGGGTGACCTCCCGCTTAAGCCTGCTGAGCCCGATCAGTTATGTCAATAACATCACGATTTCGCCGGGTGCCAGCTTTGAATACCTCATCATTTACGACTGCTCCTCATCCGGTGATTTGACCTGCCGCGATGGGAAAATCGAGGTCGACATTCCCAGCAGTTTTGTCGACGCGCGGATGCCGACCCTCCAACCGGGAGTTGTTTCCTGGAATTTCAGCGGCTCCCGGATGACCATCTACCTGAATCCGTTGATGCCGGTCGGCACGGCCGGCGACTTGAAGTTTATTGTCCAATCGGCCCCGAATGTCTACAGTAAAACCGAGAAGATGGCAGCCAGAGCGACCTGGGCCGACGATGCAGGTGATCAGGGTTCGAATATCAGCAATGAGGTGACCGTGACCTTCCCGGCCGCACCAACGGCCACGCCGGTCCCGACAACCGCACCGTCGAACACCCCCACACCGGTGCCGACCGCTTCGAACACGCCGACGCCAACCCGCACCCCGACCATCACCCCAACGCCGTCGCCGACGTTCACCCCCACCGCCACGAAGACGCCGACACCGACCAGGACGCCGACGCCAACGCGCACCCCGACGCCGACCAATACACCAGGTCCTTCTCCGACGCCAACGGCATCGCGAACGCCAACCGCCACGCCCACGGCCACCAACACGGCCACCATCACCCCGACGCCAACGGTAACCTTTACGCCGACGGCGACGCGCACCCCCAGCCCGACGTTCACGCCGACTGCGACCCAGACGCCGACGCCAACCAATACGCCGGGTCCTTCCCCCACGCCGACGATGACGCCGACGCCGGTTCCCAATCCAAAGCTCTGGCTGTCGAAATGGCGCAGCCCGTACCAGACCGAAGCGCTGAACACGGTCTCGATCTATTCGCGCGTCTACGACTATGGGAACACGTCGTTTGATGATTTCAAGCTCGTTCATTCCCTGCCGGCCGAATTCAGACTGACCCGGCTGACCTCCGGCCTCTACCAGAACTACTTTACCGGGCTTGCCAACCGGCCGACGACGATCACCGTGCGGTATCAGACAAACGCCCATCCGGTCTGGTATTCCTTCACCTGGTCAAACCTGACGTCCGAACAATCCGTCGACGTACACGATCTCGAGATGCCGGCCGGGGCGCACATCACCAGCGTCGAATACCTTTACGGAACGGTTGAAAGCGGCTTTTATCCCGATTCTTCCGTACCCAGCCGGCTGGAAGGACACTTCGTCAACTTTGAATCTCCCCGGGAGAAAAACTTCGAGCAGTGCTCGACCCTATCCGGCGTCTACAACGGCGAGACCATCTCCCGCACCGACTGCGACAGCTTTCTTATCTACCGGAATGAGCTGCCGATTGAAATTGAGGCGAAATTTGACGGAAGTCCCCCCCCATATGCCATCGGGGAAAATTTTGGCATCCAGTTAGATCTGAAAAACCGGGACGATCAACGAAATCTCGACAACCCGATTATGGCCAACCTGCTGCCGGCCGGTGTGAATTACAACGCCGGCAGCTGGCGTTTGGACCAGGCGCCGGCCGGCATTCCCCAGCCGGACTTTCGGGCAATTCCCAACTTCCGCAACAGCGGCCGGACGCTGCTCCGCTGGACCTGGGAAGAGGCGCAGAGCTTTGCCCTCAGGCCGGGCGACGTCATTTCGATCAAATTCAACGCGCTGGCCACGAATAAACTTTCCTACGAAACCGACGTCCCGAACGATTACTTCGTCCTCTCGAGCTCCAATGTCACCCGCTGCGAAGCACCGGGAGCGACCTATACCGATTCCAATGACATCGATCAGGACCGCAATGGGACCGAAACTGGCTGCGCCCATGCGATCTACGCTCGATCCTCTTCTCAGGCCCAGCTGACCTCGCGCTTTATGGCCCGCGGCGAACTCGATGCCGACTACGTCTTTCCGCCAGAAGTTGCCAGCAGCGTGCCCAACGGCCCGATTCACTACCGGTATTTCGTCAATAATACCGGTAATGTGAAGATGGAACGGCTCATCCTCTTCAACATCCTGCCGCATGTCGGCGATACCTATAACACGACAACCGATCCCCGAGCATCCGCCTGGAGTCCACTCCTGGCAGCCCCGATCTCCATTCCACCCGGCGGAGCAATCTGGTATACCACCACGTCGAATCCCTGCCGGCCGGAGGTCGAGGTTGCCACCGGCTGCAATCCGGCCGATTGGAAGAGCGACTATTATGCCATTGCCGATCCTTCCCAGATCAAGGCGTATAAGGTTTTCTTCCCGCAAACCCTCAATCCGGGCGATGAACTGCAGTTCGATCTGCAGATGGTCGTTCCCTCGAACGTGCCGACGGCCGGCGAGATCGCCTGGAATTCTTTCGCTTATTCCGCCGAGCGGGCCGATTTCGGCATCCGCTTCAGCGCCGAACCCAACCAGATCGGCGTGCGGGCTTTCCCTCTTTCACCTGGCGTGCTCGGGGACTACGTCTGGCTCGATATCAACGAAAACGGCCTGCAGGACACCAACGAGACCGGTCTGAACAACATTCGGGTGCTTCTTTACCGGGATGGCAACCCCGTTCCCTTCAAGCAGACCATCACCGTCAATGACATCAACGGCCGGGCCGGCTACTACCTCTTCTCCAATCTGCCGGCCGGAGATTACGTCATCCACGTCGAAAAACCGGTCATCTATAATTTCACCCTGCCCAACGTTGGCAGCGATGACCAGATCGACTCCGATGCCGACCCGGTGACCGGCTCGTCGCCGGTGATCCGCCTCAATGGAACTGAATACGATTATTCCTGGGATTTTGGCCTGATACCCAATCCCTTTGGCGCCATCGGCGACTACGTCTGGGTCGACGGCAACAGCAACGGCATCCAGGATGACCCGATCGGCAGCGGCGTGAACGGCCTTGTCGTCCGCCTTTACCGGGACGACGGCGATGGCATCCGCGAACCCGGCGGCGATGATCCTTTGATCGATTCCACCCAGACCGCCTCGGACATCGACAATCGACCCGGCTACTACCGCTTCACCGATGTGCCGGCCGGTCATTACTTCGTCGAATTCGTTTCGTCCGTACCCTTCACCGAAGCCAATGCCGGCAGCGATGATGCGATTGACTCCGATGCCGACCCCTCCGTCGACGGCAAGGCAGGCACCGGTCATTCGATTATCTTCGAGGTCACCCCGGGAATTTATATCTCGACCTATGACGCCGGTCTCCTGGCCTTCCCCACCGAGGCGGACCAGAGCGATGCGCCGGCTTCCTACGGCCTGGCCACCCATTCGATCCTGGATGGACTGCAGCTCGGGGCGCTGATTGACCGGGAGGAAAATCCACTCTATTCCTTCGATGCGCAGGGAGATGACCTCGACAATCTGGACGACGAAGACGGCATCACTTTCGGCCGGTTCGCCGAAATCGGCGGCACGCAGCCCCTCGAAATTGTCGTCAAGAATTCGCTCGACCGGGTGGCCTATGTCAACGCCTGGGTCGATTTCAACCAGGATGGGTTGTTTGACCCTCTGGGCGAACAGGTGATCAACAACCTGGCCTTCGCCCCGAATGTCGATCCCATGACCCGAGCGGTCACCTACGCCGTGCCGGCCGACGCGCTGTGCGGGGATACGTTCGCCCGCTTTCGCCTGTCGCGCACCCCATCTCTGCCCCCGACAACGCCGGCCAACAGCAGCGCCCCGGAAGGCGAGGTTGAGGACTACCGGATCCGGGTTGCCTGCCTGACAGACATCGGCGTCAGCAAGACGGCCGCGGCACCGGTGGTCGGGCTCGAAGAAACGATTACCTGGCAGATCACCTTCACCAACAATGGACCGGAAATCGCCGAACAGGCCATCCTGACCGACACCCTGCCGCCGGGAACGGTCTATGAAGGATTCCGCTTCATCAGCGGCAGCGGCTGGAGCTGCACCGCCAATGCCAGCGAACTGACCTGCAACAAAGCCAGCCTGGCCGTGGGTGAAAGCCTTTCAATTGAGCTGTATTCCCGGGTTCCCGCCCGCTACGGTCCAGACAGGGTCCTTAATACCGTGACGGTGGTTTCAAACGCCCGGGATCTCAACCCGGCAGACAACACGGCATCCGCGGAAGTGACCGTCGAGAAGGAATGGATCGTCTCGGAGATTCCACCGGCCGCACCTTTCACCCATCTGCGCTACAGCGGTGAAATTCAATCGTCGACGCCGGAAAAAGATTTCAAGACGACCTACGCCTATAATCCGCTGCAGGTGCCGCTCTTTGTGGCCTTTGGCCTGGATGCCACCCGGCAGCCAACGATGACAGTCCGGGGCTGCCTCAATTCCCCGAGCCCGGTCACCTGCCACAGCCAGAGCATTATCCAGGGATATTATCTGGTTGAGAGCTATGTTATTTCCGAGGTCGTCTACCTGGAAAACGAAACGACACCCATCACCGTTTTCACCAATACGGCGCCGATCTCCAGCACCGTCGCGCTGAATCGAATCGCCGACAGCAATCACGCGACCGGGAAGTGCACGACCACATCCTCCTGCATTGGCTACAATCGATTTCAGCAGGCTGCGTTCCGCTGGGTCGATCCGGCCGACTATTACATGCTCGTCTCGACGACCAAGGGTGGGCGCACCGTGACCTGCCCGGCGCCGCTGGCCGGCAGCAGCCGCTGCATTACCCTCCCATCCGCCAAACCGGGCATCTATATTATTCGCGGGATGCTGACCATCCGGCTCGTCTTCGAGGACCCGATCTTATCCGCGACCGGAATCTACCGCAGCGACCCGATTACCTACAGCGCGGCGCTCCACCTGGAGCAGTTTGCCCCCTTCGTGGCCCCGGATTCTTGATCCGGAGACCTCGTTCTTCCGATCGAACACCACCAGGCTACCGGCATGATGCTGGGAGCCTGTTTTTTTGAGCGGGATGGGGCATACTAGGCGGCCAACTGCCTGATAAACAGGACAACCACCCCCATTTGGAAACAGGAGTGTCGTTTGCTTCAGCCACTGCAGTCCATTCGCGTCGTCGATCTCTCGCGCGTCCTGGCCGGCCCATACTGCACTCAGCTTCTGGCTGATTATGGCGCCGACGTCATCAAGATCGAGCAGCCCGGCATTGGTGATTCCACCCGCCAGTGGGGTCCACCCTGGATCGGGGACCAGAGCGCCTATTTTCTAAGCGTCAATCGGAATAAAAGAAGCCTGACCCTGAACCTGCGCACCGAGGAAGGGCGTGTGATTCTCCGCCGGCTCCTGTCCGAAGCGGACGTCCTGGTCGAAAATTTCAAAGTCGGCACGATGGCACGGCTGGGGCTCGATCATGAATCGCTGCAGGTGGAGTTTCCCCGCCTGATCTACTGCTCCATCAGCGGCTACGGGCAGACCGGTCCGGCGCGAGAGCAGGCCGGCTACGATTTTATGATCCAGGCCGAGGGGGGCATCATGTCGATCACCGGTCCGGCGGACGGCGAGCCGCACAAAGTGGGGGTCGCCATCGTCGACATCACCACCGGCCAGTTTGCCGCCAACGGGATCCTGGCCGCCTTGATCGCCCGGGGCACGACCGGCCGCGGCCAGTATGTCGACGTGGCTCTGCTAGACAGCCAGGTCGCCTGGCTGGCCAATGTGGCTCACAACTACCTGGCCACCGGGGAGCGGCCCGGCCGTTATGGCAACGCCCATCCCAATATCGTTCCCTACCAGACCTTCTCTACGGCCGACGGCTACATCGCCCTGGCCGTCGGCACCGACGGCCAGTATCGCCGGCTCTGCGAGCTGTCCGGACGGCTGGATCTCTGGGAAGACGAGCGCTTCCAGACCAATCCCGGCCGGGTTTCCTATCGGGAAGCGCTGATTCCTGAGCTTGAAACCCTGTTCCGCACCCGAACGACGGCCTACTGGCTCGATCTGCTGCGGCCGGCCGAAATCCCGGCCGGGCCCATCCGGGCCATCGACGAAGTCCTGAACGACCCCCAGGTGCTGGCCCGCGAGATGGTCCGGTCGATCACGCATCCCACGCTGGGAGAAATCGAGCTCCTCGGCCCGGTGGCCCGGCTCTCGGAAACCCCGGCCGCCATCCGAACCCCACCTCCCCTCCTCGGCCAGCACAATCGGGAAATCCTCACCGCCCTCGGCTACACTCCCGCTGAAATCGACCACCTCGAGACCACCGGCGCCATCTGACCAACCCCCAACTCCCGTTCCCCGTTCCCCGTTCTCCGTTCTCCGTTCTCCGTTCCCCGTTCCCCGTTCCCCGTTCCCCAACTCTTTGCACTTTCCACTTTCCTCCCTAAACTTACTTCATGACCAAACTGATCCAGATCGACGCCTTTACATCAATTCCTTTTCAGGGAAATCCGGCCGCCGTCTGCCTGCTCAACAAACCACGGGAGGAAAGCTGGATGCAGGCCATCGCGGCCGAAATGAATCTTTCGGAAACCGCCTTTCTGGCACCCGGCGAAGATCCCTTCAGCCGGGCCTACCAGCTGCGCTGGTTCACGCCAAAGGTCGAGGTCGATCTCTGCGGCCACGCCACCCTGGCAGCCGCCCACGCCCTCTGGACCGAGGGGTATCTCAAACCGACCGATGCGGCCCGTTTCGATACGCGGAGCGGCCGCCTGACGGCCGTCCTGGACCCTTCCGGATGGATCACACTTGATTTTCCGGCCGTTCCGGCCGATCCGGTCGATCCACCGCCCGGACTGCTGCCGGCGCTCGGGCTGGAAGAGGCGCTTTTTATCGGCCGCAGCCGGTTTGACCTGCTGATCGACGTCTCTTCGCCGGCTATCGTGCGCAGCCTCGATCCGGATTTCCGGGCGCTGTCCCGGCTCGACTGCCGGGGGGTGATTGTCACGAGCCGCGGGGAAGAATCTTTCGATTTCATTTCCCGCTTTTTTGCCCCGGCGTCCGGCATCGACGAAGATCCGGTGACGGGATCGGCCCACTGCACCCTGGGTCCCTACTGGGCAGGCAAACTGGGCAAAGAGGAGCTGCTCGCCCATCAGGCATCACCCCGCGGCGGGGTCATTCGCGTGCAAACGGCCGGCGATCGGGTGCGGCTGAGCGGGCAGGCTGTGACCGTCCTGCGCGGAGAGCTGGTCGATCCCGAGCGGAAACAGCCGGGACCGGACCTGCCCAGGCGGGAAGAACGAAAATTTAACTTCGAAGAGGATTAATCACCCCGGGCCGGACCGGCAGCCGCGGCCGCCGTCTATCCGAGATTCTTGAGCCAGGCGAGGAAACGCGCGGCCGGTCCTGTCTCGATCTCCCGACCGGCGGCCCGGCCATTCTGCCCGTTAATGAGCAGATCGTGCATCGCTCCCGACAGCCGGTAGTGGAAGGTCCAGACGGGAACGAGAAGGAGCTTATACGATTCCACGACGAGGCCGTCAGTCTGGCAGCGTATAGTGGCCGGATCGAGGTCCGACCCGCCGTCGAGGCCATGCGGCCGGCTGCGCAGTGCCCGGCCAACCTGCCCGCGCGCGATTGCCGCCGCCTTCCCCACCTCAACCGAATACCGCTCGGCCGGCCAGGCCGCGAGCAGCTGGGGATCATAGGGGACCAATTCACTGAAATCGTACGTTTCGATTAAACCGGCAAACTGAGCCCCGGGTCGATCGGTGGCCGGCAGCAGAAAGTCGTCGAAGTGGACATAGCGGGCGCTGGAAACCGGTGCGGATCGGTAACTGCCCGCCATTCCGTCAGGGAGCTGCACCTGGCCTTGCCAGCGCACCTCTCCTCCAATGTCGAAGGTCCAGACCGGTAAATAGATGCCGACCAGGGGTGAAAGCGTCGTGATCGCCGACCGCTTGATCTTCCGGCGGTGAAACCAGGCCGCCACCGCCTGCCGGGCGTCATCCAGGGTCAGTCGGAAGGGTATGACCGCCTGGGGAACGATCAATTCGGCCGTCTCGGCCGCCTCGGTCACGTAAACCGCCGAGCAGTAGGGGCAGGTCAGGGAAAGGGTCTCCGGCGCGAGCGTAAACGGAGCGCCGCAGCCCTGGCAGCTGAAGACGCGAATGGACTCCGGCCGCGTGTGCCCACGGACCGTGTGTATGGCCGCGTCAAAATCCTGCTCCAGCGCTCCCCGTCCGAACTGCTCGTCGCGGTCGAGATCGATCGCCTCGTGAGTATCTTCTTCGTGACCACAGAAGGGGCAGTGGAGACGGCCGGAGGTGGCCTGAAACGCCATATCACCGGCGCAGCGCGGGCACTGCATGCGGCCGGCCTCCCCCTGGATGGGATCGCCGCCGGCGGCATTCCCCGTCCTGCCTGAGCGCAGGGCGTCAGCATCGATGCGCCCGTCCAGAATGGCCAGCTCTCGCCGGGCCTCGCCGTTCGCCGGGTTGATGGCCAGGGCCTTCTCGAGACAGAGCCGCCTGTCTCCCGGATCTTCGGTCAGCCGGCTGAGCCAGACCCAGGCTTCCACCTCTTCATCGGGATCTCCCGTTTTTAAAATAACCTGTTTCAGCAAAGAGGCTGCGGATTCGGGCCGGCCGTCGCGCACTTCACCAATCCCTCGCCGCAGCATCAGGCGCAGGGAACGCCCCTCCGGCCGGCTGCCGGCCATCGCCCGCCGCAGGCGGATCAGATCGGCAATCGATTCCTCCGGCCGACCGGCCACCGGCTGGCGGTAGCCGCACCGCTCGCAGATGCGCTCGCGGCCGTCACCGCTGAATACCAGCTGATTTTGACAATCCGGGCAAGAGTTCATAGCGGCTTCCTTTCAATTTCTGGCTGACCGACAAGGGGTCGGTGGTCAGCTCTGATCACTATACGGAATTGAAGGGAATGGTTGCAAGGGGAGGATGGTCATGAATGGGAGTTGGGAGTTGGGAGTTAGGGGTGGGGGGGGTTATTTGCGGCCGAAGTCGGCCGGGATTTCCCCCCAGGCGCGGGTATCCCATTTGAGGAGTGGATTGCGGTAGTGGTTTTCCTGCAGCCATTTTTCCGCCCGCTCGATCAGGATGAAAAGCCGGCCGTTGCGGCCGCTTGGCTGCAGCTGGGTGCGGGCCTTTTTATGCCGGCCAACCCAGCCCAGGGCGATGCGGGAATCGGAATAAATCGGCCAGTCCAGGCCTTCTTCCTGACAGTAGGACAGGGCGTGCACCAGGGCCAGGAATTCCCCGACGTTGTTCGTCCCATCGGGAAAGGGACCCAGGTGGAAAATTTCCTCGCCGCTGTCAGTCAGCACGCCGCGGTATTCGACCGGTCCCGGATTTCCACTCGACGCGGCGTCGACCGAAATGCTGGGCAGGCGGGGTCCCCCGTCTTGAACCAGCCGCGGCCTATCCGGAAACTGGCTTTCAATCCCGGCGGGCAGAATCCGATCCCACCGGATGCTGTCCATCGATTGGCCGCTCCATTCGGCGAAGGCGGCCTTGGCCTCAGCCAGGTTTGCGAATGACTTGTAGCGAGCGCCGGGATAGCCATCGACCTGGGCCTTGGCCTCCTCCCAGGTCTGGTAAATGCCTGGGCGGCGGCCCCGCCCGACCACGTAGAGTTTGGCTTGTTTTTTCTTACCCATGCGCGGATTATACCGGGGGCCGGTCCAAACCGGCGAAACGTTTACGGAGATGAAACCAGGGGGAGATAAACAGTCGTCGGCCGCAGGGGGGCCACCCATTCCAGAGCCAGGGTGTCGACCTGGACCCCCCAGTCGCCGGCGTAAAGGGCGATGGCATGCTGTCCGGCGAGCAGGGGGAACCGCTCCGGAAGCGGACTGCCGTTATCCCGCATCACCTGGCCGATAAACGGCCCGCCGCTGCCGCCGGTGATCACCCAGCGGATGCCATCCGGGTCAGCCGGCCAGCCGTCGATCGTGACGAAGAGGGCGCCGCTGCCGGCCGCTGCCAGCCGGAGCGAACCGCGCAGCTCATACATACCCGGCTTCGTCACACTGAAGCAGTAATCGACCCGGTGGGGATTGCCGGAGATGGTGCCGGGGGGAGGTGGGCCAGAATCGGGCGGGGTATGGACATAGCCACCCTGGCTCGCCTGGACCGAACCGCCGACAACAAAGGCGCCACCCCGTCGGCCGTATTCGGCCTCCTGCACCCCCCCCTGGCAGCTGCCGGCCGCCGGTGTGGGCGTCGGCGTCGGCAGTGCTGGGCCATTGGCGGCCGCCATGGCCAGGCTTTCGATGAAGGGTTCGATGACAGCGTAATCGGGCACCCATCCGTTCTGCCAGCCGCCACCCGCCCGGGCCGCGACCAGTCCCAGGCTGGGAATCACGACGATCAGGCTCTCGTTCAGCCCCCACCCCCAATAGGCGTCGGCCGGGACATTGGCCATCGTCAGATCGGCGTTGGTCCACCAGGAAATCCCATAGTGGTCCTTGGCGCCGTAGGCCGCGATCGGGGACTGGCCGTTGGGCAGTACGGTCGGAACCCCCAATCCGGCGAGCTCCGGCTGGTAGCGAGTCACCTCCCGCACGAAGTCCCTGGGCACGAGCTGGCGCCCGTTCCAGCTCCCCTCGCGCAGGTAGAGATAGCCGAACCGGGCCATCGCCCCCACGTTGGCGAAGATGCCAGAGCCGAATTCCCGGTTTTCGATCGGGGCGCCCCCCACCCAGATCTCATCCCGGTAGATATTTTCCCGCCAGCTCAGATCCTGGCCGGTAATGCCGATCGGCGTGAAGAGGCGGGCGAACATCAGATCCCGCAGATCCTGCGCATAGAGGTAGGTCAGGGTATCAGCCAGCCAGTTGGCCCCGCCATCACTGTAAACCCACTGGCTCCCCGGCTCGTAGAAAAGGTCGACGTAGCTGCCCGGCTTATCAAAGCCGCCTGCATGCGTGGCCAGGTGCTTGAGGGTCAGATCCGCCAGCCAGGCGGGATCATTGCTGCTCGGATTGCGGCCGACATCCGGGTAGTAGGTGGCGGCCGGATCCTCGATCGAGGCGATCAGGCCATCGGCCAGCGCCAGCCCCAGGGCGGACACTCCGATCGATTTACTCGTCGATTTCAGATCATAAAGCGCCGTCTGGTTCCCCCAGGCCAGGACCTGGTAGCCTTCCCGGATGATCAGCCCGGAGCCGCCTCCCTGGGCCAGGGCGAAATCACGGGCCGCGAGGAGGTCGGCCTCATTCAGACCGACCGCGGCCGGTGATGCTACCGGCCAATCCGGATCGGGCCAGATGACAGCCGGCTCGGCCGTGCCCCCACCGAGCATCCACAGGACGATCCCGAGCCAGGTCATCACCAGCAGGATCAGAAAACGAGACCAGCGGCCGCGCAGTCCCTGCGGGTCCGGTGCCATTAGCGGATTCAATCGGCTGCGTCCCATGCGATCAATTGAGGTCAGGCAGCTTTGGCAAAAACTGACCGGCCGTCGAAAGGCGCTCCTTTGCGGCCGGATGGCCGGCGCTTCCGGTCTCCACCTCCGGCGGTTTTCTTCCGGCCAATTTAATGGGTTTTGCCCCTGGAGTCAACCTGGGCCGGGGAACCAGGCCGGCGTGTCCGGCTGCTGCGCACGCGGCTTCTCCTAAAGTCGATACCCAGCGTACCACGGATGTGGCGCGGCAAACTGGCAACTATTTTCAAATATTGCCAGGACGCCTTCCGCGTAACAGCCGGGATCAATCCGCCCCCTCCGCATCGAGACGGCGAACCCCCCGCCGGTAGCGGAGGGCGAAATTTCGGTAATCCTCCGGGGCTTCCGCCAGCCGGGCCTGAACTTCTTCCGAGAGGGTGCCCTTGACCACCGCCGGCACGCCGGCGACCAGGACGCCGGCCGGGATTTCCGCCCCTTCCCGCACAACGGTTCCGGCGGCAACCGCCGCCCCCTCGCCAATCACCGCTCCATCGAGTATCGTCGCGCTCATGCCGACCAGGACCCCCCGCTGCACGCGGCACCCTTCCAGGACCGCCCCGTGCCCGATCGTCACTTCATCCCCGATGACCGTATCGTGTCGATCGTTGACGTGAATGACGGCGTTGTCCTGCACGCTGACCCGCTCGCCGATGCGGATCGCCCCGGTGTCCCCCCGGACCACCGCGCCGAACCAGACGCTTGAACCGGCCCCGATTTCGACATCGCCGATAATCACGGCATTGGGTGCAACGTAAACATCCGCGGCGATGCGCGGCCGCTTCCCTTCGAATTCCAGGATCATCTGTCTCTCTCCCACAGGGTCCCCTGCTTTTTACTGGATGGCCCGATTGTATGCGCCCCGACGCCTGCTGACCAGCCGCAGCCGCCGGCCCGGTTTTGCAAAAACCGCGCTATTCAAACAAAATAGGCATCACGATTTCCCGATCTGACTGGCCGAACCGCCGGCGGAACAGCGCCCCGGCGCAGCGCCGGATTCGGCTCAATTTTGGCGGGGATCGGCGATCGATCCGCCGCAGCAAAATAATGAATCCCGCAGGAGCAGCCGTGAGCGAACGCCCCTACCCCAACCCCCTCAATCGTCCGCGAGTCTGGCTTCGACGCGTGCTGGTCCGCCTTGCGGCGCCGGCTCTGCGTATGAATCTGTCGGACCCCGTCGGCGGCCTCGATCGCCTGACCGCCCTCAACCGGGAGGGGGTTGGGGTGATTCTCCTCATGAATCATTTCGCCCTCCGCGATCCGCTGCAGGCATTGGCCGTTCTCTTTCGCTCACCGGTGCTGATCACCCGGCCGATCCTGGCCCCGGTCGCCTACCACCAGGTGCTGCAGTACGGCCGCTTTGGCCGCTTTATCACCTGGATCCTCGGGATCGAAGTCATGCCGGTCGTGACGGCCGACACCATCCGCATATTAAAAAGCCGGCCGCATGGCGGGACCGGCCTGGCGGAGTATTTCGCGGCCGGGGCCGCCGCACTGGCCGCCGGGGAAATCGTCCTGCTGGCCCCCCAGGGAGCCCGCACCAGCCGGCTCGGGAGGCCGCACGGGCGGCCGATCGCCCGCCTCCTGGCGGTGCTGGCCGAAACCGAGGTCCCCCGCTTCGCCCTCGGCTTCATCGGCTTCAGCCTGCCCGATGCCATCAATTACAGCCGGGAGCGGGTCGGTGGATTGAATATCGGCCGCCTCTACGAGATCCGGGTCGGCCAGACGGTAACCTCCGCGGAATTGGACGGCGTCCGGGAACCGCAGGAAGCGGTCGATGTCTGGGCCTTCGCCCGGCTGGCCGAACTGCTGCCGGCGGCCTACACCGGGGCCGGCGAAACCGACAGCCAGAATTGAGGATTACGATGACACATACCACGATTGCCCCCCTGATTGCCTGGCGCCGCCTGGCCCTCGACGAACGGGTGCGCCGGCTGCGGTGGATTCTCCCGCCGGCCATGGTTATCTGGGTGGTCGTCTATCAGCTCGGCTTCGCCCAGACCCTGCAGGAAACTTACGGTCATGCCGTGCACTACAGCGTTGAAATCGCCTTTTACAGCCTGGCCGGTCCGGTAATGACCTATTTGACCCTGATCTGGGTCGAAAAAAACCTGAAGGAAAGCGCCCGCCTGAAAGAGCAGATAGAAAGAGGTAAAGCAGAACGAGCGGCCGTCCTCGAAGAAGAACGGGCCCGCATCGCCCGTGACCTGCACGACGGGGTCGCCCAGACCCTCTATTTTCTCGCCCTCAAGGCGGACATGCTGCGGCAGCACCTGGGAGGGAATCCGGCCGAGGCGTCCGAACTGGCGGAAATGGGGCGCACCTCTAGAGCGGCGATCCGGGAGGTGCGCCGCACGATTTTCGCCCTGCGGCCGCTCGATTGGTCGGAGAATGGCTTCACGGCCGCCCTCGAACAGTTCATCACCGGATTTGCCGAACAGGTCGGCTGGCGCGCCCATATCGTGCTGGAAGCGCTGCCAGCAGCCTTTCCGGCCCGCTTTGAAGCGGTTCTCTATCGCCTCGTGCAGGAATCGCTGAACAATGTGGCCAAACACGCCCGGGCCTCGGAGATCTGGGTGACCCTGAAAACATTGGAGCAGCATCGGGTGCTTCACCTCGCCGTGCGGGACAACGGGGCCGGTTTCGCCCCGGCGGAAAATCGCGGGAACGGCATGGGGCTGAACCAGATGGCGGTGCGCGTTCAAAAAGTCGGCGGCCGCTTCGCCATCCAGAGCCGGCCTGGGCAGGGAACCACGGTCGAGGCCTGGCTGCCGTCTGGAGAGCCACGCCATGGATAATATTCGCATTCTTCTTGCCGACGACCACACGGTTCTACGGCAGGGGATGGCCCAGGCGCTCAACCAGCAGCCGGACATGACGGTCATCGCCCAGGCCGGCGACGGCCGGGAAGTCGAATCATTGGCTCGCGAACTGAGGCCGGATCTGATCCTCATGGATATCCACATGCCCGGGGTCGACGGGCTGGAGGCGACGCGTACCATCAAGGCGGATCTGCCGGGAACGGCCGTTCTCATTCTCTCCATGTTCCGCCAGGAGGATTATGTCCTGCAGGCGATCCAGGCCGGAGCCGACGGCTACCTGCTGAAAGAAGTCGAGCTGGACGATCTGCTGACCGCCATCCGGCGGGTGGCGGCAGGCGAATCCGTGATCGATTCCTCCCTGGCCGGCCAGATTTTCGCGGCCCTACGCCGGCCGCCGGCCGCAGAAGCAGAAAAAGAGAGCGACCTCTCCCCCCGCGATATCGAGCTGCTTGGGCTCCTGGCCCTCGGCCTGACCAACCAGGAGATTGCCGACCGGCTCGACATCGCGGAAAAAACGGTGCGTAACCGGCTCTCCGACCTGTTCCACCGCCTGCACTTTGAAAACCGGACCCAGGCCGCCCTATTTGCCCTGCGCCAGGGTATCGACCCCCCCGATTCCGATCCAACCGCCTGAATCGGGACAAATGTCCCGACTTTTCCCAACAATCAGGACAGCCGTCCCCATGGAAACCTGAGGATTATCACTGCCCGGGAGGGTCGGCTTTCCTTACACTTAAGATTGAAAGGAACTCTTCAATCCGAAACGAACACTTTGTTTATCGCGTTCGCTTGGAAGGAACCCCGAAATGAAACCCAAATTTGTCATTTTTACCCTCCTCATCGGCCTGCTGTTCGTTCTGGGCACGGCCTGTTCCCCGGCCTCCGAAACGGCCGCCGCCCCGGAAATCACTGAAACGGAGGCGGTCGAGAACGATCACATGGACGATGACCACATGAACGACGGCCACATGGATGACGACCACATGGACGACGGCCACATGGACGACGGCCATATGGCCGGTCATGTCCATGTCGACCCGCCGGCCGAATATGCCGATCTCACCAATCCCGTGGCGGGAGATATCGAAGCCGTGGCAGCCGGCAAGGTGATTTACGAGACGAACTGCCTCACCTGCCACGGTGAAAAAGGGGCGGGCGACGGTCCGGCGGCCGAAGCACTCGATCCCAAGCCGGCCGCTCTGGGCGACTCGATGATGATGATGGAGATGACAGACGGCTACATGTTCTGGCGGGTCAGCGAAGGCGGGATCATCGAACCGTTCACCTCGGCCATGCCCTCCTGGAAAGCCGCGCTGACCGAAGAGCAGCGCTGGGAAGTGATCAGCTACGTGCGCACACTGGCCCTCGTGAATGAGGACGACATGCACATGGATGCAGGCGGAGAGGATGATCACGGGGGCGACGGCCACGGCCATGATGAGGAAGAAAATCACGGGGATGGCGGATCGGACGGCTGATTAAACGGCGTTCGAATCCCCGCGTTGAAGCGCTCCCTGGTCGATCGGGGAGCGCTTTTCATTTTTACGCCAGCGGTTCCCGACCGATCAGATCGCGGGCGATGACGATGCGCTGGATATGGGAGGAGCCTTCGTAGATCTGCAGCCCCTTGATATCTCGCAGGTAGCGCTCGACCGGGTATTCGCTGCTGTACCCCCGGCCACCGTGGAGCAGCACCGCCTCGTTGGCGGCGCGGACGGCGATTTCGGTGGCGAATAATTTGGCGGTTGAGGTCTGGCGGGTGGTCGGCCGCCCCATTTCTTTCAACCAGGCCGCCTGGTAGACCAGCAGCCGGGCCGCCTCGATCTCGGCCGACATGTCGGCGATCGCCGCCTGGATCATCTGGAAATCCCCGATGCGCTGGCCGAACTGGCGGCGGGTGCGGGCGAAATCGACTGAGGCTTCGAGGCAGGCCTGGGCGATGCCGACGGCTCCGGCCGCCACCCCCAGCCGGCCGTGGTCGAGAGCGCTCATGCCGACCTTAAAGCCCTCCCCAATCTCTCCAAGGAGCGCCGATTTCGAGACGACCATCTCCTTGAAGGTCAGGTGGGCGTGGCTCGTGGAGCGGTGGCCCAGCTCCACGCCGGGCATCGGCCGGTGATGAAAACCGGGGTTGGACGTCTCCACCAGAAAGGCACAGATCCCCCGGTGTCTCTTTTCCCGATCAACTGAGGCAAAGACGATAGCCAGGTCGGCGATCCCACCGTTGGTGATCCAGATTTTTTCCCCGTTAATCACGTAGCCGCCGTCCACTTCGCTGGCGGTCGTTTCCAGAGAGGCTACGTCGGAGCCGGCATTGGGTTCGGTCAGGGCGTAGCAGCCGATCCACTCGCCCGCCGCCAGCCGGGGCAGATAGGTGGATTTTTGCTCATCGGTTCCCCAATCGTTGATGCACAGAGAAACCAGGCTGCCGTGTACCGCCAGGAACCCCCGCACCGAAGCATCGACCCGCCCCAGCTCCTCGGAAATCAGGGTGTAGCTGAGATAATCCATCCCACTCCCCCCGTAGAGCGGGTCGATCGTCCCCCCCAGAAATCTCAGCTCCCCCATCCGCCGCACCAGGTGCAGGGGAAACTCCCCGCGCTCATCCGCCTCGCGCGCCAGCGGCGCCACTTCCTCCACGGCAAACCGCCGCGCGCGCTCCTGTACAATTAGCTGGTCGGGGGTGAGGTCGAAGTTCATTTTTAGTTCCGAGTACCGAGTTCTGAGTTCCGAGTAGAAAGTTGAAAGTCGAAAGGTGAAAGTCGAAAGGTGAAAGTCGAAAGTTTAATGTAAGGGTTCCGAGTCAAAGATAATAAATCGACTGTAAATCGACCTCCTGGCACTTTCCACTTTGAACTTTCGACTTTTTACTCTTCCAGAACTGCGATTCCTTCCATTTCGACAAGATTGTCTTTCTGGAAGAAGGCGGTGATTTCAAAGAGGGCCATGGTCGGGTAGTGGCGGCCGAAAAACTGGCGGTGGATGCGGCCGAGCTGTGGCAGATGGGCGACGTAGTCGTCCCGGTCGCGCACGTAGATGTTGAGCTTGACGATATCCCGCATCTGCCCGCCGGCGGCGTGGACGACCGCCTGCAGGTTGGCCAGAACCTGTTCGTACTGGGCGACGACATCCCCCGGGGCGACGATCCGGCCGTCCGGACCGCTGGCGTCCTGGCCGGACAGAAAAAGCAGCCGGCCGCCCTGGGTGAGTATCCCATGATTGAAGCCTCGTGGGGACGGCAGTTCCGGTGGATTGATCAATTCTTTCGGCATCGCTGATTTTACCCTGGTGCCCGTCCAGCTAACGGCCGGTAAATTTCGGGGTCGTTTTCCCCTTGAACGCTTCGTAAAAAATACGGTGGTCGTCCCCCATCAGCATCAGCGCCTGGGCCTGGGCTTCCGCCTCCAGAGCCGAGGCCAGATCCATGTTCCACTCGTGGTTGAGCATCCGCTTGGTGAGCCCCAGGGCGGTCGTCGGGCCGGCCGCCAGCCGCCCGGCCCAGGCGCGGGCGGTGGGCATCAGCTCATCCGGATGGAGCACCCGGTTGACCAGCCCCATGCGCTCGGCTTCCATGGCCGTGATCTTATCGCCGAACATCAAAATTTCCGTCGCTCGCCCCATCCCGACCACCCGCGGCAGCAGGTAGGCCGCGCCCATATCCGCCCCGGTCAGCCCGACCCCGGTGAACAAAAAGCGAAAGCTGGCGTTTTCGGAGGCCAGCCGAAAATCAGAGGCGAGGGCGATGACCGCGCCGGCCCCGGCCGTGGTGCCGTTCAGGGCGGCGATGATCGGCTTTTCAATGGCGCGCATGTTGAAAATCAGCTCGCCGGTCATCCGGGTAAAATCGAGGTGCCCCTTGACATCCCGCTCGAAGAGCTCCCCGATAATTTCGTAGACGTCCCCGCCGGAGCAGAAGGCCCGGCCGGCCCCGGTGATGATAATCGCCTTCACCGCCTCATTGGCGCGCAGATCGGCCATCCGGTCCCGCAGGGCGGCGTAAAGGTCGAATGTCAGGGCATTGAGCACTTCCGGCCGGTTGAGCGTGATGGTGGCCACACCATCCGCTTCGACGTAGTTCAAGTCGGTTGTCATGGGCGCCTCTCAAATAGGTGCCGCCGTCCGGGTTGGCGGCGGCGGACGTTTCAGACCGCCCGGAATGGCTTTGCGGATCCTCCGGCGGCCGGTCTATCAACCCTGGATGGCGTTCTCGATAAAGCTTCCCATTCCCGCTTTGAGGAGATCGCGGAGCTCGTGAAACAGGTGGCGGGCCTCGTAGCCGATCCAATCGGCCGGCAGCAGCTCAGCCGGCAAATTGGGATCGCTGAGGGGGAAGGTCTGAAAATTGTAAGTCAAGTGGAAGCGGCGGACAAAACAGGTTTCCGGCGATTCGGCGTAGGGATCGGCGCGAGCCGCCTCGAGGAGCGGCGTGAAGCGCCGGGTGAACCGCCGGTAGTCGTCGGCCAGCCGGCCGATGTCCCAACAGCGCTCGACAATCACCTGGTCGGCGGCCGTTTCCGCCGCAAACATGGTGACAAACGACTCGATCTCCAGATCGGCCTGCACCCCGGCCAGCTCTGGACGCCGGTCGTGGGGGGAAATCCACGTTCCCGGGGCCAGGCTGCCAAAGCCGAACCAGGTGAGCTTCTTGCGAAATTCGTTGCGCAGCCGGCGCCGTCTCTCCGGCAGCGAGTAGACGACCAGGTGCCAGCGGCCGTCCCAATCATGGAGGGGGGCTTCGAATATGCGCCGCTCCCCTTCCAGGAGAATGACCCGCCCCCGGTCGGTCAGCCGGTATTCGCTCTGCCGGCCGTGGCGCATCGTCTCGAACCAGCCGCGCTGCCGCATCCGCCCCAGCGTCGTGCGGGCCGCTCGCTCGCCGATTCCCAGCAGGTCGAGCAGATAGAGCAGGTCGTTGGTCCAGATCGCTCCCCCGGCCGGCAGTATGTAGTCCCCGAACAGGTTGAATATCACGAACTGGGTGCTTGCCGTCGGCCGGGTTACCCGGGCGATCGCCTCCAGCTGATCCGAGCCGATCATGCGGCCGGACCCACCCTGCCGCGTGTTGACACCACCCTGAAATCCATGTAAAAATGTTACACATTATTTGAACGATCGTCTAGATTGTGCGCCATATCACAAGTCCCACTCTAAGCGGTTCAGATCTTTGCCCCGCCAATCCGGCATGAAGCCGCCTTCCCCTGCCCCGGTCGACCCGGAGGCGCGGCCGGCGGCGGCGTACTGGCAGGATAACCCCCATGAACATTTCGATTATCGGTGGTGGACCGGGCGGCCTGTACACCGCCCTGCTGTTAAAAAAAGAATGGCCCGCTTACGAGATCGCCGTCTACGAGCGAAATCGGCCAGACGACACTTTCGGTTTTGGTGTCGTCTTCTCGGACGAAACCCTGGGCATTTTTAAAGCGGCCGACGAGCCCTCCTACGAGGCGATCCGGCGCAATTTCGCCTACTGGGACGACGTCGAAATCTTCTTTCAGGACTGCCGCTTCCGCTGTGCCGGCAATGGGTTCGCCGGCTGTTCGCGCCCATCCCTCCTGCTCCTCCTCCAGGAGCGCTGCCGGGAGCTGGGCGTGGCCCTCCACTTCGAGTTTGAATTCGCCCCGGAGATGCTCCGGGAGGCCCCGTTCCGCGACAGCGACCTGATCGTGGCGGCTGACGGCATCAACAGCCGCATTCGCGAGGCCCACAAAGCCCATTTTGGCACGGCCGTCGACCTGCGCCAGAATTATTTCTGCTGGCTCGGTTCGACCCGAGAGCTGGATGCCTTCAGCTATTTTTTCCGCGAGACGGAGGCCGGGGTGCTCGTGGCCCACTGCTATCAGTATCAGCCGGAGGCCAGCACCTGGGTCATCGAAATGCCCCCGTCGACCTGGTTCAACTTCGGCTTCGACCGGCTGAACGACGAGGCCGGCGAGCACATCCCCATTCTCGAAAAGGTCTTTGCCCGGGAGCTCGCCGGTCACCGTCTGATCAACAACCGCTCCCTGTGGCGCCGCTTCCCGACCATCACCAACGAAACCTGGGTGATGGACAACCTGGTCCTGCTCGGGGACGCCAAGGCCACCGCCCACTTTTCGATCGGATCCGGGACCAAACTGGCCATGGAGGATGCGATCTCCCTCCTGGAATCGCTGCGCCGGGCTGGCAGCCTGCCGGAAGCGCTGGCCATTTACGACAGCGACCGGCGGGACGAGGTCGGCAAGACCCAGCACACGGCCAACGTCTCCCTGGAATGGTTCGAGGCCCTGGAGCGCCACTGGTCCCTGCCGCCGGAGCAGTTCGCCTTTGGCGTCATGTCGCGCTCGAAGCAGATCACCTACGAGCAGCTCATCGTGCGGGACGAGTCGTTTGTCCGGCCGGTCCACGAGCGCTTTCTGGCCGGGGTGCGGCAGTCCGGCTTCAATGTCGGGAAAAACACGCCGCCGATGTTCACCCCGTTTCGGCTGCGGGAGATGGTCGTGGACAATCGAGTGGTCGTTTCGCCGATGGCCCAGTATTCGGCCGTCGACGGCCGGCCCAACCGCTGGCACCTGGTCCACCTCGGCAGCCGGGCGATCGGCGGGGCGGGGTTGCTCTTCGTGGAGATGACCTGCCCATCGCCTGATGCCCGGATCACCCCCGGCTGCACCGGCCTCTGGAACGAGGCGCAGTGCGAGGGCTTCCGGGAGATTGTCGATTTCGTCCACGAGAACAGCCGGGCCAAAATCTGCATGCAGCTGGGCCACGCCGGCCGCAAAGGATCGACCCAGCTCGGCTGGGAAGACGAAAATCACCCGCTGCCGGAGGGGAACTGGCCGGTCTATTCGGCTTCCCCAATCCCCTACTGCCCGGACAACCAGACGCCGATCGAGATGACCCCGGCCGATATGGATCGGGTCATCGCCGATTTCGTCCGCTCGACCCGCTACGCGGAGATCGCCGGCTTTGACATGCTCGAGCTGCACATGGCCCACGGCTATCTCCTGGCCAGCTTCATCTCACCGCTGACCAATTTGAGATCCGATCGCTACGGCGGCTCGATCGAAAACCGGATGCGCTTCCCCCTGGCTCTCTTTTCCGCCTGCCGGGCGGCCTGGCCGGCGCACAAGCCGATGTCCGTTCGCCTGTCCGCCTGTGACTGGCACCCGGACGGCCTGTCGACGGCCGATCTGGTGGTGGCGACGCGGCTGCTGAAAGAAGCCGGCGCCGACCTGATCGACGTCTCGACCGGGCAGACGGTCGCCGACCAGGATCCGGTTTACGGCCGGATGTACCAGACGCCGTTTGCCGACCTGGTGCGCCACGAAGTCGGGATCGCCACGATGGCCGTGGGAGCCATCACCACCCCGGACCAGGTCAACACGATCCTGCTCCAGGGGCGGGCCGATCTCGTCGCCCTGGCCCGGCCCCATCTGAGCAATCCCTACTTTACACTGCAGGCCTCGGCCCATTATGATTATCGTGACCAGCCCTGGCCCAACCCGTATCTCCCCGGCCGCCAGCAGGCCTTCCGCGAGGCGGAAAAAGCCCGCGCCGACTGGTTGGAATCCCGGCGCGCCCTCAAGCCGCCGAGCCACCAGGTCGTCGACGGATGAGGCCGGACAGCAATCCCGGCCGGAAACTTTTCAACCCACCCCCGGCAGGTCACCCCACCTGCTCCCAGGAGAAAAGGAGACAGCCATGAGAGCCGCAGATCTTCCCCTCACCTACAACAGCGTTGACATCCTGGAACACAATCTGGCCGGCCGCGCCGACAAGGTCGCCCTGTTCAGTCCCGCCCGCAGCCTGACCTTTGCCGAAGTCTCGCGCGAGGCCAACCAGGTCGGGAACGCCCTGCGCCGGCTCGACGTGCGCATCGGCGAGGTGGTCGGCCTGCTCTGCTACGATACGGCCGAATGGGTGACCGCCTTTTTTGGGATTCTCAAGGTTGGGGCAGTGGCGTTGGGGATGAACACGCTCCTGACGCCGGGGGAGTATGATTACATTCTGCGGGACAGCCACGCCCGGGTGCTCATCGTCCACGAGGATCTCCTGCCTAAAATCCGCGAAATCGCCGGTGGGCAGCCTTTTCTGCGCCATCTCATCGTGATCGGCCGGGGAGAGGAGGGAGCGCCCAGCTTTCGAGAATGGATCGCCCGGGAGTCGACCGAGTGTCCGCGGACTGAAACGCACCGGGACGACTACGCCATGCTCAACTATTCGAGCGGTACGACCGGCCAGCCGAAGGGGATCCTGCACGCCCACAAGGACCTTCCCCTGACCGCCCGGCTGTGGGGGGTCAACGTGCTCGGGCTGCAGGAAAGCGACCGCACCTTTGCCCTGGCCAAGCTTTTTTTCACTTTCGGCACGGGCGGCAATCTCATTTTTCCCTGGTCGGTCGGCGCCAGCATCGTCCTTTATCCCGGCTCTCCGCGGGCGGTGGACCAGGTTCTCGAGATGATCGGCCGCTTTAAGCCGACAATTTTTTACAACGCGCCGACCGGCTACGCCATCGCCCTGGCCCGGCCCGACCTGACGGAAAAAACCGATCTTTCCTCTCTGCGGCTGTGCGTTTCGGCCGGCGAGGCGCTCCCGGCCCCCATCTGGCACGAGTGGAAGGAGCGAACGGGGCTGGATATCATCGACGGCATCGGCTCCACGGAAAATTTCCACATTTTCCTCTCGAACCGGCCGGGGGACATTCGGCCGGGCAGCAGCGGCCGGCCTTTCCAGGGGTACGAGCTCAAGATCGTCGACGAGGAGGGTCAGCCGGTCCAGCCGGGGGAGGTCGGCAATCTTCTGGTGAAGGGAGAGACGGCCGCCACCTCGTATCTGCACCAGTACGAAAAAAGCCGGCAAACTTTCCTGGGAGAATGGCTCTTTACCGGCGATAAATACACCGTCGACGAAGACGGCTATTACTGGCACGCCGGCCGCTCCGACGACATGATCAAGGCCGGCGGTATCTGGGTCTCCCCCATGGAGGTCGAAAGCACCCTGATCAGCCACGAGGCGGTCGTCGAATGCGCAGTGGTCGGCGTCCCCGATCAGTCCAATCTATTCAAGCCCAAAGCCTACGTCGTGCTGCGGTCCGGCATCGAGCCTTCCCCCGCCCTCGAGGAAGAGCTGATCGAATACTGCCGGACCCGCATGGCGGCCTACAAGCGGCCGCGCTGGATCGAGTTTCTGCCGGAGCTGCCGAAGACGGCCACGGGGAAAATCCAGCGGTTCGTTCTGCGCGATAAGCAGCAGCTGCTGGATTAGCCAGCTGGCCTCCCGGGGGCAGAATCTGTTAAAACGGGCGGATGATCCAGTCAGCGGGTCTTTTCAAGCCCGCTGAAGCCAGAGCCAGCCGGGAACCTGCCGGGTCATCTCTTTCGGTCAACCAGGCTTCCCTAAAACCAGCCGAGAATCGCGCCGGCGACCATGACCTGGGCGGCAAAACCAACCAGGAAGGCCAGCGTGCGCAGGCCGGGAATGCCAAACACGTAGACGACGAAGTGGGCCAGCCGGGCCCAGAAATAGGTGATCGCAGCCGTGGCCACGATGCCCCCGGTTATGCCGGCCGCATTGGCGATCAGGACGAGGGGGGCGAAGATAACCAGGTTTTCCACCCCGTTGTAGTGGGCCGCTTTGGCCCGTTCGGCCCAGGCGGATTGAGGATTTGCGTCCAGAGATGGATTGTCGAGGGTGCCCATGATCCCCCGTTTGACGAAACGATCGAGGATATACGGAATCCAGAAAACGGCCGTCATCAAAATCGTCAGTGTCAGCCAGGTCAGCTCAGTGTTCATCGTTTTTCCTCCTTCTGGATCATGAATTATCTCACACCGGAAGCCAGGCGGTCGGTGCCGGTCAGGGGCGCTCAAGAAGAAACTTTGATCGGGAAGTTCGTGTCTGGCGACCCTCAAAACATCAGCTGAAACGGTTATACCATAAAGGTTCGGGTGGGAATCTGTCAAATTTTGGGGCCAGAATGAGGTCTTTTCCCGTTTGCGCGCGGCGGTGCGGCACTTTTCTTCAGAGAAACCGAAAGATTAATTTGCTAAAGTAAATTGGATCAACCGGCGAGATCGCCGCCGGTCAGCGGCTGCTGCTGTTCGGCCGGCGGATCGGCCAGAATCTGCCAATCCTCCGAAAAAAAAACACCTGCCTCTTCACCCGTGGACCATATGACTTCTATTCGACTGCCTTGGCTTAAATCTATGAAAATCCAGGACCTGGTACAGGGGGTTCTGCTGGCCGTTCTGGCCGTGCTGGCCGCCTACTCCCTCGGCCGCGGCATCATGCTGTTCTTCACGGAAATATTTTCCGGGGTCGACTTCTTCCCGTACTGGTATCAGGGGCACTTTTTCAACCCGGAGATGATCGCCTACCGCCGCCTGCACGGGGTGGCTTTTGTGCCCGATAACAGCCTGCTGGAACCGGTCTACGAGCGCTGGTACGCGATTCCAGCCAACACGCCGCCGATGATCCTCTTCCTGGCCCCTTTTGCCCTGCTTTCCTGGCCGGCCGCCAATTTCGCCTTTTTCCTGATGACGATGGCGATTATTTTGGCGACCCCCTGGCTGGCCATGCGGCTGCTGCCAGAAAAGGGGATGCTCTCTCTCACGCAGAAATGGCTGGTTGCCCTGGCCTTCTACGCCCTGCTCGGGGTTCGCAACGTCATTCCAACTGCCCAGACCACGCCGCTGGTCATTCTGTTCATGCTGATCACCCTGGTTCTGCCCCGCCGCTACTGGCTGCTGGCCGGGATCTGCTTCGGCATCGGGCTCTCCAAATATTCCCTCGGCGTCTCGTTTTTCCTGCTGCTCCTCCTGCAGCAGCGGTTCCGCGTCATCCTGGTTGGGTTTCTCGTGCAGATTCTCTCGCTGTTCGGGCTGGCCGCTCTGCTGCAGGTTTCCCCGTGGCAGATTGTGATCGAGCAGGCCGACATATTCGTCTATATCCTCAACAACAATGAGCAGCTCGACGCCTTCAATCTCTCCCTGGCCACCGGCGGCAACACCCTGGTCGTCGCCGGGATCTTTACGCTGATCGTCCTGATCATCCTCGGCGGGTTGTTCTGGCGTTTCATGCGCCGGCATCCCCTGCGTTTTTCTGCCCTCTTATCTCCGCTTGAAGAAATTCACCTGCTTTCCGCGCTGACGGCCTGGATGCTCCTGGTGGGCTATCACCGCCGCTATGACACCCTCCTGATCATCATCACCCTGGTCGGATTTGCCGCCTTTTTCAGCCGGTCGGCCTCCGGCCGCTGGCATCGTCCAGAGCCCTGGCTGCTGCTGGCCGGCTCCTCCTTTGCCCTGATGGCCCTGATCCTGCCGGCCATCCCCGGCCGGCTCCTGGGCTTCCTGGCGCCCGAGTTCAGTCTATCCATCTGGCTGATCGATTTCGACAATGTCATTGCCGTCAGCCAGCTGATCGTCCTGACCTTATCGCTCTGGATGCTGGTGGCCACGCGGCGGCAGCGAACAGCCAGAAGTCTCCCCCCTGCCACCGCTTGAGCCAGGCAGAGCACCTCAGACTTTTCGCGCCAGCAGGGCCAGGGAATGGCCAAAAGGAAGGCTGACACCCGCGCCATTGATCAGGGCGGCCTCTCCCTTTAAGACAGCCAGCAGCAGGCGGTTGAGCCGCGCCGACCGGGGCAGCTGGATGGCCAGGCCGGGGCCGATGGCGCGCGTTTCCCCCCGCGGCCGCGCCAGAAATTCCCGGATCATCCCCCAGATTGCCGGCACCATGTTGACATAACTTGCCCTCTCGACCACCAGGCCGCAGTCCTCGATCAGGCGCACCAGCTGCGGCCGGCGATAGCGGCGGTAGAGGTCCGGGTCGACCCCGCGCAGCGGCCGGTGGCCGAGCGCTGAGTTCGTGCGCAGATAGAAGAAACCGTTCGGCCGGAGGACTCGAGCCACTTCCGCGATCGAGACCCGGTCGGACCCGGCCGGCCAGAGATGCTGGATCGTGTCGATGGAGATCGCGAGATCGAAGGTGCCGTCGGCCACAGGCAGCGCGCCGGCGCTGCCGAGAACGAGCCGGGAGGAGCCCCGCCGGCGGCAGAAAGCCAGGGCGTGGGGGGAGTAATCAAGGCCGAAGACCTCCCCGTCGAGGGGATAGCGCGCCAGATGATGGAGCAGGTAGCCGGTGCCGCAGCCGATATCGAGCGCCCGCAGGCCGCGCCGGCCGGCCAGGGTCTCCTGAAAGAAGCCATCCATGACGGCCCGCAGCCCGATGGCCCACCAGTGCCGTTCCTCGATCTCAAAGAGCCGCTCGTAATAATCAAAATCGAAAATCTGCGGGGTTTCGTCGTGATTGGATGTCATGTTGGATCCTCGATGATTACCGGGTGGGGGCACTGAGGGAGATCACGCTGAGCGGTGGGACGGTCAGAACCAGGCGGCCGCCGTCGACCGGGGCGAAGGGGCTGAGAGGCTGCCAGGGCGCCTCGGCGGTTGACCATTCGCCGGAAATCTGACCGCTGATCTCCAGACCGTTGAGATCGATTTCCAGCCGGCGAGGTGAATCGGCATTGTTCACCAGGACCCAGACGATCTGCCCGGCATCCTCGTGGAAAAAGGCGCTGACCAGCACCAGGGGATCGCCGCTAGCCGCTTCGATCCGGACGGCTCCCGGCCTCACCCAGCGCGCGTAGTGGCCGATGGCATAGCCCATGCCGGTCGGGTAGACGAGCCCCTGCTCCTGGTCAATCAGCGCAATATGCCCTTCGGTAGCCAGCAGGCTGTCGTTGCCGAAATGTTCTCGCTGGGAAACGAGGTCCCACATGTTGAGCATGCCAAAATAGGCGGCCGCGTCGGCGTAGACCAGCTCGTCGTGAATGTGAATCGCCCGGCCGCGCAGGCTGTCAAACGTAAGCGGGTCGAGATTTCCATGCGAGACTTCGGTCATCCAGAGCGGGATCTCATACTGCGCGGCCAGGTCGCGTAAACGGCCGCGCTGGGCAACGGCTGCCTCATTGGGGGTTCCCTGGCCGGCCTGGTTGAGGATATTGAGCAGGTTGGCGTAGGGAGAGTGGTAGGGGTAAGGATGATAGCCGAGCACCCCGACATACTGGCGGGCTTCCGGATCGGACAGGATGGTTGAAGCGGTGTTCAGGGTCAGCTCGACCGTTTCTTCGCTGGGAACAATGAATTTCACCCCGGCGAACCCTTCATCCCGCAGCCGCCGGCCCACCCGCTTGATAATATCGGTGATTTCCCGGGCGCTGCCGCCGTCCAGCTCGCGGTTGCCGCTCAGCGGTTCGTTAAAGAGCATGAGCAGCTGCGGATCGTAACCATAGGTTTCTCGCCAGTAGATCAGCGCAGCGGCCGCCTGCTCGGCAATTTCGTCGAGAAACCGCTCGTAGTCAACCGCGCGCAGATTGGCCAGCCAGGGGCTGTCCCAGCGCACGTTGACCTTCTGGGCCAGAAAATAGTCTGTAAAGCCGAGGGGTTCGGCCGGGTCGACGATCGCCTCCTTGATGGCGTCACTGCGAAGGGTCTGGAAGCCCCCCCAATCAATCTGGAAGGGATCGTCGTTGTCGTTGTCGCGCTCGCCGTAGCTCCCCGGGCTTTCAAGCAGGGACATCTCGAGGTTGCCCAGGTTTATTCCGACCTGGCCGTAGACGAATTCAATGGCCTCCTGCCGCAGCAGCGGCGGCAGAATATCACCCCGATTTTCGTAGACATAGGCATTGTGGGTCACGCCGAATCCAGCCATCCGCTGGTGGCGGATGCCGGCATCGGTAGTGATCGCCACCAGATCTCCGCCGGACAGGGGTTCAACCGCGGCCAGCTGCGGCGGCGGAGCGGTGCCAGTGCCGGGCGCCGGGCTGGCCGTTAGCGGAGGCTCAGGCGTGGGTGGTGCGGCCGCCGGTGCGGCTGTCGCCGTCGGGTGAGCGATTGTCGTCGGTGGATGGGGATCTTCGGTCGGGTGCAGGCCTGACTCTCCGGTGACCGGCGGGCGAGTCGCCGGTTGGGCAGCTCCCCCACCGCAGCCAATCAATAAGAACAGCACCAGCCAGGAGAACCGGCCGGGCCTGAACATCCTGTAAAGGAACGACATAAAAGACTGATCCAGATACTTTATTTTTGGAGCAGGCAGATTGGCCAGCCGGTCTCCAGCGCCAAAAGGCCTGCGATTCTAACTTCGAGCGGCGGCCATTGTCTAATGGCGTGGATTTCGATGCAACAATTCACAACGTCTTCTCAACCCCTCACAGAGTTCGGCGGCCGGCCCTGATGAGCCGCTCACTCCGGTTTTCTGGCACAGATGATCAATTTCGCCCCGTCCCAGCGGGTCAATATTTCAGAGCAGCGGTAGCTCTGGATCAGGATGGGGATGACGCCGGTGGGAAAATAGCGGCCGCCGTACGGCAGCCGGGCGTGTTCCTCCAGGGACCGCTCCAGCACGAGGTAGGGAACGGCATCAGACGCCAGGGTTTCGCGGAGCTCTTCAGAATCGATAAGACCATTATCATGCAGGAGCGTATATTGAAAATTATCCAGGATGAGCGGCACCCGGCCGGCCTGAATCACGTCATACACGTAGTAGACATCGGCCAGGATGAACTGGTCCGGCCGCATGTCCAGGCTCGCCAGCTGCCGATCCACCGCCGCCTGCACTTCCGGCGGATCATACGATCGGGCCAGCAAAGCCGCCTGCGCGGGCAGATTTACCACCAGCAGGACGAGCAAAAGAACCTGGACAAATACGCTGGCTTCCCGATTACCCGCCAGGTAGCAGCCGAAGAGCAGGCAGCCGTAAATAAGAGGCTCCAAAAAATAATTCCGCGAGCTACCCGGCCGGCCGACCGCATAGAGAAAGAACAGGAGAGCGATGATGAAGGCAAGCAGCACGAGGTTCTCAGCTTCAAAATCCGCCCGCAGGGGAAAATAGGCCGCCCCGACAGCCAGAACGATGACGACGAACGCCTGGGGCAGAAAGCCGAGAATGCCGAATGAAATGATCTTGGAATAGGTCGCCTGAACTGCATTGCCCGAGATGGTAAAGAAGAAAAGCCCCCCGTCCGAAAACCAGCCGATGAAGAGGAACACCCCCCAGAACAGGACGGCGGCCGGCACGATAAAATACAGGAACGCCATCCACCTGCGCCTAAACAGAAGGGTAAGGGCGATGGTCGCGAAACCGGCGATCAGGGTAAATTTCACGAGCAGACAGATGCCGAAAAAGAGAGAACTCAAGATTAAATTCGATCGGCTGCCGCCTGTCGGATTCCGCAGGAAGATGGCGAAACCTGCTGTCGACGCTGCCGCGGCGACGAATTCCGGCTTGGTTGGCGGGCCGCTCCACAGCAGCAGGGGGAAAAGAGCCAGAAACAGGCCGGCCGGCACCATGGCCTCCCACCCGCGCCGGCCCGGCATGGCCAGAAAAAGGCCCCCGGCCACCCCCAGGATCCCCAGGGAGGAAACGAAACGAGGGACAAACACAGACTCTCCGAGAAAGGCGTAGAGCGTTCGCAGGAAAATATAGATCCCCGGCGGATAGATCGGGGTGAGAATGGGAGGAGGCCCGGGCCAGGATCGCGTATAGAGGTCAATCAGGCTCTTTTTTTGCACGCTGTAGAGGTAAATCAGCTGGTTAGTGTAGGTGTCGGGCATGGCAAAGCTGACATATTTCCAGAGAAGAACGGCAACAAAGGCCAGGTGTACCAGCAGAGCCAGCCGGAATAAATGGGTCTGAAATGGGATCAGTTGCCCGGCCGGTTGCCCCTGGTGTAGGGCCAAATAAAGGAGCCAGCTCAGGC
>JBFFZG010000020.1:0-29369 GCA_041568735.1 Promineifilaceae bacterium (SeqCode)
GGGACGAGCACGCCGCTGCCGACGCCAACTCCGGTCCCAACGGAAGCCGGATCGCCGACGCCGACCCCATCGGGCCGCGCCTGGCTGGCGGTGGTCGGGGACATCATGCTCGATCGTAAGCTGGGGGAAGTCATCGAACGCGGCCGTATTGAATACCCGTTCGGGGCCATGGCCGGCGTGCTGACACCGGCCGACCTGACGATCGGCAACTTCGAAAGCGCGCTGGGTGACACCGGGGAACCGGTTCTGGATAAGATTTACACCTTCCGCTCGCCGCCGGCCGCCGCCGCCGCCCTGGCCGCCGGGGGCTTTGACCTGGTAACCCTGGCCAACAACCATGCCCTTGATTACGGGCCGGAAGCCCTGCTGCAGGGAATCGAGCTATTGCGCCAGGCCGGGGTCGAGCCGATCGGGGCCGGCCGGAATCGGGACGAAGCGCGCCGCCCCTACATCACAGAAATCAACGGTCTGCGGCTGGCCATCCTCGCCTACGTCAATGTGCCCGTCGAACGGGATGGCTTCAAGACCGAAATCTGGGAGGCGACAGCGGACACGCCGGGCGTGGCCTGGGGGCGGGTGGCCGAAGTCCAGGCCGACATCGCAGCCGTCCGGCCGGCGGTCGATCACGTCATCGTCCTGCTGCATGCCGGCTACGAATACCTGCGCCACCCAAGCGAAGAGCAGATCGCCATCGCCCGGGGAGCCATCGAGGCCGGTGCCACCCTCTTCATCGGCCACCACGCCCATATTCTGCAGCCGGTGCTCCGCTATAAAAACGGGGTGATCGTTCTCGGCCTGGGAAACTTCGCCTTCAATATCGACGGCGATCCGGGAACAGCCGTCCTGCACGTCTGGCTCGATCGGGAAGGCGTCAGCGAAATGCGCTTTATTCCAGCCATGATCGACCCGACCGGCCGGCCCGTGCCGGTCGGGGAGGAAGAGGGGAAGACGATCCTGGAGCCGCTCAACTGGCCTTAGAACGCCTGCGGAGCCGGGGAAGCGGGAATCCCAGGAACAGCACCAGCAGGAGGCCTAACCCGGTGGCCCAGCCTCCCAGCAGGACCGATCTCGGACGGAAGTGAAATTCGACTTCATGCTCGCCGGCCGGCAGATCGACCGCGCGGAAAAAACCATCGACGGACCCGATGGGGACCGGGCGGCCGGCGACGGCCGCCTGCCAGCCGGGATAATCGGCGTCGAGCAGCACCAGGCGGACCGGCTCCCCGGCTGTCACCTGCAGGGTTACCACTTCCGGTTCGTAGCGCTTGAAAGCTGCCGTGCCGGCGATCTGCTCGGCCTCAAGCGTCGCCGCGCCGGCCTGCAGCAGGCGCGCCCGAGACGCACTCGCCGTGTGCCGGTAGATTTTGACATCGCCGGAATGGATCAGGGCAAAAGGTCCGGCCACCAGCGGAAGGAAAATCCCCTTTTTGGCCTCGACAAGCGAAAGGGCTTCGACATGCCAGCCGTCAGGGCCGGCGATGAGTGTCACCTGTTCCGGTCGAGGATCGCCGTCCAGAGAGGCAGTCCAGACCTGATCCCCGGCCGGCTGGGGAGTAATTTCGCGCCGCTGGCCGTCGGCCGATGTCAGCAGCAGGCGGCCGCTGCCCCGGGCGACGAGAAGCCGGATCTCCGTGGCTTCCATGTCGGAGACGACCGCCACCCCCACTTCTTCCCCGGGATCCAGTCTGGCTGGAAGCTGGCGATCATAAAATACTCCATCGATCCAGACATCGCCGACTTTATCGGTAAGGACATAACCAATGTGGAATCGGGAGAGCTGGCCAGCTGGGGGGACCGAATCGAGAAATTCGCGCAGCCGGCCGTCGGTGGTTTGCCGGCCGTCGAGCAGGGATCGCGCCATTAAATCACTATACGAAAGAAGCGGGAGCACGCCCCCGTCAAACCCATCGACAGCCGGCAGACCATAGACCATACTCAAATTGGGGGCGATGATTTCCTTCAATTTGATGGCGATGGTGTAATCATAGGCCGCCGTTTCTGGCAGAATCCCGCCGTAAATCGAATCGATTTCCGCCTGGTCACCCGGATCGAAAAAAATGTCCGACAGACTCAAGAACCGCGGCGGCGCCAGCTGTCCCTCGCTTTCAGCCTGCAGGCGAAGCGACGGCGGCCGGCGATCGAAAAAAGCCTCCGGAGTCGTCGGGTTGTTGAACGGGAGTGAGCGGCTGCTGGCAAAGAGCCACAGCAGAACGAGACCGGCGCTCCCCCATTGAAATAAAGCCCCACGGAGACGGCGGTTTCCAGCAACCAGCCAGCCCCCCAGCAGGACCAGCTCGCCCAGCTGCCCGGTAAGCGCCAGAGTCGAGGGATAAGCCGGCGGGGCTTCGGCCGCGGCCGGCAGCCAGGGCTGCAGCCAGAAAGCGATGAACTGCCCGGCAATCAGCGCCACGGCCGGCAGCATGGCCCAGACCAGCCGCCGGCCGCGATTCACCGGCCCAGGACCATCCCCCAACCGGCCGGCTGCGTCCAGACCCTGGCCCGCCAGGAGGGAGATGCCCAGGGCATAGAGAACCAGCCAGCGAGCGGGAACGCGGAAGAGGTTGAATCCAGGCAGGTTGGCCAGCAGGAGATAGAGTCCATTGAAGCGGCCGAGGGCGAGAAACAGCCCCATCCCGGCCAGCAAAAGACTCCCATGTACGGCCGGCCGGCGTCCCGCGACCAGACCCAGACCGGCGAAAAAGAGGACTGTCAGCGGCAGCCAGGCGACATATTCAGTAAACAGATTCTGGCCGTAGCCGGGCAGCAAACTGCGAGGAATCAAGAAGGGATGCCAGGAAAATGAGAGGACCTCATTCGACGAGAGCCCGCCGGCCCGGCTCGACAGGCCGGTCAGCTCCAGGGTCGGCAGCAGCTGGACCCCGGCCAGGAGAAGTCCCAGAGCTCCCCCGGCGGCGAGAACCCCGACCGCCTGTATCAGCGGCCTCCAGGAGCGGCCGGTTCCCGGATGGTTCGCCGGCGTTTCTTCCACCCGGCGGCCGGACAGACTCCAAACGGCCAGCCAGGCCGCAAGCCCCACGCCGCTGATAAAAACTGTCTGCAAATGGCCGGCCAGGATCTGCAGGGCCAAAAAAATCCCAAACAAAACGAGGCCCGGCCGCCAATTCCGATCCCGAGCCACGCCGGCACCGACCCAGAGCAGCCACGGCAGCCAGGCCAGCCCCTGCAGCTGATTGATGTGCTCGATCTGGGCCGTCAGGTATCCACCAAGACCGAAAGCCGCGGACGCCAGGATCCGCGCCGGCGGGCTCATGCCGAGCCGGCCGGCCAGCCGCCAGGTGCCCCAGAGGGCGATCCATAGATGGAGCAGGATCGAGCCGCTGACCGCGTAAGGCACCGGCAGCAGAAGCCAGAAGGGCCAGTTCAGGGGATAAAAAAATCCCATCTGGCTGTTGGCCAGAAGCGGCGCCCCCATGAAAATATCCGGATTCCAGAGGGGCAGGCGTCCCGCCAGGAGGGCCGTCCGCGCGGCGTGCCAGTAGGGATAAAAATAGAGAAACATGTCCCCACGAGCCAGGATCAGGTTGGTGGCGGCCAGCCGCCAGAACACGGCCGCGGCCGATCCGGCCAGCAGGATGACAGCAATGACCGGCTGCCGCCGAACGGCCTTCATCGAATCGGCTCCAGCTGGTAGAGGATAATCGACCCCGCGCTGGCGGCTTCCTTGGCGGCAAACCCGCTGCCGGTCACCGCCCGCAGGATGGGTTCGGCAGCGGGAGCGGCCGGCAGTGCCAGGAAACGGGGGGAGGCGCTCCGCCCAAAGACCGACAGATCCACGGCCAGGGCTTCCGGCCCTGGAAACCAGCTGACATAGACTCCGCGATCAAAAAAATGGTAGCGCCAGTGCCAGCTGTACCAGTGATCGTATAAAACCGTGCCGTACGGCGCATTGGCCAGCACTGCGGCAATCTCCCGCGCGCCATCGTCCGCCGCCGGACTGCCGCCAAGCGGAAACCGCGCCTGCCGGGCGGCCAGACCCTGCCCAACCAGGAGCAGGCCGATCCCCACCACGGCGGTGCGGCGCCAGAACGGCCGCCCGCGCCTCCCGGGCAGGGATGACGCCGCGCGGACTCCCAGCCAGACAGAAGCCAGTGGAACCACTGGAAGCAGATAACGCTCCCACAAAGGGATCGCCAGGAGCCAGTGGAAAAAAAGGTAAGCCACCAGGAACAAAGGGAGCCAGCGATTCATCGGATGGGCCCCTGCTTCCGCCGGCTCCTGGTGAAATGGGTTCCTTCCGAAGACAGCCAGGAGCCAGCCCACCCCGAGGGTCCCGCTCCAGAGCGCCAGCCAGCCCGAGAGCCGGGGGAGCAGCTCCCAGGAATAGATCAGGCGGAGGCCGCCAAAATTGCCCATCTGCTGCTGCCAGAGTGTCCACTCCCCGCGACGGGCCAGCTCCCAGACCAGGACAGCGGCCACAGGCGCGACCATCCCGGCAAACCAGCGCCTCGGCCGGTTCTCCCATTTTCCATCCGCCGGCGGCGACAGCAGCAGGTGCAGGAAGATCAGCGGAAAAAACAGCAGGGCCTGATATTTTGTGGCCAGCGCCAGACCGGCCGCCACACCGGACCCGGCTGCCCTCTGCGGCCGGCCGGCCAGATAAAAAGCCAGCACCAGCCAGAAAGTGAGAAAGGGGTCGAGGAAGGCCGTGGGACTGAACTGGACCGCCAGCGGGGAGAAAGCGACCAGGGCGGCCGCCAGGAGCGCCGCCCGGCCGCGGCTGCCCCGTGGAGCGAGCTGGCGGGCGACGAGTCCGGTCAGGGGGACCAGGGGAATCGAAAGGATCCAGTTCGGCAGCCTGGCCGCCCATTCAACCGGCCCCTGGAGAGGATAGAAAAGGGCCTGAGCATAAAAGAGAAGGGGGGGTTTGTCGACGGCCGGCCCGATCAAAAGGGGATCGCGCCAGACGGCGATCAGTCTGGCCCAGGTGGCGAACAGAGCTTCGTCGGCATGAAAGCTGTTGGCCAGGAGGCCGCGAGTGCGCAGCAGCGCACCAAGCAGGGCCAACCCGACCAGCCCGACCTTCACCACCGGGATTCCGAAAGAGTGGGCGGCCGCCCCAGCTTTTCCCGGGAGCGCCGCATCAGAGGCAATCAAGTGGGAATCGACCCCATTCGATCAATCGACAAACCGGTACTTGACAAGACACCAGAGTGCGATCGGTCCATCCCGCAGCGGCCGGATTTTTTTGCCTTCGTCGTATTCCCGGCCGTTGTAGGAAATCGGCACCTCATAAATGCGATGCCCCCGCTTGAGCACCTTGGCCGTGACTTCTGGCTCAAAGTCGAACCCCCTGGCACGCAGCGGGATTCCCTTGATCACTTCGACGCGAAAGGCTTTGTAGCAGGTTTCTATGTCGGTCAGAATGGTGTTGTAAAGAATATTGGTGACGAGCGTTAAAAACTTGTTGCCCACCATATTCCAGAAGAACATCGTCTTGGAGGGACCGCCGCGAAAGCGGGAGCCATACACCACGGCTGCCTTGCCCTCCTCGATGGGGCGCAGCAGGTCGGGATAATCCCGGGGATCATATTCGAGATCGGCATCCTGGATGATCACGATATCGCCGCTCGCCGCGGCGATACCGCTGCGCAGGGCACCGCCCTTCCCCTGATTTTCCTTGTGCAGGATCACCTTTACTGCCGGGTCCAGCGCCTGCAGCTGTGGATAGAGCTGCCGGGTTCCATCGGTTGACCCATCGTCGACCAGCAGCAGTTCGTAGACGCGGCCGGTAGCCAATACGGCCTTCACGACTTCTTCGACGGTCTCCCGCTCGTTGTAAACCGGCATGATGACAGATAATTTCACAAAACCCTCTCCTGATTTCGAGACGAAACTTCGCCCGGATTGCCGGGAAATTATAGCTTTTCTTCCCTCCGTCTCCTACCCTGATTCGACAACCGGCCGTGCCGGCAGGCTCAGGCCATGCTTGAAGCGATGGATCGCCGGGGATAAACTTGGACTTGATGAACAAAATTCGGAATTTAATTTTTGATATGGATGGGGTCCTCTGGCATGGCAGCACCCCGATGCCCGACCTGCCCGGCTTTTTTGCCGGGCTCAGGGCGCTGGGCATCGGCTTCGTCTTCGCCACCAACAACGCCTCGAAATCGCCCGAGGATTACGTCGCCCGCTTTCGCGCCTTCGGCGTCGAGATCAATCCGGGTCAAATCATGACGTCCGGCCTGGCGACAGCTGCCTACCTGGCGCGGGAATTCAACCCGGCCAGCGGCAAGATTTACGTGGTCGGCACTAACAGCCTGCGCGGCATGATCCGCGACCAGGGATTCGAGGTGCTGCCACGTCTGGAAGCGAACGAAGCGGCGATGGTGGTGGTCGCCGGTCTCGATCCCGGCGTCACTTATGATGATTTTGCCGCGGCAACCCTGCAGATTCGCCGGCACGGGGCGATTTTCATCGGCTGTAATCCCGACGCCACCTTCCCATCGGAACAGGGGCTGCTGCCCGGAAACGGGGCACTCATCGCCCTGCTGCGCACGGCGACTGATGTGGAGCCCGTCATCATCGGCAAACCGCAGCCGGGCATTTTCCAGGCCGCTCTGGAGCGGCTTCCAGCCGGGGCCACCGCCGCCAGCACGGCCATGGTCGGCGATCGCCTCGGCACCGACATCCTGGGCGGCCGGCGCGCCGGCCTGCGGACAATCCTGCTCCTTTCCGGGGTTTCTCGAGTCGAGGAGATCCAGGAAACCGGACTTGAACCGGACTATATTTTCGCCGACATCCACGCCCTCCTGGAAAAGTTATCCCGGGTTCACCAGGCTACTGAAACCCCGGCCACCTCTCCAGCCCGCACCCCGGGACAGACCGGCCCCCTGAGCTGATACGATGAATATTTCCTTAGAACCAGCTGTAACAAATAATATCTACGAGCTGAACCTCCCTGGCCTGGCGGAATTCCTGGCCAAGAGCGGGGAGCCGGCTTTCCGTGCACGGCAGATCTGGGAATGGCTTTACCAGAAATACGTTGGTTCATTCGAAGATATGACCAACTGTCCAGCCGCCCTGCGCTGGAAGCTGGGCGACGAATTCACCCTGCACCCCTTGAAACCGGCCGCCGAGGAGTATTCGAAGGACGGTTTCACGCACAAGGTCCTCTTCGAGCTTGGCGACGGCCGGCTGATCGAGACGGTCCTGATGCGCTATGACCGGCGCAACACCCTCTGCATGAGCACGCAGGCCGGCTGCGCCATGGGGTGCGTTTTCTGTGCTACCGGCCAGATGGGTTTTCAGCGCCATCTGACCGTCGGGGAGATTGTGGCCCAATACATCTATTTCGGCCGCCTCCTCTCTGCCGAGGGCAGCCGGATCACGAATGTCGTCCTCATGGGGATGGGAGAGCCGCTGCACAACTACGAATACACCCTGGCTGCGGTCGACCGGATGATCGACCCGGCCGGCATCAATCTCGGGGCACGCAAAATCACGATATCGACCGTCGGGCTCGTGCCGGCCATCCGCCGCTATGCCGATGAAAAGCGGCAGACGCCGCTGGCGGTCTCTCTGCACGCAGCCACCGACGAAGAGCGTGATCGACTGATCCCGGTCAACCGGCGCTGGCCGATCGCCGATGTCCTGGAGGCCTGCCGGTATTACATCGAGCAAACCGGACGCCGGCTGACGTTTGAATGGGCTTTAATTCGCGGGGAAAATGACACGCTGGAGCAGGCGACGCAGCTCGGCCGCCTGCTGGAAGGGATGCTCTGCCACGTCAACCTGATTCCGCTGAATCCGACCAAAGGATACGGCGGCCGGCCATCGGATCCGGAACAGGTCCAGGCCTTCGTCGATAAGCTGGCCGAATACGGGGTCAGCAGCACCGTCCGGGTCCGGCGCGGCATCGATATCCAGGCCGGCTGCGGGCAGCTGCGCGATCGAGTGGTTCAGCCCGGGGCGTCGTAAATCGGGGGCGGCTCAGCAGACGCGCGGAGCGGCGGTATAAAACGTCGGATCATCGCGGAAATTGTTCAAGCGAATTTCAATGTGAATGTGGGGACCTGAAGACCGGCCGGTATTCCCGCTGGCGCCGATCAGCGCTCCCTGGCGCACGACCTGGCCCGGATAGACATTGATTCCGCTGAGATGGGCATAAAAGGTCTCGTAGCCGTTGCCATGGTCGATCACGATCAGGTTGCCGTAGTCGTAGTACCCGCCGGCAGCCCAGCTGGCGTAAGAGACGGTGCCGGTGTCCATGGCGTAAACCGGGGATCCTTCAGCCAGGGCGATATCCAGTCCCGGGTGGCCGGCCCAATAAAACTGGGTGACGCAGCCGCTGTTCACAGCCCGGGTAAAGGTGCCGGTGCCGACGACCTGACCTCGCTGGCGAGCAGGCAGTTTGGGGGGCGTCCACACGAAGAGCTCCCGTACCGCTCCAGGGACGAGGATCTGCGTTCCCTTATAAAGCCGGTAGGGAAATTCCAGTTTGTTGGGTTCGTAGGCGATGATGTCTTCCACTGGAATCCCATACTGGTTGGCGATTCCCTCAAGTGTGTCCCCCAGGGCCACCTCGTGCAGAACGCCATCTACCGGCAGGATCGTCAGCACGTAGCCGGCCTGGAGCAGGCTCGATTCCTGGCTGAGCTCCGGGTTGCCGCCGAGGAGGGTCTCCGATTTGATGTTAAATTTTTCGGCGATCCGATTGGGCGTATCCCCCCGCTGAACCTCGTAGGTAACGAGAGCATGCTCTGGTTTCTGGCCCAGGTTCATGATCGGATTGAGCTTCGGCGACACCGCGCGGTCGGTGAGGATCGGGACCTGGCTGATGTCGGCCCTGGCCACGATTTCGACCGAATCCGCGGTGGGATTGGCCGCCGGGAGCGCCTGGCTCAAAAAAGGAAGGCCGCTGCTTTCGCTATCCTCGGCCGGCCGGTTGGCCAGGGAAATAGCACCGGCGCCGATAAAAAAAAGCCCCGCCAGGAGCAGAAAGACGAGTTGATTGAGGTAACGCTGCCAGTCAGGTTTCATGCCTAAAATCCAGATTCGGGGTGGACTTGCCCCACCGCGGGCCGATGCTATCACATCCCCCCTCCCGGTCAAGCAGGCTGCGCGACTATCGGCCGGTATTACTCAAAGTTTTTTAAGGTTGGGCCGGCAAACCCAGGCGATCCCGCGCCGGCATCTTTTCGATTGTTTCCGCCGGATTCGGCTATAATCGGCCGCCATGAGCCAGTCCGGTGGATCCCAGCGTCCAAGAATCGTCCTCAAGCTCGGCACCAGCGTGCTGACCGGGGGGACCAATCACCTGCACCGGCCGACGATGGTCGAGATCGTCCGCCAGTGCTCGGAGCTCTATCAGGATGGGTGCGAGCTGCTCCTCTGCTCCAGCGGCGCTCAGGCTGCCGGTCGGGAGCGGCTCCAGTACGGCCGCCCCCGCACCATCGCCGAGAAACAAATGCTGGCGGCGGTCGGCCAGAGCCGGCTCATGTACACCTGGGAGCAGCTCTTCGACCTCTACGGCATCTTTGTCGGCCAGGTCCTCCTGACCCGGGCAGATTTTGAAACCCGCAACCGCTTCCTCAATGCCCGGGACACGCTCGAAGCCCTGCTGCAGCAGCGCATCATCCCGATCATCAACGAAAATGACGCCGTCACGACCGAGGAAATCCGCGTCGGGGACAACGACAATCTCTCAGCGCGCACGGCCGTTCTGGCCGAAGCCGAGCTGCTCATCCTGCTGACCGATCAGGCCGGCCTCTACACCGCCGATCCACGCCAGGATCTCGGGGCGACCCTCATCCAGGAGGTCACCGAAATCGACGACCATATCCGGCGGTTGGCCGGGGACAGCGGCAGCGGGCTGGGAACGGGCGGTATGATTACCAAGCTGCAGGCGGCCGACATCGCCCGGCGGGCCGGCACGGCGGTCGTCATCGCCAGCGGCCGGGAAAAAAATGTTATTTTGCGGCTGGTACGCAGCCGTGAGGCTATCGGCACCCGTTTCCCCCCGATTGAAAATCCGCTGAAAAATCGCAAGCGCTGGATCCTGGCCGGCTCCAAGCCGGCGGGCAGCGTCACCATCAATTTGCCCGCCGCGGCCGTGCTGACCGGACAGAAGGGGCGCAGCCTGCTGCCGGCCGGCATCGTCGAAGTCGGCGGTGATTTCGATCGCGGCGAACCAATTACCATCTTGAGTGAGAACGGCGAGGAGCTCGGCCGGGGGATCAGCCGCTACCCGAGCCAGGATCTATTCCGGATCATGGGCCGCCAATCGGAAGAGATCGAGTCGATTCTCGGCTACGCCTACGGCCCCGTGGCCATCCACCGCAATGACATGGTTCTCCTCGTCGAACCTGGATCCCCTGCCGGCTCCATTTGACAACCGCCTGTAAATCCCTGAAAATAGCTGTCACCCCACCCCAATCCAAGACAGTTTGCCGAAATCCCAGTTCTGATTACGGATTCTTATTTTCGAAGGACCATTCGTCCCCCAACCAAACCATGACTGAACTAATCACTTTCGGGCAGGCCGCCAAAAAAGCCAGCCGCCAGCTGGCCACTCTGACCAGCGACGTTAAAAATCGCGCACTTCTGATCATCGCCGATGAGCTGGAGGGCCAGACCGATTACCTGCTGGGGCAAAACCGGCGGGACCTGGACGCCGCCAGAAATAAGGGGCTCAGCGAAGCCCTGCTCGACCGGCTGATGCTCAATCCGGAGCGGATCGCCGGACTGGCCGCCGATACCCGCCGCGTGGCGGCCCTGCCGGATCCGGTCGGGTCGGCTATCGACAGCCGCCGGCTGCCCAACGGCCTTCAGCTGACCCGCCGCCGCATTCCCCTGGGTGTGGTGGGTGTCATCTACGAGGCCAGACCCAATGTGACCGTGGACATCGCCGTCCTGGCTTTGAAAACCGGAAATGCCTGTATTCTGCGCGGGGGCAGTGAAACCCTGCACAGCAACCTGGCCCTGACCGGAGTCATTCACGGGGCGCTGGAGAAGGCCGGACTGCCGGCCGCCGCCGTCCAGACGATCGATAATCCGGATCGCGCCCTGGTTCGGGAGTTCATGCGCCTCGACCAGTATGTCGACATCCTGATCCCGCGCGGCGGCCATAATCTTCACCGGCTTTGCCGGGAGGAGGCGACGATTCCGGTCATCACCGGCGGCATCGGCATCTGTCACGTCTACGTCGATGAATCGGCCGATTTCGCCAAAGCGCTCGACATCATCGAAAACGGCAAGGTCCAGCGGCCGAGCGTCTGCAACGCCGTCGATACGGTGCTGGTTCACCGGGCGGTCGCCGCCGAGCTGCTCCCTCGCCTGGCCGAACGGATGGCCCGCCACCGGGTCGAACTCCACGCCGATCCCACTGCCTATGCCCTCCTCAGAACCAACGGCCATGGGGCTGTGGTGCAGCCGGCCGGTCCCGACGATTGGGACACCGAATGGATGTCGCTGGTGCTCGGACTCAAGGTCGTCGATGGGCTGGAAGAGGCGATCAGCCACATCCAGGATCACAGCATGGACCACTCCGACTGCATCGTCACGGAAAACTGGCAGTCCGCCAGCCGTTTTGTCGACGAAGTCGATTCATCGGCCGTCTTTGTCAACGCCAGCACCCGCTTCAACGACGGTGGGCAGTTCGGACTGGGGGCCGAAGTCGCCATCAGCACGCAGAAGCTCCACGCCCGCGGGCCGATGGGGCTCGAAGAACTGACCACCTACAAATGGGTCGTCCTCGGGGACGGCCAGATCCGTCCCTAACCTCAGACGCCCGGCGCCGTTCAGCCGACCCAGTGGTGGACCTGCGGGGGAATCACGCCGGCGGTCGTTTGCCCTAGCGCCCGGGCTGCATGAAACGGCCAGAAGGGATCGCGCAGCAGTTCACGACCCAGCAGGACGATGTCGGCCTTCCCCGATCGAATGATCTGATCGGCCTGCTGCGCATCGGTGATGCCGCCAACGGCCGCTGTGCCCACCCCACTCGCCTGTCTGATCACCTCCGCCAGCTCCAGCTGATTTCCCCGCGCTCCCCCCAGGACGGTCAGCGAGGCGTGGCTGGCGCCGCCTGAGCTGCAGTCGATGAGGTCGACCCCTTCCGACGAAAGCCGCTGCCCCAGGACGATCGAATCCTCAACCGTCCACCCGCCGGGAGTCCAATCGGTGGCCGAGAGGCGTACCGCCAGGGGAAATCGCTCCGGCCAGACGGCCCGAACCTGGCGCACCGTTTCCAGCAGCAGCCGAATCCGGTTGTCGAAGGAGCCGCCGTAGGCGTCGGTTCGCCGATTGACCAGGGGGGAATAAAAGCTGTGCAGCAGGTAGCCATGCGCGGCGTGGATCTCAAGGAATTCATAGCCCGCCACCAACGCCCGTTCGGCGGCGGCGCGGAAAGCCACCTGGACCCGGTCGATATCGGCCAGGGTCATCGGCCGTGGGCGTCGGGTCAATCGGCCGCCGAACGGTTCGGCTCCAGGGCCGATGGGCTCCCAACCCCCTTCCTCCTCGGCCAGGTGATGCCCCCCTTCCCAGGGGCGGGCGGCCCCGGCTTTCCGGCCGGCGTGGGCCAGCTGAACGCCGGGCACGGCTCCGTGCACCCGCAGGAAGCGATTGATCCGCTGGAGCGGCTCGACCTGGTCATCCGACCAGAGGCCGGCATCGTGGGGCGTGATGCGGCCGGCCGCGGTCACAGCCGTGGCCTCGGCGATCACCAGTCCGGCCCCGCCGACCGCCCGCGAGCCCAGGTGAACCAGGTGCCAGTCGGTGGCTCGCCCATCCTCAGAACTGTACTGGCACATAGGCGAGACGCCGATCCGGTTGCGCAGCGTTACCTCTTTCAACGTGAGTGGAGAAAATAAATGGGTCATAGGGGGAGGATTATGACCAATTTTGCCGGGAACAGCCATGCAAAGCCTGACCAAAATCGGCAATGGGGCTAAAATAAACGGAGAAAACCCGGGCCAATATGCCCCCGCCGCTCAAAGAAACAGGAGAACCTGATGCCCAACACATTTCGCGCCTTGATCGTCTCCGAAGAGGCGGCCGACACCTTTACGCACCGGATTGGCGAGCGATCCGTCGACGAGCTGCCAGCCGGCGATCTTCTCATTCGGGTCCACTATTCTTCACTCAACTACAAAGACGCCCTTTCGGCCACCGGTGCGCGCGGGGTCACCCGCCACTATCCGCACACGCCGGGCATCGACGCCGCCGGGCAGGTCGTCGAGAGCCACCACCCCGACTTCGCGCCGGGGGATGAGGTGATCGCCATCGGCTATGACCTGGGAGTAAATACCCCTGGGGGATTCGGCGAGATGATTCGCATCCCGGCCGGGTGGGCCGTGAAAAGGCCGGCTGGACTGTCCCTGCGCGAGAGTATGATCCTGGGAACGGCCGGCTTCACGGCCGCCCAGTGCGTGCAGGGGCTGATCCAGGCGGGCGTGGTCCCGGAGGATGGCCCGGTCGTCGTCAGCGGCGCCACCGGCGGCGTCGGCAGTGTCGCGGTCGCCCTGCTGGCAAAGCTGGGCTATGACGTGACCGCAGCTACCGGCAAACTCGACCAGGAGGCTTATCTGCGCGAACTGGGCGCGGCGGCGGTCATCGGCCGACGAGAAATCGACGACGACAGCGGCCGTCCGATGCCGCGCACGGTGTGGGCCGGCGCGGTCGATACCGTCGGCGGCAATACCCTGGCCACCCTCATCAAGACGACCCACTACCGCGGCGCGGTGGCGGCCTGTGGGCTGGTGGCGGGCTCCCAGCTCAATACGACCGTCTTCCCTTTCATCCTGCGCCAGGTCTCACTGCTGGGGATCGATTCGGTTCACTGCCCGCTCGACGAACGCGCCAAAATCTGGCACCGGCTGGCGGACCACTGGAAGCTGCCGCAGCTCGAAACGATTGCCAGAGAAATCAAGCTAGAAGAAATTGAACATGAGTTCGAAAAATTTTTAGGCGGCCGCCAGCGGGGACGGGTGGTCGTCAACCTGGGTTAGAGGCCTGGAGCCGGACCAGAGATCCAGGATCTGGCAGCCGCTCTTTGTCGTTGTAAAATCTGCCCTTGCGCGGGGCAGGAGCCCCGGGTTAACGTCATGAGCGGCAATTACCACTCCCGGAACGCGAAGCAAGGAAATGAACCAACGAAACGAATGGACGCCGGCCGGAGCCGGCGAGAAACCGGTCGCGATGAGAATGAATCGGTGGCAATGGCTTTTGTTGGCCCTGCTGGGCATCCTGCTGATCGGCTGCGGAGGCCCCGGCGACCCGGGTCCGGTCGTTGAGCGCTACCTGCAGGCCAAGGTTACCGGCGATAAAGCCGCTCTCGGCGCCCTCCTCTGCACCGCCATGGAAGCCGACCTGGAACGGGAAACCCTGACTTTTTCCGGCGTGAGCGGGGTCGAAATCCGCGAGATGAGCTGCAGCCAGGTCGGAAACGAAAACGCCGTCAAGTGCAACGGGGCGATCGTCGCCCTCTACGGGCAGGAAGAAAATGTCTTCCCGCTGACCACTTACCGGGTGGTCGAAGAAGATGGGGAATGGAAATGGTGCGGCGAGAGCAATTGACCTGCGACGCCAATAAAGGACAGGCACCCGGATGACCCGCGAAAATTTTTTAGCGCTGGCCCTCTGTTTTCTGGTAATCCTTCTCATCATCGTCATGAGCGACAGTGCCCCGACCTGGATTTATCAGGGGTTCTAAGACCTGATGCCTGGATTATCTGCCAAAAAGAAATCGATTCTGATGGGGCTGGCCGGAGCTGCCATACTGCTGCTGGGCGCCTGCGCCGCACCACCGGCCGAACCGGCCGCGACCCCGCCACCGCCGACGGCCGCTCCTCCGACCTCAACGGCCGCCGCAACCCTGGCGCCGCCAACAGCCACCCCGCTGCCGCAGCCGCCCACCCTCACTCCCGTTCCACTTGAACAGGCCGCGACCGATGCGCCTCCAACAGCCGAGCCGACGACCTTTCCCTCGGCGACGCCGACCCCCGGCCTGGAGCTGGGCGGCATCCCGCTCGAGCAAATCGTGGTCGTGCCGGCGCCGGTCGTCGATCACATGCGCGCTGTCTTTGCCCGCGGGCAAACGATCGGCCGCTACGCGCATCGCTTTTCGAAGCTCGGCGACAGCGTCATCGCCAATGGGGATTTCCTCACTCGCTTCGACAGCCCGGGGAGCTATACCCTGGGCCCCTATGAATCGCTCCAACCGGTCATCGACCACTACCGGGGGTCGTGGGTGCGCTTTGGCGTGGGCATTCGCATCGGCCTGCATGCCTGGGGTGTCTTCGACCCGATGTGGGCCAATAAAGAATGGTGCGAGCCCAATGAAGCCATGATCGACTGCGAATTTCGGCTCAACAATCCGGCCGTTGTCCTGATCCACCTCGGCTCCAACGACACGACCGACAGCTACCCCCAATTCCTGCGGCGGGTCATCGAAGAAACCCTGGAGGCCGGCATCATCCCGGTCATCATGACCAAGGCTGACCGCTTTGAAGGGGAAGACAACCGCAACAATGAAACGATGCGGGCCCTGGCGGCAGAATTCCAGGTCCCTCTGCTCGACTTCGACATCATCGCCCAGACGCTGCCCAACCGGGGACTCAAAAAAGACAATGTCCACATGGACGGGCCGCTGCAGCACGACTACAACCTTTCGGAAGCGATGGAAAAAGGGCATTCCGTCCACAACCTGGTCGTCCTTTTTATGCTGGAGACGCTCCTCCACGAAGTGATCGCGCCGCCGGTCGGAGGGCAGGGGTGATCGACCTGGCGGCCGCCGCCGCGTTGATCGGGCGGCCCGGCACAGAGCGGGTCCGGCTTCCGCTCGAGACGATGAGCCAAGGGCGGCCGATAAAAGCGAGCGGCCGGATTCTTACCGCCGAGCAGCAGCCGGGCGGCGGATTTCGCCCCTTCTGGTCGCTGGAATTCAACTCTCTCCACGCCACCTGCTTCCGGCTGGCGCAGGCCGAACGAGAAGTGCTGCGCCTGCTCAAGGACGCCGGCAGGACCAACCCGAAATGAGCCTGACGCTCGGCCTCATCGGCCTGGGGCTGGGACTGGCGCTGATTTTTCCCCTGATCCGGCCGGACCGTCGGGGTGCTTTTCTATTCTGGACCAGCCTGCTCGCCCTCTTCTGGCTCCAGCCTCCCCTGCCGATCCGCTGGAGCGGTTTTATTCTGCCGGCAGCCACCGTCGGTCTCACCGTTATTTTCTGGTGGCTGACCCGGCCGGCCGGCCGCGGGGCTCCGGCCCGCGAAGATTGGATCACCCTGGGCTGGATTTTCCTCGCCATTCTCCTGCTGGGACTTGTGCGCTACCTGCCGCCGGACTGGCGGCCGACCCTCAACCGCCCCCCCTCCCTGCCGCTCATCGCCGCCGGTTTACTTCTGGCGGGGGGCGGGTTCTGGGGACTGGCCCGCGCCGGGCGGCGGCCCCCTCTGATGGCCGGAGCGATTTTTATTCTTCTGGTTTTCATCGCCCTGAAATCTCCACCGCTGACAGCCGCCCTGAGCGCAGTCTGGCGCCTGGGAGCCGGGCAAAACCCGGAGCTGGCCCGCCCGGCCGATCTGGCCTGGCTCGGATTTTCATACATCGCCTTCCGCCTCCTCCACACCCTGCGCGACCGTCAGACCGGGCAGCTGCCCGATCTGACGCTGCGCGGCTACCTGACCTACATCATCTTTTTCCCTTCCCTCCTGGCAGGACCGATCGACCGGGCGGAGCGCTTTGCCTCGGATTATGAGGCGCTGGCCGCGCTGCAGGTCGGCGCTCCCGGCCGCTGGTTCGATGGCCTGACCCGCATCGGCAGCGGGCTGTTTAAAAAATTTATCCTGGCCGACAGCCTGGCCCTGGGATTAGCGCTCGATCCAGTAAACGCCGCGCAGGTCGATTCTACCGGCTGGCTCTGGCTTCTGCTCTACGGCTACGGTCTCCGTCTTTATCTCGATTTCGCCGGCTACTCCGACATCGCCATCGGCCTGGGGCTGCTGTTCGGGATCAGGCTCCCGGAAAACTTCGATTTTCCCTACGCGCGGACCGATATCGCCTCTTTCTGGAAAAGCTGGCATATCAGCCTGAGCGACTGGGCCCGCTTTTACATTTTCACCCCGCTCAGCCGGGCACTGCTCCGGCGCAAACCCCGACCCGCGCCATCCCTCATCGTCCTTCTCGGCCACCTGGCCACCATGCTGGCCATCGCCCTCTGGCATGGCATCACGGCCAATTTTTTCATCTGGGGGCTCTGGCATGCCGCCGGCCTTTTTGCTCATAAGCAGTGGAGCGACCGGACGCGCGCCCTCTACCGGAGAGTCCAGACCATTCCCTGGCAGCGCCGGGTCTGGAAAGGGGCCGGCTGGCTGATTACCTTTCATTTTGTCCTGCTGGGCTGGGTCTGGTTTTTACTGCCTGATCTGCCGGCCGCCCTGCGTACCTTTCGACTTCTCCTGGGAGGAGCATGACCGGACAGAAGGGCCAACCCCCACACCCAGACTGGCGTTTCATCGGCCGTGTCCTGGCCAAAGCCTCTCTGCTGTTTGCTATCTGTAATCTGGTCTTCGCGGCCCTGACCCCGCTGGAAGCCCTCGGCCGCCTCTCTCTCTACAACCGTCTCGTTCCCGGCCGGCTGCGGCTCCCGTACGGCGAAAACATCGCCGAATCCTACAATCTCAGCCCGACGAATCTGCCGGCCATGTTCGCCAGCCACGCCGTCAGCCGGGCGAAGGAAGCCGGTGAATTTCGGGTGGTCGTTCTGGGCGATTCCGGCATCTGGGGCTGGCTCCTCGAAACCGAGGATACGTTGACCGCACAGCTCAATCGGCTTCATTTAAAGGCGGCGGACGGCCGGAAGATGACTTTTTACAATCTCGCCTACCCCCAGCTTTCCGCCGCGAAAGACCTGCTCATCCTGGACGAAGTTCAGGCGCACGAACCCGACCTCATCATCTGGCCGGTCACCCTCGAATCATTGGCTGCCGAGAAGCAGCTGGAGCCACCCCTCGTCCGGGAAAATCACACCCGCATGGCCCTGCTCGCCCGCGCCACTGATCTCGAATTCGACTTAAATGATTCCCAGTGGCGGCACCTCGATTTTTGGGACCAGACCATCCTCAGTCGGCGGCGGGACCTGGCCGACCTGGTCCGCCTCCAGCTTCTCGGGGTCCCCTGGGCCGCCACCGGGATCGACCAGCACATCCCGGAAACCTACGTACCGCGCGCGAACGATTTTGAGGCGGATTCCGGCTGGCATGGTTTCACCGAAGACCACCCCCTGAAACCGGCGGATATCGCTCTCGAAATTCTCGCCGCCGGTGTGAACCGGGCCGGAGCGGTCCCGGTTCTCATCATCAACGAACCGATCTTTATCGCTGATGGGCGCAGCAGCGATCGGCGCTACAACAGCTTTTATCCGCGCCCGATCTACGACCGGTACCGCGAGCTGCTCCTGGCCGCGGCTCGCGCTGGCGGCTGGCTTTATCTCGACCTCTGGGATCGGATCCCCGGATCCCATTTCACGGACACCCCGGTTCACCTCGATCCGGCCGGGACCGGCCGGCTGGCCGAAGTGATCGCGGAAGAGCTGGAACGCCGCTTCGGGGCCGGCGATCGGTAGCCAGACTATTAGAAAGCGTTTTTAATCCGCGCTTCCGCCGTGTCATTCGGCGGTCGCTGGTTTAAAATCGAAGGCGTGATCACGATTGAAACCGAATGGTGCGGCCGGGTCGATTATCTTACGGCCTGGGCATGGCAGAAGTCATTTGTCGAGGCCAGGACCACCGATCCGAATCTGCCCGGCCGGCTGCTCCTGCTGGAACACCCACCGACCTTTACCCTGGGAACCCGGGGGAAAATGGCCAACCTCCTGGCCTCAAAGGACCGGCTGGCCGCGGAAGGGATCGCCGTCCATCAGGTCGACCGCGGCGGCGATATCACCTACCATGGCCCCGGCCAGCTGGTCGCCTATCCCATCCTGAATCTCAAAAAAATGAGCCGGCAGAAGGGGATCGACCTGCACGGGTATGTCCGCAGTCTGGAAGAGGTGATCATCGAGGCTCTGCGGCCGTTTGGCATCGCCGGCAGCCGCCTCCCCGGCTTCACCGGGGTCTGGGTCAAGCATGGACCGGAACTGCTCAAAGTGGCCGCCATCGGCGTCCGGGTTAATACGAAAGGGATCAGCAGCCATGGCTTTGCCCTCAATGTCGCCCCCAACATGGATCATTTCAACCTGATCATCCCCTGCGGTATCCAGAACCACGGCGTCGTAGCCCTCAGTGAGCTGCTGGAAGGGCCGATCACCGTGGAAGCGCTCCTCGAGCCCATCGTGGCCGCTTTTGCCCGGGTCTTCCAGGCCGACATGCCGCTTCCCCTGCCTCCAAAGGAATCCTGATATGTCCCTGATTAGTCCCGATTCAATCGATGTCACCCCATCCGCCCCCCTGAAAAAGCCGGCTTGGATTAAAGTCCGCATTCCCGGCGGAGAAAAGTACGAATTCCTCAAGGATTTAATGCGGGTCAAATCCCTGCACACCGTTTGTGAAGAAGCCCGCTGCCCAAATCTCGGCGAGTGCTGGGGATCCGGCACGGCGACATTTCTCATCATGGGGGATATCTGCACCCGCAGCTGCTCCTTCTGCGACATCAAGACCGGCCGGCCGCTCCCCCTTGACTGGCTTGAGCCGGAGCGGCTCGCGCAGGCGGTAAAGGCGATGAACCTGCGCCATGTCGTCATCACCTCAGTCAACCGGGACGAACGGCCGGATGGCGGAGCCCCGATTTTTGCTCTCTGCATCGAGCGGATTCGCCAAATCCATCCCGGCTGCTCAATCGAAGTGCTCATCCCGGACTTTAAGGGCAGCCGGGACGCGCTCCAGACCGTCCTTGACGCCGCCCCGGAAATCCTCAATCACAACGTGGAAACGGTCCCCCGCCTGTTTAAGAAAGTCCAGCCCCAGGATCGCTACGAATGGGCGATGGACACCCTGGCCAACGCCCGGGCGATGTCACCGGATATCCTGACCAAGAGTGGGATCATGGTCGGCCTGGGCGAGACCTGGGACGAGCTGCTGCAGGTCATGCGGGATCTGGCCGACCGGCAGGTCGACATCCTCACGATCGGCCAGTACCTGCAGCCGGATCGCTCGCGCCACCTGCCCGTTGAGCGGTTTGTCACCCCGGCCGAGTTCGACGATCTACGCCAGATCGGTCTGGAAATGGGCTTCCGCTGGGTCGAGAGCGGGCCCCTGGTGCGCAGCAGCTACCGCGCCGAGCAGCAGGTGCGGGCGCTCCACCCAAAATTTTCGAGAGGTCTGATCCAATGAACGAAGAAACGATTCGCAGCAAAGTGCGCGCGTTCATCACGCGGGAATTAATCCGCGACGAGCAATATCCCCTGGCCAATGATGAAGGGATCATCACCGGCGGGCTTATGGACTCCTTCGCCCTGGCGGAGCTGGGAGTGTTTGTGGAAGATGAATTCGACATCTACATTCCCGATGCGGACCTGACCGTCGCCAAAATGGACACCCTCGACCGGATGGTGGCCCGGATTCTCCAGGGATAGCGGCTTCCGGTGTTCAGGCCGGCTGCCGCAGGCGGACCGTCCTTCGCGAAACCACTCCGATCCCGACCCACTTTGACCGACCCAGCCTCGATGACCGTACACCTGCCGTTTCACTTTGGCCAGACCCTGCTCGACGCGGCCGCGCTCGCGCCGGATAACGACGACCGGCCGGCCCTCATCCTGACCGGCAGCAGCCACCCGCCAACAACTGTCACCCGCCGTGATTTTCGCGGTGAAACCGTCCGGGCCGCGGCTGGTTTGCTCGAACTGGGCCTGCAGCCGGGCGACCTGGTCATCATCGCCCATGGGCAGACGGCCGCGGCACTTTTCGCCTTCTGGGGGGCCGTCTGGCTGGGCGCCGTCCCGGCGATGATGCCGCCGCTGACCGAAAAACTCGACCCGGAAATCTACTTCCAGAGCATGGCCCGCCTTTCCCGCTTTGCCGAAGCGCGGATAATCCTGGCCACCGATGAGCTGGCGGCGCCGCTGGGCGCCATCTCCCCCTGCCCGGTCGTCCCCATTTCGCAGCTGGCCCAGGCCAAGGCGCAGCCCGGCCTCCCCGAAGGGAAATCGGCCGCCCCGGAGGCGATCGCCTTCCTCCAACACTCGAGCGGCACCACCGGGCTGCAGAAAGGGGTGGCGCTCTCCCACGGTGCGGTCCTGCGGCAGATCGAGGCTTACGCCGGGTCCCTGCCGCTGCTCGAAACGGATGTGATCGTTAGCTGGCTCCCACTCTATCACGACATGGGGTTGATCGCCGGGTTTTTGCTTCCGCTCGTGGCTGGGATTCCGCTGGTGCTCATCGATCCTTTTGACTGGGTCAGCCATCCGGCCGTGCTGCTGCGTGCCATCCATGAATACCGCGGCACCCTCTGCTGGCTGCCCAATTTCGCCTACAACCATATGGCCCGACGCATTCGCCAGCGCGACCTGGACAGCCTCTCCATGGCCAGCATGCGTGGTTTTATAAACTGCTCCGAACCGGTGCGGCACGAGAGCCACGAACTGTTTCTCGAGCGCTTTGCCCCTCTTGGAGTGTCGCGGGAGATGCTGGGGGTCAGCTACGCCATGGCGGAGAATACCTTTGCGGTGACCCAGACCCCGCTCGGCCAGCCACCAGCCGTCGAATGGCTGGACGGCAGACGCCTCGCCGCCGAGAAGCAGGCGGTGCCGGTCCCGCCCGGCGCGCCCAACGCGGTCGCCATGGTCTCCTGCGGACCGGCGATCCCCGGTACGGACATGGCCGTCGTCGACGAGGCCCACCGCCCCCTGCCGGATCGCCGCGTCGGCGAAATCGCCATCCGCAGCAGCTATCTGCTCACGGAATATTACCACCGGCCGGATCTGGATCCGTTTGTCGACGGCTGGTACCTGACAGGAGACATGGGCTACCAGGCCAATGGGGAGCTGTATGTCATCGGCCGGCAAAAAGACATCATCATCAATGCCGGTAAAAATATCTACCCTCAGGATATCGAAGCGATCGTGAACACCGTGAACGGCATCCATCCCGGCCGCGCTGTCGTCTTTGGCGTGCCGGATGACCGGGAGGGAACGGAGCTCATCGCCGTCGTCGCCGAGGTTGACAGTCAGGATGAGGCGGTGCGGCGGGAAATCGGCCGGCAGGTGCGCCAGGCGATCGCCCAGCAGACGATGGTCACCGCCACTTACGTCGAGCTCGTCGACCCCGGCTGGCTGGTGAAAACCTCCAGCGGCAAGATCTCTCGGAGAGCCAATCGGGAGAAATGGCGCCAATCTATGGGTTTTTACGGATAGCGGCCGCCCCCATTGAGTCCTATGATACCGGTAGATTTGCTCTATCGGATCATCAGCGAACCACCAAACAACGGGGGCAGCCGATGTTCAACCTGGCCCTCGAAATTCCCGATCAGCAGGGAACGGTCTGGTCTTTGGGGAAATGACGATGAGCCCGCTCGGCGGCTGCGAGGCGATGATCCTGTTTCGCTAAATGCCGGCGCCTGGTGCGGCAGGCTGCCGGGATAAAAAAAGCGGTGGCGAGGATTCCCTTTGCCACCGCTTTTGCTTTCAATACGTCGTGGATCGCTAGAGAAGATCCGCCATCACCGCCTGCAATTTTTCGGCGGAGGGGCGGATTTTTTCGGCTGGCAGCGTGGCCAGCGGCACGTCCACCATGTTGAGAACCTCATCGAGCGGCTTGCGCGTGTTGTCGATATAAATCAGGCCGGTGATGAATTCCTGCCGCTGTTGGGCCCACTGCAGCCGGTGCAGCGCCCCCATGCGGTCGGTCGGGTCGTAATCCTCTTCAAGCTTGTGGAGCTGAATATGGGAGCCGTCGTGCAGGACGACATCCTTCACGGTACCCGGCTCGTAACTGTCGATATGGATTTCCTCGAGTTTTGGCACGAAGGCGATGTCGTGCAGCGGCACTTCGTGCTCTTTCCCGTACGGGTAGCTCTTGGTCGAGGATTCGTCGTTGTTAAAGGTGACGCAGGGGCTGATGATGTCGAGCATGGCCGTTCCGTTGTAGCTGAGCGCGGCTTTCAACAGCTCACGGACCTGCTTGGCGTCGCCGGAGAACGAGCGGGCGACAAAGCCGCAGCCGGCGACGATCGCCTCCATGCAGAGGTCGATCGGCGGCAGTTCATTTTTCCCGGCATACTTGAGAAACTGCCCCTGGTCGGCCGTGGCGGAAAACTGCCCCTTGGTGAGACCGTAAACCCCGTTGTTTTCGACGATATAGACCATGCGCACATTGCGCCGCATCAGGTGCTTGAACTGCCCCATGCCGATGCTGCCGGTGTCCCCATCGCCGCTGACGCCAATACCCGTCAGGGTGTGGTTGGCGGTCAACGCGCCGGTGCCCACGGACGGCATGCGCCCGTGGAGGGCGTTGAAGCCGTGGGATTGCCCCAGGAAGTAGGCCGGCGATTTGCTCGAACAGCCGATGCCGCTGAGCTTGATGACCTGGCTCGGCTTGAGGCTGAGCTCATAGGCAACGGAAATGATCTGGCTGGATATGGAATTGTGGCCGCACCCCTGGCAGAGGGTCGTCGGGCGGCCGTTGTAGTCGGCTTTGCTTAAGCCGAGGTCGTTGGTGCGCTGTCCTTTACTCACGCCTGTCCTCCTTCTTGGGCCTCCAAGGCCTCGACAACCCAGCGGGCGGTCAACGGCATCCCGTCGAGATGCGCCAGCGAAATCAGCCGGGTGGCTATGTCTGGCATCTCCGTCTGAAGAATGCTGTGCAGCTGGCCGTCACGGTTTAATTCAATGACGTAGACGCGGTCGTGCTGTTCGACAAACGACCGCACATCCCCATTGATCGGGAGGGCGAGCAGGCGCATGAAATCGGTCTTCAGCCCTGACCGGGCCAGCCGATCGCGTGCTTCGTCGATGGCAAACTTGGTCGTGCCGATGGCGATGATGCCGACCGCCGCTCCATCCATCCAATCGGTGACGGGGGTGGGCACCAGATCGCGAGCCGTCTCAAATTTGCGCGCCAGGCGATCCATATTTTGCTCCCAGTCATCCGCCCGTTCGCTGTAGACGGCCGCTTCGTTGTGGCCGGTACCGCGCGTGAAATAGGCGCTGAGCGGATGTTCATTCCCGGGCAGCGTCCGGTAGCCAATGCCGTCCCCGTCGAGATCGGCAAAGCGCTTGAACCCCTGGGCCGCAACCTCTTCGGCCGTCATGACTTTACCGCGGTCAATCGGCTCGGTCGGGTAATCGAAAGGCTCCGACATCCAGTTGTTCATGCCCAGATCGAGGTCGCTGAGGACGAAAACCGGGGTCTGCAGCCGTTCGGCCAGGTTGAAGGAGGTGGTACCAAATTTAAAGCATTCATGCACGGTCCCCGGGAACAGGACGACATTTTTCGTGTCCCCGTGGCCGCAGTAATAAGCCGCCAGAATGTCTCCCTGGCTCGTCCGGGTCGGGAGCCCGGTGCTGGGGCCGACTCGCTGGATATCCCAGATGACGCCGGGCAGCTCGGCAAAATAGCCCAGGCCGATAAACTCGGTCATCAGGGAGATTCCCGGTCCCGAGGTGGCGGTCATGGACCGGACCCCGGCCCAGCCGGCGCCGAGGACCATGCCGATCGCCGCCAGCTCGTCCTCGGCCTGGACGACGGCAAAGGTCGCCTTACCGGTTTCGTCGTCCAGCCGCAGGCGGGGCAGATAGTCGTTGAGCGCATCGACCAGGCTGGTCGACGGCGTGATCGGGTACCAGGTGCAGACCGTAACCCCGCCGAAAACCGACCCGAGCCCGCCGGCTTCATTGCCGGTGATCAGGATCTTTCCGTCTGTTTCATTCATCGGCTCGACGCGAAACGGATCGCGCTTCTCCAGGTTTTCCGCCGCCCAGTCATAGGCCATGCGAATGACGTCCATATTTAAATCGACAAGTTTACGCCGCCTGCCGAAGTGAATGTCCAGGGCCAGGTCAATTTTCTCGAGCTCAATTCCGAGAATTTCGGCCAGAACCCCGACGTAGATCATGTTCGTCACCCGATCGCGATACTTGCGATCGACATCGATATCCCGCAGCATCTGGTTGACCGGGATGGGATACATGATCACATCTTCCCGCTCGGGCAAACCGCGCAGATCATCCCGATAGAGACAGACGCCCCCCGATGGGAGTTCTTGGAGATCCTGAATGGCCGTATCGGCATTGAAGGCCACCAGAATTTCCGTCCCTTCGCGCCGGGCGACGTAGCCGTCTTTACTCACGCGAATGTGATACCAGGTGGGCAGGCCCTGAATATTTGAAGGAAAGATATTTTTGCCGTTGACGGGTATTCCCATCTTAAAAATGGCCCGCAAGATCGTCAGGTTCGCCGTCTGGCTACCCGTACCGTTCGCTGTCGCCACGACGATGGAAAAATCGTTCACCGCGGGTGGCAAATCAGTTGCGGCACTGGCGGTCTCCGGCATGGCAGCTTGAATTGCCATAGTGAGTTCGCCTCCTGTTAAAAGGGTCGCGTCGGCCGTTAATTTTCAGCTCCGACCCACGACATCTCGTTTAGATTTGGGAAGTAACGGGCAGCGTCAGACGCCGCACAATCACCGGATGAGCATTATAATGAACCCGGTTCGAATGACAATATTATTTTCGCATTTATTCACCCTGATTTCAACCGGTGAAAGCTGGCGGCCGGGCGGTCAGGCCAGGCCAAGCAGGCGAAGCAGCGAAATATTGGAAAAATTGAGAATCCAGCTGATGAGGCCAAACAGGAAAAGAAAGGCTCCTTCCAGACGGGAAACCTCCCACCGGGTCCGCATCACCACCGCCACCAGGATCATTAATAGCAGCAAAATATAGGTGCTCTCCTGCGCGCCAGGATCAACGAGCATCCGCCCCCCGCGCGCGATCGTCGGCGCCAACCCGAGAACCCCCAAAAGGTTAAAAATGTTGCTGCCGATCAGGTTGCCGGCCGAAATGTCGGCGTGGCCTCGAATGAGAGCGACGAAAGAAGTAGCGATTTCCGGGGCCGAGGTGCCGAAGGCGACGATCGTGACGCCGATCACCCAGTCGGAAACACCATAATAGCGGGCGATATCCGAAGCAGAAGCGACGAAAAAGTTGCCGCTGCCAACAACCACGACCAACCCAATGAGAAAAAGCGGAATATCTCGCCAGTTAAAATCCCCTTCCGGCAGCTCATCGTCGGGGGCTTCCCGACTGTAGATTAAAAAGGCGATATAGCTGGCCAGCAGGGAGAGGAAGATGACCCCTTCGTACCACTCCAGATATTGATCCCACATAAAGATCATCAGCAGGATCGTGGCTCCGATCACCACGGCGCCATCGCGGTAAACGAGATTGCGTGACGTGCGCACGGCTCGAAAGAAGGCCAGCCCGCCGAGGATAAAACCGACATTGAAAATATTGGATCCGACGATATTGCCGATTGAAATATCGAGCTGATCGCGCATGGCCGAGCTGATCGAAACGGCAAATTCCGGCGCTGAGGTCCCAATGGCGACAATCGTCAGGCCGATGACCAGCTGGGAGACGCCGAGACGTCGGGCGATATGCACGGCGCTGTCGACCAGCCAATTCGCGCCGAACCAGAAGCCAAAAATGCAGACGATGAGAATGAGGCCGCTAAGAATGGGAAACGAGGTCATCAAACCTCCACGGGCCGGCGGAACAGCTGCCAGACAGGAAACATCCGATGCCTCGTACGCATCGGATGTCGGAACCGGGATCCAAGACGTTGGCCGAGCGAAAAAAGAACCACCCACCAGGGCAGGGTACCTGCCGGAACTTAAGAACCGGCCGGTATCTGACCAGGCGGGCTGATTTGCTTAATTCTCCTCGATTCACCCCCTCCGGACCATTAATATCCGGTAAATCAAGGCCGGAAGCCAGGCGCCAACCTCACCAACTAAATGTTCCGGCCGGAACCCGTTCCGGGTTCGGCGCGAACGCCCGCAATTCCTCTGAAAAACAGTATTAAGGTCTATCGACAGCGATCAAAAGTCGGTTATAATGCTAATGCTACTTGATAGCCGAAAAGATGAGGTCGGTCGAATGCCGGCCGGCGCTCTGAGCAAAGCCTGATTTTGGATAAGAACGGCGATTTCTTATCCCCAAAATCAGGCTTTTTTTTAACGACCGGTGCCGGTTCCGGTCGATGTTAAAAAGTCAATCGCCGCCGGCCGCTCGCCGGGGCACCCACCGATTTTCCATGACCAGGTGTCGCTTCACCATTTTGATCCGAAGGAGTTAACCACCATGCTCAACACGCAGCCCAGCGTCGATTCGGCTCCCCGTCCGATCAACTACGAGAAGATCGAGAAGCAGCACGGGGCGAATAATTATACAATCCTCGGTGATGTCGCGCTCTCAAGGGGGGAGGGAGTCTGGCTTTACGATACCGAAGGCAACCGCTATCTGGATTGTCTGAGCGCCTACTCGGCCGTCAGCCAGGGACACTGCCATCCGCGTCTGGTTGCAGCGCTGATCGATCAGGCGCAGAAATTAACGCTTTGCTCCCGCGCTTTTCGCAACGACCAGTTCGCCCGGTTCCTGCTCAAGCTGAACGAGGTGACGGGCTTTGACAAGGCCCTGCCGATGAATTCCGGCGCCGAGGCGGTCGAAACTGCCATTAAACTCGTGCGCAAATGGGCCTATGTGCGAAAGGGAGTCCCCAAAAATCAGGCCGAAATTATCGTCGCCAAGGGGAATTTTCACGGCCGGACGACGACCATTATTTCGTTTTCCTCCGAACCGGCTTATCGGGACCTGTTCGGTCCCCATACCCCTGGTTTTATCCAGGTCCCATACGGCGATATTGAGGCGATCAAACAGGCGATTACCCCGAATACGGCCGGCGTTCTTATCGAACCGATCCAGGGTGAAGGGGGGGTGATCATGCCGCCCGATGGCTATCTCCGCCAGGTTCGGGAAGTCTGTACGGCAAACAACATGCTGTTCATGGCCGATGAAATCCAGGTCGGGCTGGGGCGGACCGGGAAAATGTTCGCCTGGCAGCACGAAAATGCCCGGCCGGATGTGCTGATTCTGGGCAAGGCGCTCAGCGGCGGCCTCTATCCGGTCAGCGTCGCCTGCGCCGACAGCGCCATCATGGATGTCTTCGAACCAGGCGACCACGGCTCGACCTACGGGGGGAATCCGCTGGGAGCCGCCATTGCCATCGAAGCCCTGAATGTGATCGTCGAAGAAAATCTCGCCGGGCGGGCCGCGGAGCTGGGGACGTACTTCATGGAAAGACTCCAGGAAATCCCCAGCCCCTATGTCAAGGAGGTCCGGGGGAAAGGGCTTTTAATCGGCGTCGAACTCAACGAGGCGGCCGCTCCGTTCGGCTACGCCCACCACTTTTGCCTCGAACTGCAGAACCGAGGTATCCTCTGCAAGGATACCCATGAAACCGTCATCCGGTTCGCGCCACCCCTCGTGATCGACCGGGAAACGATTGACTGGTCGATTCCGATCATAACGGAAGTGCTCAACTTGAAATAACCGGCCGCTTCTGCCGGTCTGGTTGAACGCCCGCCGGCACAAAATCAAACAAATCCTGGCTGGCGACTGGCGCCGGCCGCCGAGTTCCAGCCAGGACCTGAATCCAATCTCAACCTCCCGCATGGACTAAACTCCGGCCAAATCCGATAACGCAGTTCACCGCCTGCCGGTCATCTGGCATGGGGATTGCCGGACATTGTCCCGCCACCACCCTTCGAGAGAATAACCACCATGGGCCAGAATTACAGCCGCTTCCTGGAAAAAATTCAACAAATCCACGACCTGGAGAAAGCGCTTCAGCTGATGAGCTGGGATCGGGATGTCAATATGCCGCCGGCCGGCGCGGAAATTCGCACAGAGCAGATGGCGACGATCAGCAAAATGATCCACGAATTGCGCTCCAGCGATGAAATGGGCGAACTGCTCGCCGCCGCCGAAGAGGATCTCTACCGGGAAGAGGCCGATTACGACAGCACGGAAGCCAGCCTCGTCCGCTACATCAGGCGGGATTTCGAAGAAAGGCGCCTGATTCCGGCCGACTATGTGCGCCGGGCGAGCGAAGCCAACGGCCGGGCGATCCCGGCCTGGAAAAAAGCCCGCGAGGAAAACGATTTTGCTTCTTATGCCCCCCATCTCAAAGGGGTGATCGAACTCGTGCAGGAAGAGGTGGAGTACCGCGGCTACGAGGATGAAAAATACGATGCCATGCTCGATCAGTACGAGCGAGGCATGAAGACGGCCGAAGTTCGGGCGATATTCCAGGCGGTCCGCGAAGCCACCCAGCCGCTGATGGAAGCGATCAAGGAACGGGTGGACGCCGTCGACGACGGCTTTCTCTTTCAGCCCTATCCCGTCGAGCAGCAGCAGGCCA
>JBFFZG010000021.1:0-28949 GCA_041568735.1 Promineifilaceae bacterium (SeqCode)
CCATGAGTTATACCATCGACATTTACCGGGGACAGGCAAAGGCCATCCGCAACATTATTGATTTTGCCTGCTATGTATCGATGTTCCCCCAGCTTGTGGCTGGACCCATTATTCGTTTCCAGCCGTCCTGGCGGCCCACAGCGTCGGGGTCGTGGCCTGGCTGGTGCTGCGCGTCCGGCGGAGCGGTCTGAACCAAGCGGTGGTGATCGGAATCTCCTGGCTGGCGGCCCTCCTGGCGATTTTTGTACTCTATCTGCCCTGGCTGGCGATATTTTTGCAGGCCAGTGGGCGGGCGGGGGCCGGCCGGGGAGGGCTGCCTTTTCTCGCCACCGCCGGCCGATGGATCATCGGCGGACCGATTCTCGACCTTCCCACCTGGCAGATTGGGGTTCCCATCTTCCTGGCCGCGCTGGGTGCGGTATTTCTCCTGATTTCGCCGGATGGCCGGCCGGCCGGCGTCTTGTTGACGGCCTGGCTGGTCGTGCCCCCGCTGCTCATGCTGGCCGTCGGGGCCACCACGGAAAACTACCTCAAATTCCTGACAGCCGTCGTTCCGGCCTTCTGGCTCCTGGCGGCTGCCGGGGCGAGGGAGCTGGCCCGGCTGGTGGCCGCGTTTCGGCCGCAGATGACCCGGCCGCAGGCGGCGCTGGCGGCCCTTTTCCTGCTCATGACGACCCTGCCGGGAAGCCTCCAGGCACTCGACCGCCTCTATTTCGACCCGGCCACCTTCCGTGCCGACTATCGGAGGCTTGCCGCGGAAATCGCGGCCGCGGCCGGACCGGAAGCGGCCATTCTCCTCAATGCCCCGAACCAGTGGGAGGTCTTTACTTACTATTACGACGGGCCGGCCGCCGTCTATCCATTTCCCCGCAATGTCATGGATGAAAGCGCCCAAATCGCCGAGCTGGAGAGGATCGCCGCCTCTCACCGGCGAATTTACGGCATTTTTTGGGGGAGCGAGGGGTTCGACCCGGAGCGGGTGACCGAGCGGTGGCTGGATGGGCGCGGCTATAAAGCGATCGATGAATTTCGCGGCGACCTGCGGTTCGTCCTGTACGCCCTGCCTGCGGAGCCGGCCAGCGGCATGGAGACGCCCCTGGCGGCTGATTTTGGGGAGAGCGGCATTCGCCTCGAGGGCTACACCTTGGGTCCCGGCGGCTATCGCCCGGGGGATGTGCTCCAGGTCAGCCTCTTTTGGCAGGCGGTCCGGCCAGTAGATCGGCGCTACAAGGTCTTCCTGCACCTGCTCGATGCCGAAGGGGAGCTGGTGACCCAGCGGGACACGGAGCCGGCCGGCAATCTGCGGCCGACCGATGGCTGGCAGCCCGGTGAAACCATCCAGGACAATCACGGCCTGCTGCTGCCACTCGATCTGCCGGCCGGTCGCTACCGGCTCGTGGCCGGCCTCTACGATCTGGCCGATCCGGGCGATCGCCTGCCGGTCGTGCAGGAGGGCGAGATCTCCGATCGGCTCCGGCTGGGGCTGATCGAAGTCGTCCCGTGACCGGGGTCCGGCGTGCCGGAAAGCGGGGCCGGTCCATCCGGGAGGAGCGGTGGAAGTCAGGCAGGGGGCGCGCCGGCCGCCCGCCCCTGGTTCACAGCCCGCCGCCACCAGTAGAGGGCCTGGACGGCCATGGCGGCCGAAAGGATCGCCGCCAGCCAGTAGTTGCCGGCAATCCAACCGGTGCGGTCGATGAGACCATAGGCGATGATCGGCCCCAGGGCGCTGGTCAGATCACCGGCGGTGTAAAAAAGTCCCAGTGTCTGACCCCGCCGGTGGGGGGGCGTCACATCGCCAATGAGGGCGGTGGCCAGTCCCTGGTTGCTGCCGCTGGCCAGAAAAACGGCCATTAGCCCGATCAGGATGATCGGGGTCGAGGCGGCCGTCAGGGCCAGAAAACCGACGGCACCGAGGGCCAGACCCAGCGCGGCCACCAGCCAGCGCTGGCGCAGGCGGTCGGAAAAAATACCGGCGGCCGGGGAAGAGAGGACGCTCAGCATTGTGCCTGTTCCCAGGGCCAGGCCGGAAATCGTCGTAATGCCGATGGAGCGGCCGCCGAGCAGGACGGATGGTCCCAGCCGATCGGAAAGATAAAGGCTGAAGGTGCCGATCAGCACGCCGGCCACGACCAGCCGGTTGACCCCCTGGAAGGCGATAATGGAGCCGATTTCTCCCCAGCGTCCGGAAAAATTAGCGGGCCCACCCTCACCGGTATCCCCGGCCGGGGCCGATCCATCAGCCGGCAAAACGCGTTTTCGCGGCTGGATATCCGGCAGCATGACCGCGGCGATTACCGCCCCGAGCAGGGTCAGGGCGGCGGCGATAGCCATGGCCGGCCGGTAGCCGAGCCAGTCAGTCAGGATGCCGCCGGTGGGCGCGCCGAGCCCGGCTCCCAGGAAAAACGACATGTGGTAGAGACCGACGGTCCGCCCGCGCGAGTCGAAGCGGCTCAGGTCGATGGCGATGGCATTGCCGGTCACCCAGATCCCGGCCCAGGCGATGCCCCAGAGGAGACGGCCGATCAGGAGCGGCCAGAAGCCAGAGGTGGCAGCGTAGATGCCGGTCGATAAGCTGCCGATGAGGAGGGCCAGCACAAAGAGTGTGCGCCGGGACCAGCGCTCGGCCAGCCAGCCCACCCCATTGTTGGCCAGGAGGCGGACCCAGCGGTTGGCTGAAAGCAGGATCCCCAGGGAGGCGACGGTGACGCCGGCTTCAGCTGTGTAGATCGGCAGCACAGTGTACAGGGCGGTATCGCCGATCAGCGACAGCAGGGTGCCGAGGGAAAGGGGCAGCAGGACGCGGTAAACGGATTCGGGCGGCCGGTCGGTCATCAGCTAACTGTACCAAAAATGAAGAGCGCGGCGATCAGACCGGTGATCAGGGTGAACAGCATTACGGCTTCCTGCCAGCTGCCGGTGACGATGCAGAGGGGCTCGGGCAGAAAATGGACGAAGGGTCGATACAATGGGGCATAAAGGCGAACGCCGGTTTTGGTCACACCATCGCCGAGCAGGTGGGAAAAATAGCCGGCGCCGAAGGCGACCCAGATTTCCCAGGGGAGCGCCAGGGACTGGCAGCCCCAGTAGACGAGCGCGGTGAGGAGAACGGCGGTCAGCCCGTAGTGGGTCGGTCCGCGGTGGGGAAGGAGATAGCCGATCAGGTCGAACACCCGCGCCAGCCCCCAGCGCGCCAGGGCCATCAGGAGGGCGAGCGGCCGCTTTCTGTACCAGGTGCGCAGATCCCGCACTGTCTGCCGCGAGCCGAGCCGGAAGGAGCGGCGCAGGTAGGTATCGGCCGAGTCGATATCCGGCAGGAGCGCGGCGATCATGCCGACCGTCAGGCCGGCCATAAATACCGGCGTATTCTGGAAGATATGGGTGCCGGCGGCGGTCAGGGTGACGGCGGTGCTGGCAAGCCCGAGGATGGCGTGGCTGCGACCGAGCATGAATTCTTCGGCGAGGCGGGTAAAACCCGGATAAATTAGAAAATTTGTGCTATTTTACCCGTTCTGATCTGTCAAGCCACATTTTCGCTTCTTTCACGTTGCCCTTAGGAGATTTGTACTAATTCTCTTCCACTCGAAGTTAAACGGTTTATAATGCGGGTGTCGATTGGCTTACAGAAATCGCGCTTTAAAAAACGAAGACGGAGGTCGTATCATGAGTCGGTTTTTTATGCGCAAAGGGTGGAAGTACCTTCTCACAGCCGCTCTTTCAATTAACCAGGTATCCGCAGCGTTTGCCGCGGCAGGACCGAACCAGGAGGCGATCGATCGGCCGTTCAATGTCATGTGGTTGATTCTCCTGCTTGTCACCATCGCCGTGTTCTTGATGATGTTCTACCTCGATCAGGCGGCGGATATACCCGAAAATCAGGAGACCCATCAGCCCGGCTAATGCACCCGAACCCGAGTTATTTGTGAAAAAAGGCTCTGCCAGCAGTACCGGCAGGGCCTTTTTCTATTTCTCCCCGATCGAGATCGGGGGATGATTTCCCGTATTGCTTTCAGGTGGGGTCGGATCCAGTATATTTTAAGGTCGCCACCGAGCGATAGGGGGTTTTTTGCGCCAGGTAATCCTGCAGCGCCTCGAGATTTTCCCGGTCGAGGAAAGAGAGCAGCGGCTGCGGCAGTTCGAAGAGTTTCAAGAACGCCCGGCGAATTTCCCCATCCCAGTAAGGGACGAGCCGATCAAAATCGGCCGAACGCACGATCTGCCGGCAGTTTTCATCGCCGCAGTCGCAGGTCAATTCCCAGTTCAGGTTAAACATGCCGTAGTCGTCGGTAATCTCTTCGCCGGCCTTGATTGACCGCACGGCAATTTCGAAGCCATAGCTGCTGCTGAGTGTGTTGCTGCGGCAGGCGTGATTGACGTGCTTGGCGATATCCCAGCTCAGGAGTCGGCTCCCGTCCGGCTCGACGGTGCAGAAGGTCTCGAGGATTGGCCGGTATCGAGTGTCCCGCAGCAGGGGGCTCTGCGCCTCAATGGCGATCTCCAGGGCATCCTGAACGTAGACGATTGTGCCGGCCGGAATGTGTTTCCTGGCGAAAACACCATTGCCAACTGTCTCGTTGATGTAATGCAGTTCGGTCGAGGGATGGATCATACATCTTCCGCTTCTCTATCCTTTTCTCTATAAAATTTTCAGAAATTTTTCGCTGCCGGGTTGTGACAGACCGGTCGGATCTGTGCTCGGTACGCTCCATTTGGATTGTCGTTAATCGGAGCGGATTGTCAATAGGGAGGCGCGGATTGTTAGCATATTGGGCCGGGTATGGTATGATTTGACGCACGGTGTCATGAACCCGGGCGCTCCTCCGGATGGGCCTTTTCACGCTCCGGGGGTTGGGGTTTTCGCCAAGTCAGATAAAATCGATGAATTCACCGACGAACCTGAGGTAAGCGATGTTATCAACCACTGAACGGCTCCTGTTTTCCCTCTTCGCCGTGATCTGCCTCGTAGCCGCCTACAACACCTTTCTCGACATGGCCCTGGTCATCAACCGTGGACAGGGCAAACTGCAGTTGGATGATCTGCCCCGCCGGCTGCTGCGGGGGGCCCTGGCCCTTTTTTCCCAGGGTCGCATCATACGCCACCGCAGGCTTTCCTCGATATTTCACTGGATGGTGGCTTACGCGTTTCTCTTTTATTTTCTCGTCAACGCCTTCGACCTCCTGCGGGGGTTTACGTCGTTTGAAACGACGCAGCTGGGTCTTTTTGGGGCCGTTTACCGGCTGCTGGCCGATGTGCTGACCGTGCTGGGGATCGCGGCTGTTGTTTATTTTATCCTGCGCCGCTTTGCCTTTGCCGACCGGGCGCTGCAGATTCGGGAAAATGTGGTTCTTCACCCGGAGGCTCGCCAGGGAATCGGCCGGGACTCCCTGATCGTCGGCCTTTTTATCCTGATCCACCTCGGCTTTCGGTTTTTGGGTGAAAGTTTTCACCTGGCGGAATTCGGTCCAGATCCCTGGCAGCCGTTTGCCACGGCCGCGGCCGGTCTCTGGAGCGGGTTGGACACCTACTGGCTCGTCTTCTGGAACCATTTTTCCTGGTGGGTGGCGCTGGGTGTCCTCTTTTTATTTTTACCCTATTTCCCCTGGACCAAACACGCCCACCTGTTTATGGGGCCGATCAATTTCATGACCCGCCCGCAGCGGCTGGCACTGGGAGCGCTGGATCCGATCGACATGGAGGATGAATCGATCGAGCAGTTCGGGGCCAATCTCCTGACCGACCTCACCCAGACGCAGATCCTGGACGCCTTCGCCTGCATCATGTGCAACCGCTGCCAGCAGGTGTGCCCGGCCTATGTCACGGGCAAAGAGCTCTCCCCGGCCGCCCTCGAAATCAACAAGCGCTATTACCTCAAGGAGCATCTGGGTTCGCTGGCTGCCGGGGCCGATGCCGCCCCCCTGCTCGATTTCGCCATCAGCGAAAGCGCGGTCTGGGCCTGTACCACCTGCGGCCACTGCGTCGATATCTGCCCGGTCGGCAACGAACCGATGATCGACATTCTCGATATGCGCCGGGACATGATGCTGATGCAGAACCAGTTCCCCCATGAGCTGGAAACCGCTTACCGGGGGATGGAGCGGACGGGCAACCCCTGGAACAACACCGACGACCGGATGGCCTGGGCCGAACCACTCGATTTCCCGGTACAGACCGTGGACGAGAACCCGGATTTTGCCGTCCTTTTCTGGGTTGGCTGCGCCGGCGCCTTCGATCCCAATGCCCAGAAGGTGGCCCGGGCGGTGGCCACCATATTGCACCATGCCGGGGTCAGCTTCGCCGTTCTCGGCAATGCCGAAACCTGCACCGGCGATCCGGCCCGGCGCTCCGGCAACGAGTATCTGTTCTACGAGCTGGCCAAAGCCAATATCGAGACCCTCAACGGCTACGGGGTTCAGCAGAAAACGGTCGTGACCAGCTGCCCGCACTGCTTTACGACGATCGGCAGCGAGTACAAGCCGCTGGGGGGCGATTACAAGGTCTTCCACCACACCCAGATGATCGCCGACCTGGTGGGGCGGGGGAAGCTCACTCTGGAGAATGGCACGCTGGGGTCTGTCACCTTTCACGATCCCTGCTATCTGGGCCGCCACAACGGCGAGTACGACGCGCCGCGCCAGGCCCTGGCGGATGCCGGCTTTACCCTGCTGGAAATGGATCGGACCAAAAGCAACTCGTTCTGCTGCGGGGCCGGCGGTGCCCAGATGTGGAAAGAGGAGGAGCACGGCCGGGAGGCGGTGAACATCAACCGCTTCCGCGAGGCCCGCGCCACCGGGGCCGAAACGGTCGCCGTCGGCTGCCCGTTCTGCGCCCAGATGATGAACGATGCCAATGACAAAGCCGAGAGCCAGGTTCAGGTCAAGGATGTGGCTCAGCTGGTGGTCGAGGCGATGAAGAAGCCGGTTGCGGCTGATTGACCGCTCTGGGTTTTTTCCGGAAATGGAATGAAATGCCAGGCGGAGGAATTCCTCCGCCATTTTATTGCGGGAAGAAGATCATGAGGCCAATTCGTTTCATCCCGTCGATTCTGGGGCTCCTGGCGGCAATCTCTCTGCTGGTTGGCTGCCAGGAAAAGGGACCGTACAGCACCGATTTTGATGAGGTGGGCTCCTGGGGGACCGGGGCCACGGCCGACGTAGAAGGGGTGGTGCGCAACGGGGTTTACGACATGTTCGTCACGACCGACAGCGGCCTGTTCTGGGCAACCGCCGATCTCCGGCTTGGCGACGGCACCTATGAGCTGTCCGCCCGGGCTGTCGAGGGACCGGTGGACAACGGCTACGGTATGATGTTCATGATGGATCCAGAGACCAATGACTTTTATCTATTCGAAGTCAGCAGCGACGGCTTCGTCTGGATCGGCCGCTGCGTTGGCAGCTGCGCCGACGATATCGTTTTCCTCGTGGGAGAGGGCTGGTTTGAATCCCCGGCCGTCAACCAGGGATTGGACCAGGTCAACCACCTCCGCGTCACAACCAATCGCGGGACGATGCGGTTCTTTGTCAACGATCAACCCGTCGGGGAGGCTTTCGATAATGCCCTGGTCGAGGGGGATATCGGGCTGGCTGTGGAAACGTACGGTCTTGGCGAGGTCCGGGTCCTGTTCGACAGCTTCCGCTTCACACCGGCCAATCCCTGAACAGGGCCGCGATCGTCTGGGAGAAATGGTTGATGGAAGCGGGACGACGGCTCTGCTATGCTAGGATGGATCCGGGCGGCTTGCCGGTCTCAGCTTGATGCCGACCTGGGCCGCCTGACAACCACCGAAAAAGAGCGACCTGTCGTTTTGTTCTGAAGGAGAAACCATGGCCGACCAGCAAGATTCCTACTCATTTCCGTCGGACGAATATCCATCCCAACCTTCCGGATCGGATGAAAAGGGCGGCCGGTCCATCCCGAGCTGGGCCTGGATTGTCGGCGGCGTCGGCGGCCTGCTCCTCTGCTGCGTCGTCATCGCCTGCGCCAGCTTATTCATATTCAGCGAATCGCTGACGGAAATTTTTGAAGAAGCCGTGGCGACCATCGAGGCGGATACCGGGTCGGCCACAAATCCCGGCGCCACGCTTGAGCCGGCTGAGGCCAGTTCGACGCCTGTCCCTCCGCCGCCCGGGATGGCGCGTGACTGGCTCTATATCGCCGAATTTGAACGGACCGGGGGTTGGGCGGACGGCGATGTGACAAGTGATGATGGAACGGTGGAGGCGTCGGGCAGGATTGTCAATGGGGTCTTTGAATTAACCGCCTTTCAAGCCGACGGCCTCTACTGGACATCCCCAAGTGAGCGCTTCGGCGATGGCGTTTACGAGGTGGAGGCGACGGCCGTCAGCGGCCCGCTCGATAATGGCTACGGGCTGATGTTCTTATACGACGAAGCGACCACCAATTTCTACCTGTTCGAAATCAGCAGTGACGGCTTCGTCTGGATCGGCTTTTGTGAAGATGGCTGCAGTGAACCGGAGCCTCTGGTCGAAGACGGCTGGTTTGAATCCGACCTGGTTCGCACTGGAATCGGCGTCAGCAATCGGCTGACGGTGGAAGTCAACGGCGAAATGATGCGATTCTTTATCAACGGCGAAGAGCTGGCGGCAGTAGCGGATCGCCGGGTTACCGAAGGAGATATGGGGTTGTTAGTCGAGTCGTTCGACGAGGGGAATGTGCGGATCCACTTTGACAATGCGGCTTACGCCACGCTTCCGTAGAAAAAGACAACCGGCGAGGTTGACCGGCGCCGCGCGCTGCGATTAGAAAACCACCTTCGGGTGGTTTTTTGCTGTTCATCGGATTTCGATCAGCAGGCGGAGAGCGGTCCGTTCGTTGGCATCGATTTCAACCTCAACAAATTCCGGAATACAGACGATCTGTGTTCCTTCCTCGCTGAGATAACCGCTGGCGATCGCCACAGCTTTTATCGCCTGGTTGACCGCGCCGGCACCGATCGCCTGAACTTCAGCGCGGCCGTTGTCTCGAATGACGCCAGCGATCGCTCCCGCAACGGACGCTGTTCGCGACTTCGCGGAAACTTTGATGATGCTCATAAATTGTCTCCTTTTGAACAGAGAACACGCAAGCTAAGTCGCGATTCTAGTCCATTCTTTTTAGGCTTGTCAAGCTGTGCTCTTAACAATTCTTGTCACAAAATTTCAGTCTTTTCCACCTGTTTCCGGGATCGGATCTCGCATTCGTTTTAGATGTCCCGGTATCAGAAAACAGCCTCCGGTCCTCCTCCCATAATTCTGCCTGGACCTTCCATGACAATCGGGTAAACACCCGGCAGCCTCCAGAGCTTTCCAGATGAAAGGGCCGTGCAGGCAGGCCTTATTCTTTGTCCTCGATGACGACGCTCAGAATCGTGCTGATGATGCTGATTACCACGCTGCCGATCACAGCGGTCCAGAATCCAGAGACCTCGAGGGCATCTGTCAGGGCGGCCGTCAGTCCGAGCATGGCTGCATTGATGATCAGGGTAAACAGGCCCAGCGATAAGATGATGAATGGTAGGCTGAATAATTTGACGATTGGCTTGAGAATGGCGTTGATGATGCCGAAAACGGCGGCAACGAGCAGGATGCTCACCCACCCGCCTGTCAGGTCGATGCCGGGGATAATTTCAGCGGCGGCCCAGAGGGCAACAGCGTTGATTATCCAACGGAGAATCAATTTCATCCTTTCCTCCTTCCTGGTGTGTGAGAAGGTTAAAGTAAAAATATTAAAATTTTATAGCCGGAGGACCGGGATGGGCGGAGAATTTTTGGCCTGGAATATTCTCCGCTGGGTGCAGTGATGCAACAAGGGCTCAACGAGGTGGTTCGAGGAGCAGCCCCAGCTGGGCAGCGGCCGATAAAAGTTCCGGCCAGTGATCATGGGCCACAGTCGCGGCCAGATCGCCCAGAATTTCGCCCAGAAAAGGTCTGGTTTTCGGGTGCTGCCGGAGCGTCTCCAAAATTTCCGCCTTGGCAACGCGCAGGATGACCATCGTTTCGAGTCGGGCCTCCGTCCCAAATTCTGACCAGCGTTCGATCGCTCGCCGGGTGCTGCCCGGCAGAGCCTGGCCGCTTGCCTGCTGTAAAAATTCAAGGGCACGCTGCGGTTGGATGCCCTGGTCCCGGGCGCCGGTCAGCGTATGGGAAGTCACGCGATAGACAAATGGCTGACCCTGGACGTACGGCTGCAGGTCGGCGATTCGTCCGGCCTGAAACCGATGATACCGGTTGCCATGCCGACCGATAGTGAGAAGGCCGTCCGCGTGGACGACCAGGGGATCTACCTTCTCCGCGGGCTGCTCCACCGGCGGACTGTCCTCCAGCCAGTGAATTCCCCGTCGGGTCAGGCGAAATTTTTCCCCCGCCACCAGGACCAGACCCAGCCAACTCATGGGCCCGGTCAGGATAAATTGGAGCAAACGCCCTTCCACCTGGTCCCAGGCCTCGAATCCGGTCAGATACCGGTTGGCTTCCGAATCGCGAATATACCAGGTCTGATAATTCCCATTCGGCCGCTGAAAATCCGGGTTGGTTCTCTTAATATAACCGATCACATCGGAAATGCGAAACCATTCCTCGGAATTGATTAGCGCGTCGATCAGGGCCCTCCGCGCGGTCATCGGGTCATTGTACCAGCCGCTCCCCTCACAGATCAATCCCGGGGTATGGCGGAGCTCGTTCCAGTCGCTGGCAGGCCAGGCGTCGACCAGCTGTCGCAGGGCCAATTCCCGGTGCATCTGCAGCCAGGCCACCGCTGGTCGGGTCGGTCGAAAGCGCCCCTCGATGAGCCGCAGCAGTTTGATCTCTTCCGCCAGGGCAACGAGCAGCCCGGCGCGAGCCGGTTCCGGTTCCAGCAAAAATGGGAGTGTATCCGGACCGGCAGCCACCTGATTGACCTGGGCCAGCGCCAGGATCGTGGTCACATCGTCGACGGCTGTCGTCGTGTCGGCCGGCACCCGCTCGGGTGGGGGAACCGGGTCGAAATCCCGTTCAGTTGTCCGGGAGCTGTCCGAGGCCCGCTTCGGCGCTGGAGCGGCTGGCCCATCGGCCGGACCGGCCAGGCGTGCCATGAATTCATCCGGGAGATAAATGTACTCCACCATCCCATCCGGACCTTCGTTGAATCCCTTGTAAATCAGTCCCCGATACCACAGATCCTCCGCCGGGCTTTCCGGTGAGAACCAGGGCTCCTCGCGGGCCAGCGCGGCCGGTCCCATTTCGCGTATTTCACCGAACTGGCGGCTGAACTGGGAGACTGGCAGCCGACCTCCACCCCGGACCAGAGCGTGCAGGGCGTCCGCTTCCTCCGGCGGAAGCATTGTCAGCTCCTGCTCCAGGTCGATGTCTGGCAGCGCCTCACTGAGCACCTGAATACATTCCTGCTTGTCGGCGCCAGTGAGGTCGATCTCCCACCATTCGCCAATTACCCGTAAAATCAGCAGGTCGTGATCCTGTAGGGAATGGGAAATAGGTCGCATTCAGCCGCTCCAAAAATTCTTTACACTCATTTTCAAACGTGCTATACTCACTTTATGTTTAATGCGCGGCAGAGAATCCGTGCAATCTCCAGAGTAGTAGCCTGATTCATGAATTTTATCACATGCCGCGTCTGCCAGACCCAAAACCAGGCAGAGAATAAATTCTGCAGCAATTGTGGAGCCGGATTGGGCGCCCGCACTCACATCACCTGTCCGAACTGCTACCATCGGAATCCCCTTCATCTGCTCTACTGCGACAGCTGCGGCTCCCGTCTCGAACGGAGCGGCACGGATAAACTCGGCCAGGAGGCATCCCAGGAGGGGGATCGGCCGATAACCAAAGCCTTTTCCCTGCCATCGCGCCGCCCCGGTGACACCGGGGAGCTCGATCCCGATCAGCTGCCGGAGTGGCTGCGCACGGGTGAAATGCCAGACAAGGCGGCCGCCGGTGCCGGCGCGGAAGATGAACCCGCCGTCGATCCGCTGGCTGAAGCCGATGATTCGGTCATGCCGGACTGGCTGACGGCCGGCCTGGAAGCTGACGAAGAGAGGCTGGACGAGGTGGGAGAACTGGCCCAATCGGCCGAGGCGCCGGCTCTTGAAGGCGAAACTGTACCGGAGTGGTTGGACGCAACAGGCGAGGCGTCCGGCGGCAGCCCGGAAGATGGGGCAGAGCCAGAAACCGACTGGGCCACCCTTCTCGAGGGGGAAGGGGAGGCGTCCACCGAAACGCCAGAATCACCGCGGAAAATCAACCAGGACGAATTAAAGACCACCGATTGGATATCCCATTTTGAGCAGCTTGGCGAACTCCCACCCGATCAAGAGCTCGAATTTGAACCGCCCGGGGATGCTGCAGATGCCGAGACCATCGCCGTACCGGAAAGTGAGGCGGAGCCGCTGCCCGACTGGCTGGCCGCGGAAGCGGCCGATGATCCGGTGACGCTGCCGGAGTCAGCCGCCGAGACCGAGCTCGAGCTCGGAGATTGGCTCAAACTCACCTCCGACGCAGAAGCAGTGGATCCCGAAACCGCCGGTGAAGACGGCGCAGAAGATCACCTCGACAGCTGGCTGGCCGGGCTCGAAGAGGGGCAGCCAGAGGACAGTGATCTTGACGAGAGCGCCGAACTGACAGCCGAGGAAGGGGCGGCTGACCTTCCAACCGAGGAAGGGCTGACCAGCTGGCTGGCGGAACTGGAGATGGCGCAGGAACCGGATGAGGCTGGCGCCGGCTTGGATGATTTTTCGGAAATTTCCGATCTGCCGGCGGAAGCGTCTGACGAGGATGCTGAGACAGAAGAGGGGTTAACCGGCTGGCTGGCCGAGCTGGAAATGCCGGAAGAGACAGAAGCGGCTGCCGGCGCCATCGATGACCTGCCAGATCTGACCGCGGAAGCGGCTGCGGGTGCTGGCGAAGCCGAAGGAGGGCTGACCGGCTGGCTGGCCGAGCTGGAAATGCCGGAAGAGACAGAAGCGGCTGCCGGCGCCATCGATGACCTGCCGGATCTGATCGCGGAAGAATCAGCGGCGGATCAGCCGGTCGCCGAAGGGGTGACGGGCTGGCTGTCCGAGCTGGAAAAGGCGGAGGATGCCGTTTCAGAAACCGCCGAAGAAGATTTGGAGGGGCTGGCGGAAGAGTCCACTCTCGAAGCGGCCTCAGGCGGTTTCTCGGAATTCCTGCAGATGGAAGAAGCGGAATCTCTCGAAGAAGAACTAATTGCAGAAGGGGCCGAAGAATCTCCGGATGATGTCCCGGATCTCGAAGAGTGGCTGGTGACGGAAGAAGAAGCCGGGGAGGAACCCGTGGAATGGGAGACGGAGGAGGCCGCCGCCTCGCCCGTCGGCACCGGCTTCACCCACTGGCTGCGCGATCAGGCCCTCGAAGATGTGGAAAGCGGCACGGGAGAATTGCCTCCGGTTGAGGATGACGAGTCGATGGAATGGCTGGCGGCCGTTTCGGCGGCTGAAGAGGCCGCGGAGGAGGCGGAACTCGCTGCCGATAGCAGCGAAATGACGGAGGAGCCAGCGGCCGAAGGCGAGCCGGCCGACGATCTCGTTCTGAGCGAGGCAGAGAGCGTCGATGAAGCGGGCGACCTGGAAGCCCCGGTGGATTCCGAATCTGACCTGGAAGCTCTGTTAGCCGGAAAGAGCGATGCCCTGGAGGGCGATGATGACCTGTTTGCCGAGCTGGTGGCCATGCGCCAGGGCACCAGCAGGGGCGATCGCCCGGCCAGCGCCGGGATGGCCGATGTCCCCCCGGATTGGCTGCGGGAGGCGGAAAAGGGGGAAAAACAGGCGCCGTACAGGCAGGTGGGAGGGCCGCTGCACGGGATGGTTGATATCATTCCCATCGCCCCGGCGGTGGCCCGTCCGGTTGAAATTGGGGAAGCAACCGCAGCTCCAGAAGCGACTCTGCACGAGGAAGACCGCTCCCGGGCTGCTCTGTTTGAAGAAGTACTGGCCGCCGATCATTCGCAGGATCTCGTGGCTGTCCCCCGAGGAGAAAGGAACGGCCGCGCCGGCAGCCAGAAGCCCAGCTGGAAGCGGGTGATTTTACTCCTGCTCCTGTTTGTCATTTTCTTGATTTTTCTGGGGCTCTATTTCCCGGAATTGTTGACCCGCTGGCCTTTGAACCAGCTGAGCCAGTTCTGGCCCGGGTGAGCCACGCGCACCCACAACCATCCCCCTTAAATGGAGAGTGAGTCCATGACGACCGTTGAGGCGGAATCAAAATTGGAAGCAAGCGAGCAAACGGTCCTCCTGGTACACAGTCAAAGCGATTCGACCTCAGCGGTTCTCATCAAACCGGTTTCCGGCCGCTATCAGTTTGTTGCCGGCGCCCTGGTGCCGGCCAGCCACCAGGAGCCACAGGGGAGTGTCCTCTTCAGCGTGACCGAGGCCATTGAGGCAGTCGAGCGGCAGACCGGCCATAAACTGATCAACGATGATGGCGACCTGATCTTAGATGTGCGCCAGTCCAATCGGGGGGTCCATTTTCTGGGGATGACGGCCGCGGCCTTTTCCCCGCTGCGCGTCGTTTTGCTGTCCGACACACCCGACCAGCCGGCTCTGCATACCGCCCGGCGGCTTATCACGTCGATGGGGGGTCTCGTTGTCGGGGAATGGGCGGCCAATACCACGCGATCCTGGCAGGAACAGCTCGATAAATTTTTGGGATTTGCCCCGGATCTGGTGTGTCTGGTTGGAGGAGACGGCCGCCGCGCGGCGGCCGCCTATCGATACCAGGCTGCCCGCCTGCGCTTTGCCCTGCTTCAATTTTCCGAAACCCGGATGGCGCCAGTCATTTTTGCCGGGAGACCGGCTCTGGAAAAGGCGGTTTCCGAAGGATTGGGGGACGGTTTTGATTTCTATGTCGTTCCGGATATTCGGCCGCAGAAAAACAAGGAAAGGCCCGAGCCGCTGCGGCAGCTGCTGATTTCCCTGGAAATTGAAGTCAAAATGAAGCGCAACCCGGGCATGCCCGAGGCCGAACGATGGGCTTCAACTCCCATCGTCAACACCTGGTCGGCGTGGTCGACTTTCACCACCTATCGCTCCCGAGTCATGGGGGGACCAGTCCTGCTGATTCACCTCTCGGACGACAGCCTGGCGCTGCTGATGGCGGAGGACGGCCGGGTGAAAACCGCCCTTCGGCGGGACTTTGGCCTGGGGCGGGTGATGGATCATCTGCCGGATCGGATTCCGATTGAACAAATCCTGCAGTGGGTCCAGGGGGACGAACCCGGCGACCTGGAAGGTGACCTGCGCAGCCTGCTGCGCGAGCAGGCGATTTTCCCGGGAACGGTTCCACTGCAGAAGCGGGATGGAATGCTGTGGGAAGCCGCCGTCAAGGGGATGCTGGCCCAGGCCCTGGGAGATGCCCGCCAGTCCTGGGGAGAGGAAGCAGGGAGCGTGTTCGAATTAAAAGAGCTGATTGTCGGCGGATCCCTCCTGCGCTATGTGCCGGATGATCGGCGCTGTTTTCGCATCCTTCTCGACGGCCTGGCCCCGATGGGCACTTTTCCCATCATTCTCGATCGGCTCAACCTGGTGCCGGCGCTGGGGCTGCTGGCCGTGGAAAATTCGCTGGCGGCCGCCCAGGTCGACCAGTCGGCCGCCATTGCTCCGGCCGGGTGGGCAGTCTGCCCGACCGGTTCTGTTCGGCCGGGCAAAACCGCCGTTACCGTCAAAATTGGCGATGGGGCGGAAAAAAGCTTTCCATGGGGCGGGCTGCTGCCTTATGAGCTGCCGGCAGGCGATCCGGCTCCGGTAACGATCAAGCCCGGGCGTGGGGCCAATGCCGGCAGCGGCCGGGGTAAACGCTGGCAGCTGCCGCGCCGGTCATCGGTTGAATCCGACCGGCTCGTGATCGATACGCGCGGCCGGCCGTTGGTGCTGCCGGCCGCGGCGAAGGATCGCCACCTGCTGCTCGTTCAGTGGGAGCGAGAACTGGGGGGGTCATAAACTGATGCGGCTGCGACCACAGGTAACACGAGTTCAACATAACCTCACTTTCCGGCAGCGCCGCCAGCTCGCGCCGGGTCAGAGCGGGGTGGTGACAGCCACGCTCGGGCAGGAGGTCTCGTTTGTCCAGATCGTGGCCCGGAGCAGCAAGTCGGCCGGCCTCCAGGTGCTTGACGTCGAAAAAGAATACGGCATCTCCCCCGGTGATGTGGCCAAAAATCTCCTGGTTCGCCCGGGAAATGACGTTCGCCTCGGCACCCCGTTGATCGAGCGCAAACGTCGGTTTGGCCGCAGCCGCGTCATCGTTTCTCCTTTCGATGGCAAGATCGAAGACACCTTCGGCGGCCGCGTATTGATTCGGCGGCGGCCGCAGGAAGAAGAAATTCGAGCGCTGTTGAAGGGATTTGTCGTCTTTGTCATTCCCCATCGAGGGGTCACCATCGAAACCAAGGCCACCCGCATCGACGGCCTGTTCGGGTCCCGTGAAGAGGGCTCTGGCCATTTTAAGATGCTTTCTGGAACGCCGGTCGAGGAAGCATATCGGGACGATGTTTTGGCTTCGGTCCAGGGGGCGATTCTCGGGCTGGCGGTGCTCTCGGAGCTCGACCTCGTGCGGGAGGCGGTTACCCGGGGGGTCCGGGGATTTGTCGTCGGGTCGATTTCCGAAGAAATTTATCGAGCCCTGGGGAAATTGACCGTTCCCCTGGTCGTGACCGATGGAATCGGCCGGCGCGGTATGGCCAGGCCGATTTTTGAAACACTGGCCCAGTCACACGGGAAGGAAATCGCCCTTCTGGCAGCGCATCACAGCCATCACACCCGGCCGCTGATCGCCATCCCATCCGATTCGGGTCCCAACATTCCCATCCAGGAACATATCCCGTCGTTGGCACCGGGTATGAAGGTGCGGGTTCTGCGGGCCCCGTATGAATCCAGCGTGGGAGAAGTGGTTGCTCTTTATACCAATGGGGCTGAACCTGGCTACCTGGGGGCCCATGCCCCTGCCGCGCTCGTTCGTCTTCTCTCCGGTGATGAGATATTAGTACCATGTGCCAACCTTGACATCATTATGTAAATAACGGATAATGGTTGAGAATTGATAGGAGAAACCAGATGGCTGAGCAGGACCCGGATTTATTTGAAGAGTTTGTCATTGAGGAAGAGGAGGCGCCGTCCAATCGCCCATTTCTCCTTGCCGTCGGCGCTCTGCTCGGGGTTTTGCTGGTTGCCTTGCTTTGCCTCGGCGTCTACCAGATCTTCTTTGATTCCGGAGATGGAACCGAGGTAGCCACCGACAACGGCCTGGCGGCCACCGCCACGAGCATTTCGGCGACCAACGAAGCGATCGAGACCCAGAATGCATTCGTCACGCAGACGATCGTAGCCATGGAGCTGACGGCACAGGCGCCAACGGCGACACCGACCTTACCTCCGACCTCCACCCCGCGCCCCGAACCGACCGATCCACCGACGGCAACCCCGGTGGTCCAATCCGAAGCCGATGAGGCCACGGCTGCGGCCGCAACCAGCATGGCCGCGGCTCCGCAAGAAGAAACGCCGGAGAGCGGGGGTGAAACGACCGGAGACAGCAGTACGGCCGGCGACGTCAGCGCCAGCAACGCCAATACAGGGGGCACGCTGCCCAATACCGGCGTTCCCGTCTGGGGTGGGCTGACGGCCGCGTTAGGCCTGCTGCTCATCATCCTGGTCGCCCGGCGGCTTCGAACCGAAGATTAGTTCAACCGCCTCCGTCTTTCCTTGATCAGCCAGCTTCAGGGTGGTGCGATTGCACCACCCTTTTTTTATTCCCGACGGAGACGCCTGCGCCGGGTGTTCCCTGGGAGGCGGCGGGATGGGTAATCCGCCCCGGATTCGAATCGATTTCAACCGGATCGGTGCGCTTTTACGGGCTGACGGGACCCTCGTACCATGAACGATTTTGCGTTGGACAGGGCAACCGGCGTACAATCATCTCTGGAATATTCATTCCTTCTTGATGGTCCGGTTCTGGCCAGTGGGCGGCCGGCTGGCGATGCGGAAAGGCGAGAAGAGCACCAGGTATGGTGCATGAATTTCCAGCCTGATGGGATTCCAGGCAGCGAATCAAACGCCGGAATTTCGATTCGACGAATCGATTTTCATTCGCATGGCCACGATACGGGTGAAACCTTCATGAGCGCCGACCCAATAAAAATCAACTTACTCCTGGTAGAAGACGATCCTTCGCTTCAGGAGGGAGTCAGGGACCTCCTCGAAATTGCCGATTTTGAATACGAAATCATTGTCCTGACGGCCGATGATGGGGTCAGCGCCCTCGAAATCATGCGCACGGTGGAGCCTGATATCATCGTCTCCGACATCATGATGCCGCGGATGGGTGGTTTTGAACTGCTGAGTGAAGTTCGCCGGAACCCGGATTGGGTGCACGTCCCCTTCATTTTCGTCACCGCCAAGGGCAAAAAGCAAGACATTTTGGAAGGCCGGCTCAGCGGCGCAGAGATGTACATCACCAAGCCGTTCGACAGCGCCGAACTGATCGACATGATCAAGATTCAGCTCGACCGGTCCCTGCAAAAACGGGCCGTCCGCCGGACCCAGATGGAAGGGCTGAAGCGGAGCATCCTGCAGGTCCTGAACCACGAATTCCGCACCCCACTGACGTATGTAACCGCCTACTACGAGATGCTGGCCTCGAGCGTTTCCGCCTACCAGGATACCGATAACATGGGGGAATATCTCCGAGGTATTCGCGGCGGCTGCGAGCGGATGAGCGACCTGGTCGAGGATTTAATCCAGGTAATGGATATTCGTTCGGGAGAAACGTTCCGCAGGTTCAAAGAAAAAGCCGCTCCCATCGAAGATCTGGCGGAAATTATTCGGAAAGCGGGTCAGCAGATGGCCTCGCTGGCCCGCAGCCGCGGGGTGGACGTGCATCTCAACGTCCCGGAAAAGCTGCCGGCGGTCTGGGGGCTGCGGCAGGAGCTGTTCACCGCCGTTCGCCATGTCATCGAAAATGGCATCAAGTTCAGCCACAAGAAGCTAACCCAGAGGGATCCCGGTCAAGTAAAGGTGCGGGCGGCGGCCACCGATCACGAAATTACCATCGTGGTCGAAGATAATGGGATCGGCGTCCCCGCCCATGCCCAATCCGAGATTTTTGACTTATTTGTCCAGTACAATCGGGATAAATATGAGCAGCAGGGATCCGGTGCCGGGCTTCCAATTGTGAAGGGAATCCTGGAAGCGCACGGGGGAAATATTGAAATTGAAAGCGACGGCGAATCCGGACTGACGGCCGTTCTGACCGTTCCCCTGGCGGCCAATCTCGATCCGGTCGCTGTCTCCCAGGGATTCAACGGGATTCACTACCAAAAACAGAAAGCCCATATCCTCCTGGTTGAAGACGACCCCTCGGTCCTCCAGAGCCTCTGCGAGCTCCTCTCCATTTACGATGGGCCGTACGATCTGTCCCTCGCGACCGCGGCCGACGGCCAGCTTGGCCTGCGTGAAATCGACAGGGAAAAACCGGATCTCATCATATCGGATGTCATGATGCCGAATATGGATGGGTACGAGTTTGTCAAAATTATTCGACAAACCCCGGCCCTGGTGCACATTCCGATCATCTTCCTGAGTGCGCGCAATGAGCGCCATGAAATCATGCGCGGTCGGCGGGTCGGGGCGGAAGAATACGTCACGAAACCCTACGATACGGATGAAGTGCTCTCGCTGATCACAGCCATGCTCAACCGGCATTTTCAGCTGCAGAACGTGGTCGACAGCGACTTTGAACGGTTTAAAATCAGCATCCTGAGCATGCTCCGGCCGGATTTCCTCGGGTCAATCGCCTCGGTGAACGACTATTCCACCCTGATCTCAAACGGAGTGGCCGATGTAACGACCTCGAAAGAACTGCGCGATGCTCTGCGCGGCATCCAGGTCGGCAGCCAGCGCATCAGCGAGCTGGTCGATGACTTTATAACCCTGGCAGAAATCAAGACGGGGGAAACGGAAACCGCTTTCCGCAATCGGGCTCATGGGACCGGCAATCTGACGGCGATTATTCGGGAGTTCGCCCAGAAAATCACACTGGACCGGGAGGGTTCGGACTGTGATATTCACTACCTCGAAGGCGATCAGGAACGATTTGTCATCATCGACTACGACGGGCTGGAACGGGCCTTCAAACGGTTGTTCGGCGTGGTCGAGCTGAACTGTATCAAAGGGGATGGCCGGACGATTTACGTGGAAACTGAAGAAAGCGGCGACCAGTTCCGCGTTCAGCTCTGGCACGATGGCCGGCCTCTCGATCCGGAGGCGGCGGCTGTCATCGAAAAATCGCTTGATGATGAGGGAGAAATCACCGGCCTCGAAGTGGAATACGGCCCCCGGCTGCGGATTGCCAGGAGCATTGTTGAGATCCATGGTGGCACGCTTGAATTCATCCACGGCCGTCCGGGCGATGGCTCCCTCACGGCCGACACCCTCCACATAACGCTGCCAACGGTCGAAACGATCCCCGATAACGTTCCCGGTTTTGACCTGACCGATCTGCGCCTGAAATTCTTCTAGGGAATCTTCCCAGGTCGCCGGACCTGGGGGGTGGGTTGCACCCCAACGATGACCACCACTCCGTTCAACGATATCTGGTCACGGCTGGATAACAGCCTGGCCTGCGGCTTTTGTGCTGCCGAGGTGGAGATCGAAACGGAAAAATGTCCCCACTGCCGGCGCCGTCTCTATTTCTCCGTTTTTCGCTACCCCAGGCCATCATCCAACTTCTATATTTTCCTCATCCTTCTCTTTGCCCTGGTCCAGCTGGTCATGATCCAGGTCATTCTTGACCTGCTCACAGGCCAGGATTCGGCAACGTTATTCTGGCACGGGTTGTTCATGCCGATTTTCGCCGTCCTGACCGTTCTGGTTTTCTGGCGCTTTATCTGGGCCTATTATGCCGCCCTGATTGCCCTTGTTCTGGCCGGGCTTCAGGTCGGGATTCAGAGGCTGGCGCCAGAAGTTTTTGGGAGCTCGGTTCTGGGAACACCACTGGCCGCGCTCTACACCGGGTTCGGCCTGGCGGTTTCGCAGGTGGTTTTCTGGCTGCTGGCCGGCTGCCTGGTGCTGGCCTTTCTCATCGGTCTCATCTGGGTCGCTCCGGATTTTGCCCGCGATCGCATCTGGTACTGGCTCGAACTGCCGGCGGAAATGCGCACGGCGGGAGGCCCCACCGTCCATCTGGCCGCCGTCCGGTACGCTGAAAAAGGGCTGTGGGGAATTGCCGTGGCCCATTGGCGGCGGGCGATTGCTGCCGAGCCCGGCCGCATCCTCTACTTCCTGCACCTGATTGACGGCTACCGGCGGCTCGGATTCAAAGCCCGGGCGCTCGACGCGCTGGACATGGCCGAGGACATCGCCGGTACGGCTGAAGCCCGGGCCAAACTTGCCGAATTGCGCCTGCTCACGGAACGGCTCCCCGGATAAGAAACCCCTATTTTCTATCCCCGGCGGTTTGCTAAAATTGATCGCATTTGTTAGCATTATCGACTGCGAAAATTACCTGGAGATCATTCAGATATGAAGATTCTGCTGACCGAAGACGTCGATACCCTGGGCTACAAGGGTGAAATTTTTGAAGTCGCCGATGGATACGGGCGCAATTATCTCATTCCTAAAGGGTTTGCCGTGCCCGCAACCCCTGGCCAGCTGAAGCAGGCCGAAGCCTGGCGCGAGCAGGCAGCCGCCCGCCGCGAACAGCTGCGCCAAGAATACGCCGCCCTCGTCGACCGGCTGGCTGATACCCGGATTACTTTTATGGCCAAGGCGGGTGAGAAAGGGCGTTTGTACGGATCGATCACAACGGCCGAAATTGCCGCCAGCCTCGAAGAAGAACTGGGTATCGAGATCGACCGGCGCAAGATCACTGTCGAAGGGAAATCCCTGCGGGAAACCGGCACGCATGCTGCCCTGGTTCGCTTTGACGCCGAATTCCAGGCGACGATCATGATCGAGGTGATCGACGAATCAGCCCCGGTCAAAGCCGTCGTGGAAGCTGAGGAGGAAGAGGGGACTGACATCGAGCCGGCCGAAGAGCTGCTGGACGAAGAATTCGAAGAGGAAATCGACGAAGAATTCGAAGATGATGAATTCGAAGATTTCATGGACGACGAAGCGTATTAAGCCTCGAATCGTTTTTCTTCATCTGGATTGACCCATACGAAGAGATCGGCCGCCGGATTCGCAGGAGGTTGATCTCTTTTTTGTATCTGACGAAAATTACCCTGTGGAAGAAATCGGCAGCATATTAAAAGAAGCCCGGGAAGCCCGCGGCCTCTCCTATTCCGAGGTGCACGACGCCTTGCGGATCAACCCGAAGTTCCTCAAGGCGATGGAACTGGGACAGCTCGACGCGCTGCCTTCGGTGGCGCATGCCCGGGGCTACCTGCGCAAATACGCCCGTTTTCTCAATCTGGAGTCCGAGCCGCTGCTCGAGCGGTACGAGTATTTTCGCCGGCATCAGCCCGCGCCCACTCCTCCCACGGCGCCCCCCCCGCCGCCGGCCATGGTCCTGCCGCCTGAGCCGGAAAGTGGGACCTTTTTCAATCCACTCAACCGCGAGCTGGAGACCCATCCCGCCGACAGCCGGTCGGATCGGGTGAGCTGGTTTATCATCCTCGCCCTCCTGGTGTTTATCGCCCTGCTCTCCTGGCGGTTTTTGCCCCGCCTGCTCGGCCAGGAGCAGTCCTCCCTGACGCTGGAGAACCTGACCACAGCCGTCAACGAAATTCTCGGCCGCGAAGCGGCGGAGGAGGAGGCGCCTCCGGTAGAAGAGGACGACAATGGGGTGCCGGAGCCCTCGAGCGAACTGATTGTTCCGACCGGCCGCACCACCGGCTCGACGGCTGATCCGATCGAATCAACGACCGGCGCCGAACCTCTGCCCCCGCCTCTCCCCACCCGCAATCCGCTGCCGGCGACGATCGACATCATTAATATGCAGATCGATATTACCGAACGCTCCTGGCTGCGGGTGATTGTCGACGAGATCAATGTCTTTGAAGGACAGGCGCTGCGGGGAGATGTGCTGACCTTTACCGGCAGCGATTTCGTCAATATTCGAACCGGCAACGCGTTTGGCGTTGTCGTGCGCATCAACGACATCGACATCGGCCGGCTCGGTGAACGGGGGCAGGTGGCCGACCAGACCTGGGAAACGACCCGCTGAGATGCTTGCCAAGCGCTCTATCTTTTTTTAGAATGCAGAAAACTTAAAATGCCAGACGGCCGGGCGAGAGAGCTTCTGATTTCCGGAACGCCGAAGGTGCAAGCCGCTCGTCGGTGAATCTCTCAGGCAAAAGGATCGCCCGGTCGCGCCGCTTCTGAAAAGGACGCCAACCTCCAGGTAGGCGGACACCGAAGGTGCAAGCTGAAGTTCCTTCAGTGAAACTCTCAGGTCGATGACAGAGGGCAGGCGACCGGACACATCATGGTGGACGGCCGCCTGCCCTCTATTAATTAAAAACCCGGCACGCAAGGAGAATCAAGATGAGCAAAATAATCGACGGGCTTCTCTACTCCCGCGAGGATGAATGGATCAAGGTCGATGGCGACGAAGGGGTGGTGGGGATCACGGATTACGCCCAGGATGCCCTTTCTGACATAGTTTTTCTGGAATTACCCGATGTCGGCGCCCGCTATGAGGCCGGTGAAGAATTCGGCGTCGTTGAATCGGTCAAAGCCGCCGCCGATCTATTTATGCCGGTCGCCGGCGAGATCCTGGCGGTCAACGAACCCCTGCTCGACACGCCGGAAATGGTCAACACCGACCCGTACGGAGAGGCCTGGATGGTGCGCATCAAATTTTCCGATCTGAATTCCCTCGACGGGTTGATGGACGCCGCTGCCTATCGCGCCTACTGCGAGGAACGGGGTTAGATCACACCCGCTCCCGCCGGCCGCCGCGATCTCGAACCCACCTGCCAATTTCGGGAACGGCCGGCCGCTGAACTGGTGATCCCGCTTTAAACCAATGCCATTCCACGCTTCCCCGGGAAATTGGAATCCCGACCCGACTCCGGCTTTTGCTGACAGCGGCCGGCTGTGCGGAAAGCGCCAGAGAAACTCCCCTTCACTTCCCATTTTTCAGGGTTCTTGCAGCGGAAGGCGATGTGTCTGCAATGGAGCAGTTCCATGTTAAATACCAGAGATCTTGAAAACAAGTCGATTGATAACCTTGCCCTGCTCGGGATGACCGATACCTTTGAACCGCGACACAACGGCCCGCGAGCGGCCGACGTCGCGGCAATGCTGGCCGCCCTCGAGGTGAAATCTCTCGACGAACTGATCGATCGCGTGATTCCGTCCGGCATTCGGCGCCAACAAGAGCTGCAGCTGCCCTTCCCCCTCTCGGAGTCGGAGGTTCTCGAAGATCTGCAGCGGCTGGCCGGAAAAAACAAGCGCTTCCGCTCTTATATCGGGATGGGCTACGCGGGCACGATCGTGCCGCCGGTGATCCTGCGCAATATTCTGGAAAATCCGGGCTGGTATACGCAGTATACTCCTTACCAGGCGGAAATCGCCCAGGGGCGCATGGAGGCACTGCTCAATTTCCAGACGATGATTATTGATATGACCGGGATGGAAATCGCCAATGCCTCCCTGTTGGACGAAGCGACCGCCGCGGCCGAGGCGATGGTCATGGCCTTCGCGGCCCGGCCTCGCAGATCAACCGCCACCCGCTTCTTCGTGTCGGAGCTCTGCCACCCGCAGACGATCGATACGGTTCAAACCCGGGCTGAACCGATCGGGATCACCGTCGTCGTCGGAGACCACCGCACGGTCTCCTTTGACGACCAGATTTTCGGTGCCCTGATTCAATACCCGGCAACGGACGGGGCAATTTTCGATTACCAGGATTTCTGTGAGCGAGCCCATGATGGGGAGGCGCTGGTTGTCGCGGCGGTCGATCTGCTGGCCCTGACCCTGCTCCGACCGCCGGGCGAGTTTGGCGCCGACATCGTCGTCGGCAACAGCCAGCGCTTTGGCGTGCCGTTCGGCTACGGCGGTCCTCATGCCGCGTTTATGGCGACCCGGGAGACTTACAAGCGGCTGATGCCCGGCCGCATCATTGGGGTTTCCATCGATACACAGGGGAAACCGGCCCTGCGGCTGGCCCTGCAGACGCGCGAACAGCACATTCGCCGGGAAAAAGCGACGAGCAATATCTGCACCGCCCAGGTTTTGCTGGCGATCATGGCCTCGATGTATGCCGTCTATCATGGACCGGAAGGGCTGGCCCGTATCGCGCGCCGCGTCCACCTGCTCACCGCCATCCTGGCCATTCGCCTGCGTGAAATGGGATATACGCTCACCAGCGAGACGTTTTTTGACACCCTGACGATTGAGAAGGGGCCGCTGTCCGCGGCGGCCATCGAACAGGGAGCGCTCGAAAGGGAGATCAACTTCCGCACCTACGGCGACGGCCGGGTCGGGATCGCGCTCGACGAAACGACGAACCTGCGGGATCTGGCCGATATCCTGGCCATCTTTGGCGATGGGGCCGGCGAGATCGAAAAAACCGCCGGGGCCATCGACCTGACCTTCCCGGAACCCCACCGGCGAACCTCGCCCTTCCTGGTCCACGAGGTCTTCCGGAGCTTTCATTCCGAAACGGAAATGGTCCGCTACATCTACCGGCTCCAGGCGAAGGATCTTTCGCTTGTCCACAGCATGATACCCCTCGGTTCCTGCACGATGAAGCTGAATGCTACCATCGAGATGATTCCGGTGACCTGGCCGGCATTTTCCGAGATTCACCCCTTTGTCCCCCGGGAGCAGGCTGCCGGCTACCTGGAGATGTTTGATCGGCTGGAAAGATACCTGGCAGAGATCACCGGTTTTGATGCCATTTCCCTGCAGCCCAACGCCGGCTCCCAGGGCGAATACGCCGGCCTGCTGGTGATTCGAGCCTATCATTTGAGCCGGGGTGATTCCGGCCGCAATATCTGCCTGATCCCCAGCTCGGCCCACGGGACCAACCCGGCCAGCGCTGTCATGGCCGGCATGCAGGTCGTCGTCGTGCAGTGCGACGACCATGGCAATATCGATATCGATGACCTGCGGCAGAAAGCGGCGGCCCATGCCGACCATCTGGCTGCCCTCATGGTCACCTATCCCTCCACGCACGGGGTATTCGAACCGGCCATCAGTGAAATCTGCGACATCATTCACGAGCACGGTGGGCAGGTTTATATGGATGGGGCCAATATGAACGCGCAGGTTGGTCTCACCAGTCCCGGTTTAATCGGAGCGGATGTCTGCCACCTCAATCTGCACAAGACCTTCTGCATTCCCCACGGCGGCGGCGGTCCGGGCATGGGTCCGATCGGGGTGCGCAGCCACCTGGCCCCATTTTTGCCCGGCCACAGCGTCGTGCCGGGCGTCGGCGGGGATCAGGCGATTGGGGCGATTTCGGCCGCTCCCTGGGGCAGCTCGAATATCCTCCCCATTTCCTACGCCTATATCCGCCTGATGGGAGCGGTAGGCCTGACGGAAGCCTCCAGGCTGGCAATTTTGAACGCCAATTATGTCGCGACGCGGCTGGAACCCTATTACCCGGTGCTTTATCGCGGAGAACATGGCTGGGTGGCCCACGAGTGCATTATCGATACCCGCGGGCTGCGAGATGCGGTCGCCGTCGACGATATAGCCAAGCGTCTGATGGATTTTGGCTTCCATGCGCCAACCATGTCCTTCCCGGTGGCTGGCACGCTCATGATCGAACCCACGGAGAGCGAGTCGCTGGCCGAACTCGACCGCTTCTGCGAGGCCATGATCGAAATCCGGGCCGAGATCGAGGCGATCGAGCGGGGTGAAAGCGACCCTGAGAACAACCCGCTGAAGAACGCGCCCCATACGGCCGAAGTCATCGCCGGCGAATGGGACCGGCCTTACAGCCGGGAACAGGCGGCCTCCCCACTGCCCTGGGTCCGCCAGCACAAATTCTGGCCGGCCGTCAGCCGGGTCGACAATGTCTACGGTGACCGGAATCTGGTTTGCACCTGCGAGCCGCTGGAAAGCTATGCCAGCGGTTAAAGGGCGGCCGCCACAGCAGCCACAATAGAAGAAATGGAGAAACGCCAGGGGATTGACCGGCCGGTCAATCCCTTTTTCTTTTTTATTCGCCCGGAGGAGAGCTTAAAGGTGAAATTCCTGGGTTTGGGGGCGGGCCGGTGCGTCGACCAGCCGTTTCTTGTTCCTGCGCGATTCGATCAGGAAGTAGGCGATCAAGGCGCTCAGCCAGGAAAGGGCGGCACAGATGATCATTACCACCCGGTGCATTTCAATAAATGCCGTTTTGATGATCAGTTCCACGGTGGGATAGAGATCGGCTGGGACGTCGGGCGGCACGGTCGTCTCGGCCAGCTGGTTGGCCTCATTCAACAGCTCCTGCCGGGTTTCCGCTGCCAGCGGCAGGCGGGCCGACAGGCGGGCCAGCTGATGGCCAAACAGGTTGATGGCCAGCGCCCCGATAATGGCGATGGCCAGCACTCCGGCCGTGCGCGAGATGGCATTGTTGACTCCGGAAGCGGTCCCCGCGAATTTTGGCGGCACTTCAGTCATGACGGCCGCCGTGAGCGGAGCCACGGTGATGGCCATGCCGATGCCAAAGAGAATGATCGGCGGCAGGAAAGTCAGAAAGGCCTCAGGCAGGGTTCGCGTCAGGCCGGCAAAAGAGAGCCACAAAAAGCTGAAGCCGGAAATCGTCGGTCCGACGATGAGCGGCCGGCGGGGACCGATCCGGTCGGCCAGGCTCCCGGCCCAGCGAGACAGCACCATCATCATGATGATAAAGGGGAGGAAGGCAAAGCCGGCCACGGTCGGCGAATACCCTTGAATCTGAACGATATTCAAAGATAGGAAGAAAGAGAGGAGATTCAGAGCCCCGTAGAGAAACAAGGTCTGCAGATTGGCCCCGAGGAATGTGCGGGAGCGAAATAGACCGAGGGGGACCATCGGATGGGGACTGCGGGTCTGGACCCAGAAAAAACCAGCCAGGGAGAGGATGCCCACCAGCAGTGAGAGCTGAATCGTCGGCGTCACGGCCCCGTATTCAGACATCGAGATGAAGCTGTACGTGATGCCGGCCAGCCCCACCGTCGCCAGGATGGCGCCGGGATAATCGATCGGGGCACCGGCCGGTTCGGCGCGGCTTTCCGGGATTTTCGTCCACAGGATGTAGAGGGCGATCCCACCGAGCGGCACGTTGATTAAAAAGATGCCGCGCCAGAGACCGAGATCGGCCAGAAAGCCCCCCAGAAGCGGCCCGGCCGCCGTGACGATCGCCGAGGCGGCCGACCAGGTGCCGATCGATTTCCCCTGGACCTCAAGAGGGAGGAGGGAGCTGATCAGGGCCAGGCTGCCGGGAACCATCAGCGCCCCGCCAATGCCCTGAACGAAGCGGGCTCGGATCAAGAAACCGCTGGTCGGCGCCAGGCCGCAGGCGATAGAGGCCACGGTGAAGAGGGCGATGCCGGCCATGAATACGCGCTTACGGCCGAGTTTGTCGCCAATCGCTCCACTGACCATGATGAGGGAGGCCAGCATGAGCAGATACCCGTCGATGATCCACAGCAGGTCGGTGGCCGAGGCCCTTAAATCCTTTTGCAAAGTGGGAAGGACCACATTGAGGGCGGAGCCGTCGATATAAGCCATCGTCGATGCCAGAATGGTCGCTGTAAGGACGGCTCCGACACTGACAGATGGAATAGTCCGGGAAGATTTCATGGCCTGATCGACGATATATCGCTCGTTCAAAAATCCTGTGGCCCAGCCGACCTGGAGCCGCACACCGGATGCCTGGATTTTCGGAGCCACCCTGGCGCACGCGCTTTTTCAGCCTGCGGCCGGGCTGGTGGAGAATGTCCGGTTTTCCTGATTAACCCCTGGCTGATAACGGCTCGAAAACACGATCTGGACCCTGATTTTAGGCAACTCGAGGGAGATCGACAACGAAAC
>JBFFZG010000022.1:0-28096 GCA_041568735.1 Promineifilaceae bacterium (SeqCode)
CCTAGCGGCCTTTCAGGCCAAAGACGACCCCAATCGTGCGGAAGATGATCCGCAGATCCAGGAGCAGCGACTGGTTCTTGATGTAGTAGAGATCATACTCCAGTTTGATGCGGGCGTCTTCGATTGAAGCGCCGTATTCATAGGAAACCTGCGCCCAGCCGGTGATGCCTGGCTTGATGGCGTGGCGGGCGCGATAGAGCGGAATTTTAGCCGCCAGCTGCTCGACAAAGAGGGGGCGCTCGGGCCGCGGGCCGATCAAGGCCATATCGCCGCGCAGCACATTCCAGAACTGGGGCAGCTCGTCGAGACGGCTCCGGCGCAGGAAGCGGCCGATCGGGGTGATCCGAGGATCCCGTTCACTGGCCCAGATCGGACCCGTTTTCTTTTCGGCGTTCATCACCATGGAGCGGAATTTAATGACCTGAAACCGCTTGCCCCCTTTGCCAACCCGGGTCTGCCGGTAGAACAAATCACCCGGGTCGGTCAGCTGATTGGCCAACCAGATGAAGGGGATGACGAGCAGGAGCAGCAGGCAGCCGATAAAGGCGACCGTGAAGTCCATGAGCCGGCGGACGATCTGGTACAATGGATGCCAGATTGATTTTTCTGCCGCGAGCGCCAGGCGCATATCGACGTGCTGAACGGGGATGCGGCCGGTCAGCGACTCGTACATCTGCGTCATGGTGGAGATTTCGACACCACCCTCCCGACAGCGCAGCAACAAATCGACCAGCTCTGGATGGATGTCGTCAGTTTTGCTTATGGCGAGGACGAGCTCATCAACCCGCTCCAGGCCGATCAATTCGACCAGGTGGTTGCGCGTGCCCAGCACCGGCAGGCCACCGATCGTCTCCCGCTGCAGCTCCGGATTATCATCGACAAATCCCAGAAGCTTGTAACCATAGGCATTGCCGGTCGCCTGAATTGTGGCTTGCAGCGTCTCGGCCAGGGTTTTGCCCGACCAGCCGGCCCCCAGGATTAATATCTGGTGGTCAAAGGGCTTTCGCACGAGGACTCTGGCGTAAAACAGGCGCCACCCAATGAGAAGCAGCCCCAGGATGAGCGGCAGTAACGGCAAATAGAGTCGCCTCTCGACGAGCGGTGGGGTGATATAAGGGATCAACCCGTACAGGGTACTGGTCACCAGGATGGCGATCGGTGTCCACCGAAGGATGGCGGGTGGATTACCGGCACGGCGCAAATCGTACAGGTTGAAGGCGCTGGCGATCGTGCGCCAGACAATCGATAGCGTCAAAAACCAGACCCACCGCTCCGTGAAATAGCTGACCTCCAGGATGAAATCCTGCTGCGAAATCGCGGCAAAGAGAACAAGCCCGCCGTTCAGCAGAATTAAATCGGCGAAATTTAACAGCAGCATTCTTTCAGAAAACTTCAGGGCAAATCTTCGAGATTTGGTACGCGAAGTCTGAAGAATTAAGTCGTAGGGTAAGCTCATAAACCTGTTCGGATTGGTGCTGGTGGCTGATGAATAGTACTTTCTTCCTAGTTTAATGGAAAAATCAAACCGAAAATGTCATTTCCCCATCAATCTATCTGTTTCTTCTAGAGGAGGTCACAGCCGATTCGCAGGAACCTTCTCTTTTTAAAATGTTTGAATCCTTAAAATGATGGAAGTTTGTGAGGGGCCGCTCCTGCCAACTATATTTTTGAATGGGGAAAAAGGCAAACTTCCCCCTGGATCGTTTTCCGTCTGGTCCTCATCGAGATAGCGCCTGGATCACGATTGACGATTGCTGCGCCGACGGGTCAAAATCATTGAATCCCAGGTAGCGATTATCGGCGGCAAACAGGGGATGGGGATGGAAAGGGTGGCTCGGGGCCAGCCTGACCTCGCTGATTTTCTGAAGGGTGCTGGCTTCCAGATCATAGAGAAACACGAAAAACCGACCTTCCTCATCCGGACGATAGGTATCCAGAGCGAGATAGCGCCCATCTGAAGATCGACTGATATGGGAAAAATAGTAATCAGTCGTTTCCAGGAGAAGTTCAGCCCGCCCCTCCAGAGTCAGGGAAATCACCCCAGAGGGCACGCCTCGCTGAGGGGACCCGTATTGAACGACCCAGACCTGCCGGCCGTCCGCTGACCAGATTTCGTGCCCCCACTCGACAAATTCCGGCTGTTCACTGAGGGCTTTGGCCCTCCCGGCTGAAAGATCCCAGAGCCAGACCCGATCCCGCACCCAGGAGCCTTCGTGGGCAAAGAGGAGCAGATCAGGTCGGGAGGGATGGATTTGTCCATGATTGGCGATTAGCTTTTCCAGTCCACGAAATGGTGAAATCAGCTCGTCGTATGTTCCAGTCGCCCTGTGCACGCGGATTATCGACGATTCCGCGCCGATGCTGCCCGTCAGGCTCAAATACGTTCCATCCTGCGTGACGTGCAGAGGGCCCCACAGGCGAAATTCCTGGGGCAAATCAATGACCTGAATGACCTCGTCCGTTTCGAAGCTGTACAATTCGATCGTATTAGCCTTGATATAGGCGATGAGATCCTGGCTCAGGCGGGCCACTCCCGATGCAAAATTATTGGCTTCTCCTTCTAACGAAACCTGGTGAAAGACCGGGTGGATTTTAATCTCCCCTTCATAATAGCGAATGACGCCGATCTCTTCCCGGGCTGGTTCCTGGTAGACGGCGACCCAGTCATCGATCGAGTAAAGCGTGCTGCCGTTGGCATAGGGGAACCAGAGGCTGCCCCCTTTGACGCGGAAACGCCGGCCGATCACCTCCCCACCAAGGTCAACCGTTTCCACAGAAATCTGCCCCTTTGCCACCTGATCGCTCGACCCAGGTCCACAGGATACCAGGCTCATGGCCGGCACCAGCACGAGCCCCAGGAAAATCAGCAGGGATCGCCTCATCTTCACTTGAGCGGCCGCCGGCCCGGGTTCGCGAGAAGCGTCTGATACAGGGCATCAATCTGCCCCACCATATGATCGGCATCGAAGGCCGGGATCACCCGCCGATAACCGCGCCGGGCCATGGCAAATCGTTCCTCGGGATGATCGAGCAGCCAGAGCAGATTTTCGGCCAGGCCGACCGGATCGGCCGGATCGGACAGGAGCCCGGTTTCCCCGTGGGCAACCAGCTCAGGAACCCCATTGACCCGGGTAACCGCAACCGGGACCTTCATCATCATCGCTTCGGTCATAGCCCGCCCCAGCCCTTCCCACAGGGAGGATAGGGCGAAGATGTCGAGCAAGGCCAACAGCTCCGGTATGTCATCGCGCTGGCCGAGCATTCTGATCTGTGGAAATCCGGCGCTGGCGGCGGCGACCTGATCCCGGTCCGGCCCGTCACCAATCAGGAGAAAAACGACTTCGGGCCGGCCTTTGAGGATGATTTTTGCGGCCGTTACAAAATCCAGCGGTGCTTTTTGGCGCGAGAGCCGGCCGATCATCCCAATAACGGGAGAACCAGCCGGAATATTTAACTGCCGCTTTTTCTCCGCCGCATTCCCGGCGACCTGAAATTTGGCAAGATCAATTCCGCTGTAGATCGTTTGGATCCGGTCGCGCGGGGCCAGACCATATCGAATCGCTTCTTCTTTATTGAGATCGGAAACGGTAATCAGCCGGTCCGTCAATCGAGAAACGAAGCGCTCCAGGCGGACATAGACCTGTTTTTGCAGGGCGGGCATGTAATCGTGCCAGGGAAAGCCGTGAATGGTATGCACGATATACGGAACCCCAGTAAGACGCCCGGCCAGGCGGCCGATAATGCCGGCTTTGGAGCTGTGGGTGTGTAATATTTGATAGCGTTCTTTTTTGAGCAGTTTTACGAGGTGAACATAGGCCCGGACATCGTGCCCCGGGGCGATCGGGTGTTTTAAATGGGGCAAGGATATGAATCGATCGGCACCGCAGACCGCCCGAGGCTGCCAATCGACGTAGTCGATACCAGCCGCCAGGTGGACTTCGTAGCGGCTTCGCGGCAGGTTTTCCACCGTGATCAGGGTGTTATCCTGAGCGCCGCCGGCATCCAGATGGGTTATGAGATGGAGAACTTTTGTCATCTCGATATGAAAAGCCGATCATAACTGGCCAGGATTGCTTCCGCGGTCTTCTCCGGAGTGAAGCGCTGGAGGCGTTCGCGACCTTTTTGCACGAGCTGCCGGCGCAGGGATTCTTCCCCCATCAGCCGGCCCAGGCCAGCTGTGATACTGCCGATATCAAATGGGTCGATCAGAATGGCCGCATCTCCGGCGACTTCGCGCAGGGCGGAGCTGTTCGAGGTCAGGATCGGGGTCTCGCAGGCCATCGCTTCAATCAGCGGGATGCCAAACCCTTCATGCTGGGAGGGAAAGGCAAGTGCGGAAGAAAGGGTATACAAGGCGGCCAAATCCTCATCGGGAACGTACCCGGTAAAAGAGATGCCGTGGGCTGCGGGCCGATCTCCCAACCGCTTCCAAAGATTTTCTACACCAAAATCTTCGGGGCCGGCAATCACGAGATGCCATTCCCCGAGCCCATCCTGGCGCGCGGCGATAAAGGCCTCGGCCAGGTTTTTCAGGTTTTTACGCGGCTCCAGGTGGCCGACAAAAAGGACAAACCTCGCCGGCAGCCGGTAGCGCGACCGCACCGCCTGCAGCTTCTCCTCATCTTCTACCTTTGAAAAAGCAGGGGAAGCTGGAATATAGGCGACATCGATATCATCCGGATCTTTCTGGAAAAAATTGACCAGATCCCTTTTCGTATCTTCCGAAATGGCGATGATGCGGTCGGCTTTGCGGATCGTATTGCCGACGACCGCTTTGAGAAAGAGGTAACGGCTCCGTTTATAGGTTTCGGGATGGTGTAGGAAACGAACGTCGTTGACGTGGAAGACTGTCCGAGCTGAAACCGGCTGCAGCGGATAATAAGAGGTGTGAAAAATGTCAATTCGATCCCGCCTGGTCTGTCTCCCCCAGTAAGGAATTCCAGATAGGATGCGCCTGTAGGTCGGCAGTGTGGGAATCGGGGTCCGAACCACGTGTGTTTGATATTCCGGCGGGACGAGCCGATCGAGAAGCGGAGCGGGCAAAGTGGCCGCGGTGTAGATCACCGGTCGATCACCCCTATCCAGCAGCATTCGCATCAGGCACGGCACCGTGTGGAGGTCTCGCTGGCGCGTACCGGTTGAGAGGGCATCGATGATGACGGCGTTAAATCCAACAATCATGGCTGGTTATGATTTTCAACAGCCCTATTTTGGCCGCTCAATGGTAACCTCACCGATTTCCAAACGGGAAAGGACCTGCCGAAAGAGTTTCCGGAGGCTTTCTGGAATCCGGCTCCACAAAAAGAGGGCCGCCACCCGAATCCAGAATGGCGACAGGCGAAATCGACCGCCGTGCGCCCGGTACACTTGAATCATTTCGGACAGGTGCCGGCTGACCTGGGACTGGGACTTGCTTGCGCTGTGAACGCGGAAATGGGCCATGATTCGGGGTATATAATGGATTTCTCCCACTTTGGCCAGCCGCAGATAGAAGTCGTAATCCATGGCGAAATGAAGATCCCGGTTCAGGTATCCGCAGGAAGCCAGCTGGACTTTTCTAAAAAAAAGGGTCGAAGAAATCATCTGGGTCGGGTATTCTAAAATAGCGCGGGGATTAAAATCGTGCGGATCTTTATAGCCATAGATTACCCCCTCATCATTGATGAATGCCAGAGAGCCGAAGACAGCGCCGACCTGAGGATGCTCATTTAGATAAGCGACGGCCGACGAAACCGCCCCGGGGAGATAATAATCATCGGCATTCAACCAGCCGAGAATTTCCCCCTCCGCCAGGCGCCACCCCTTGTTGATCGCGTCCGATTGGCCGTGATCCCGTTCGGAAACCCATTTGAGTCGATCGCCGTAGGATCGCAGCAGTTCGACCGTGCCGTCGGTGGATCCTCCATCCACCACGATGTATTCGAGGTTGGGGTAATCCTGATTCAATACGCTATCAATTGTTTTTTGGATATAGGTGACGCTGTTGTACGCGGGGGTAACGATCGTCACCCCGGGCATGGTCGGCAGCTTTTTTTGATGCATATTTCGATGTAAATTTCGATTGCTTTCGGTTATCGGTGGGACAGGGGTCAACCCTCATTTTCCACGGCAGGCTTCCTATTATCCCATGGATTCCCGGCTGCGTAACCTGAAATTACCTATTTATTATCCTTGATGATGCGAGCTGCCCGCCGCCTGGGAACCGGCGTGTCCGGAAACGGCCGATCTCTGAACTCCCAAATTGGTGGTGTAGAAAAGAAATAAGAAAACGGCGATCTGCAAACCATCGGCGGTCAGCAGCGTATCTGAACGAAACGTGGCGAAAAAAGTCGATAGCAGCGCGCCCCAGGCGATGACGGCGCCAACCGATCGACCAGTCTGCGGTTTTTTCAACAATGCCACCAGAGGAGTCACCCAGAACCAGAACAGGGAAATAATGCCAACCAGGCCGGTCTCGGCAAGCAGTGTGAACCAATCACTATGTGCTGTGAGAACCGGGTTTTGCGGATTGAGATTAAAGAAGCGCCAGGTTCCCAATCCGGTTCCCAGCGGATAGTTTCGATAGGTTTCGATCGAGCTCTGCCAGTGAACGGTGCGCAAGAACAGGTTTTCATTGCCTGTAAACAGGGAATTAATCCGAGAAATGACCGAACCTGGCAGTGGATTGATCTCAAACAGGAGTGAGATAAAGATGCCGATGATTGTAAGGCTGAGGAGAAAAAGCGTTGCTGGCGCTAAGAAGTAACGGCGGTGGACGATTAATCCAACCATAAAAACCAGGGCCAGCGTCAACCAGACACCCCGGGTAAGTAGAAAAATGATCGAAATGAAGGCGATCAGGAGCAGGAAAAAATGCCGGGGTTTCCGGGAAACTCGAAAATAGAGATAGCTGGCCAGGACGACAAAACTGGGATCTCCCAGAAAATGAGGGCGGTAGATCGCCCCAAATTCCGATCGGGTCGTGGTAAAAAAGCCATAGATCGTCACCAGACTGCCGATACAACTCAGAAAAAACAGGAAATGGAGGGTCTCTTCGCTGTCCTTTTCAGTCCATCCGAGGCGTCCGGGATAATTAAAGAGGAGGAGAATGGCAAAAATGAGCAGTCCCAATTCGAGCAGGTCGACGATCGACCGCTCGAAATAGGGGTTGCCAAAGGCGAGAAATGCGCCATATGCCAGCAGGACCAGGAGGGGGATGACCAATTTTAGAGAAAGACGCTTCAGGCGCAGTCCCCCAGCCCCCAACAGGTGAACTAGCCATAACAGGCCAAGGAAAACCAGCACGATGCGGCCGATCGTGAGCTGCAAGTTTCCGAATTCAAAGGCGAGCGGGATGAAAGCTCCCACGAGAAAGAGTTTAATAACGGCCTTCATTTCCCGGAAATGCCCTCGATACGATTCGGGTCCAGTCCACCAAGGTTGGTCAACAAAACCGCATCCAAACCTGCAGGCAGCTGGCCATTACTTTTGAAAAGCAGAGAAAGTCGGCCGCAATCCCCTGGGATTGGACCAGCAGGCCGCCAGGAAAACCCCGAAGCCACCGGAAATATATCCTGGAAAATGATTTCCCCCCGGCACCGTCCCTCAACCTCAAGCGGCCGCTGCCCGTTATTTAAGTATCGAATCCAGATCCAGTGAGGGACACTGGATTGGGGAAGACGGGTGTCAAGCCCTTCCCATTTTTCAAATGGAACCCACCAGAAAATCCCGCCAATCGCCACCTCATCGCGACCTTTTTTGATACTGAACACGGCCGGTTCAATGTCGTTGAGGGTCACGTATGCCGGTGGCCCAACCCCATGACAGGGAATCCCTAACCCAGGCAAATTGCTGATGAACAAACAGGTATCTGTTCCCGAAACAGTGTAAATTATCGAGGCGTGCCCGCTGAGGCAGGCCTCCAGGAACTCCCCTTCCGCCGGTGATACAGGAATAAAGTTAGCCAGGTGAAGCGGAGCGATCCAGCAAATCGTCTCCAGTAAGGCATCGCGAGAAACCACCAGACCGTGGCTGGTTTTCGCCTCAGGTAACAACTCACCGGCGATATCATTTCCCAGATTATCTGTGATCATTCGATCCCAGGGAGTGATGTCGTCTGTTTGAAGAAAGGTTTTTAAATATTCGCCACTTTTTCCAAATTGATTTCGTTGATAAGCGACGAGGGCATTGGCCAGGCAGAGGCGGCCAGGATTGGCTGATTCTCGCAAACAGGCAGCGGTAGTCCCGCTCAAATCGAAAGAGACAAAATCTCTCGATTCATCGGCACCCAGGTTTAAATAATTGCTCTCCAAAAAAAGGAGGTTTTTTGCCAGAGACACGGAAAATCGTTCCACGGTGAATACCAGCAAAACGATGATTCCAAAACCGATAAACCCTTTGATTAATCGCATCTGCCGCGAGTGGTCGTCCGCTTATTCCACTTTCTTAATAAACTTAGCCGGATTCCCGGCCCAGATCTCCCCTGCAGGAATATCCCTTGTGACAACGGAACCCGCCCCGACAACCGCCTGATTTCCAATCGTCACCCCTTTCAGAATAATCGAGTGGGCACCGATAAAAACGCCATCTCCAATGGTGATCTGGCGGGAGACCATTTCGCCTGATCGGCCGATTGGATGGAAATCTGAATCATAGATTTTGCAACCATTCCCGATCAAGACGTCACGGCCGATTTCGATCCGATTGAAGGAGTAAAGAACGGTATTGGAGATGCCAGTATTTTCCCCGATCTTGATGACCCCTCCCGGCTTTGTCGTCCAGAAACAACGGGTGTTCCCACCAATCGGGTTATAGGTGGTGCCGCTGTTTATCCGGATATTGTTTCCCAGGACAATACGGCCCTGGTTGTTCAGGTAAATAGGTCCCCGAAGATCCGGAAACTGTTCGTACTCAACACTTTGAACATAAAGGTTGATTCGATTGTAGGTAGAAAAGAGGATCTTGCTCAAGAATCCTCGATATAACCGGTGCACAAGAAGGAGAATTTTCTTCATGGGGATAAGGAGAAACCAGTCAATCGGCAAGTGTCTCAATTTTGCGGGCGATCACGAGTTGATGATCTCGGAACAAGGTCGTAGCCCTGCCGACTCTTAAAAATCGAGAGGCCAGAAGGGTGACCACCCAGCGGATGAAAGAGCGGTGCAGAGGATGAGACAAACGGATCGTCTGCGTGACGGCAAAGCCATTAGATTGGAGGGCAAGACGAAGCCCCTTTTCGGAGGGAATGGCGATATGACCCACATAGTTGAGATAGGCCCACCGGTCGGCCGCCGCCCGGGCAGACCAGCTGGTCGCATTGCCTGTGAATATCAAAAGCTTCCCACCGGATTTCAAGAAACGGCCGGCCATTTGTAGTTCCCGGTTGATATCGGGAAGATGCTCGATCACGTCGAAATAAGTGAGGACATCAAATGAATGCTCATCGAGCCCAGAACTTTCCAGTGTCCCATTGATAAACCTGACTCCATTTCGGTCAGAATAGTCCAGCGCATTCGCCCCCGGTTCGATCCCGATTCGCCGCCATTGGGAGCCGAGATTTTCCAGAAAAAACCCATCGCCGCAACCGATATCACCAATCGTCAATGGGGTCTGATCCGGGTTGAGCAGGTGATCAACCCACCCATAAAAACCTTTCAAACCCGACCGGGCCTCAATAAAAGGCGTCCAATAATCCTCGGGTAAATTTTTATAAATGATATTGAGATCTATCCGGTCCATGCGGCCATCTGCGGCAAGAATTGACCGGCAAGCCTGACATCGAACATGGATCAAATAGGGCAGCTCCTCCCGAATACTGGGATCTGCTATCATCAATTCAGATAGACCTTCCGTGGGAATTCTCCTAAATTCCACCAGGGAGCCGCCGCAAAAAACACAGGTCATTAAGTCGATCTCTTTTCCGTAAGGGCTTGTAAAAGCCGGTGGTGAAATCCGGTAAATTGAAAAAGGATGTACCATCCCGAGCCAAATATGAAGAACGCCACACCAAAATAGATGACCGGGTGGAAATAATCCGCCAAGCTGCTCCAGCCAGCTAATAGAGGAATCAAGACTAAGGCCGCCAGCAGGATATTCCTCAGGTTTTTATTTCCAGGTGCGATACGATTTATGCCCGCATAGGTTAAATACAAAGTGAATAAGAATCCTGCATTTCCGTAAAACGCGCCAGAAAGACCAAACCTTTGGCTCAAGAAATAGATAAAGGCGAGAGAGACGACCCCGGATCCCAACACCATCAAAGTATTGACCCGAACCTGGTCAATACCAAAGAGGATATAATAGCCAAAAGCATTTAATGAATAGAGTCCATAGACGGCGATAGCCACCCGATATCCGAGGAGATAGCTGTCGGTTTCAGGCTGATTAAACAGGATATTCATGACGAACGGGGCATCCAGGATCAAGAAAAAAACAATGGTCGTGATCCCCAATACAAGCAAAAGCATGTTTTGCTCTAGAGCCGAGCGGATCGATGTGAAATCTAACTTTTCTTTCGCCCGACTGACTACAGGCAGCAGGGGCTGGGCCAGGATGCCGCTCAAGGTATTAATCTGTCTGGCCACCCCGATTACGGCGACATAGATGCCGAATTCTTCGATTGAGAGGAGGGCCGCAACCAGAAGGCGATCTCCCTGGCTGAACAGAGTGCCCCCGATGCTGGTCAACCAGACGGTCAGGCTGTGGCGGGCAATTTCACTCCCTTTCGCCCAGGACCACGAAAATCTCAGCGGATAGTCCTTGAGGAGCCTCAGCGTCATCCCAAGGTAAATAAGCAGAACACACCCGCTAAAAAAGCTGACCCCCCACATCAACTGGACCGGACCACCCCCAAAAGCCGCAATGACGATCAGGCCAAGACTGTTGGCCAGAAGCGCCTGGATCGTGAACAGCAAACTGTATATGTCATACCGGCCGAAGGCCTGAACAATACCGGCAAAAAATTGCTGATTGATCCGAAACCAGGCCGCGATCGCACTGACCTCCACCGCCTTCTCCGCGACAGTGAGCTGTTCCAGTGAAAGCGACCTGTCGAAAAGTGCAACGAGAGTCGGGGCGAAAAGGTAGGTGAGCAGCGAGGCTCCCGTCGACAAAATCAGAATAAAGACTAATGAGTTTGAGAGGACCTGATTGATCTCGTTCGACTCTTTTTTTTCCAGGGAGCGAGCCAAAAATACGGTCGTAGCGATTGAAATGCCACCCTCAGCCAGAAGGATAACCGAAAAAAAAGTCAGCGCGACATTCCAGACGCCGAAATCGATCAGTCCCAGCTGGCGAATCAACAAGGGAATGGCCAGGACGGCAAAAAGCATCCGGGCGCCTGCCCCGATACCATTGAGAATGCTATTTTTGACCATGCGAGAGGTACAAGGGACCAGCAGCGCGCTGATTGATGTTCACGAAGCGTCAGTTATTGATTTTTTTAGGAAATTGGGCAGGAAACCCACCGGCCGACAGCAGCAGCCGGAATCAGCGGAGGACGGATCCCATCTGTGTCTGCAGATACCAGCTGACGGTTCGCCGCAGACCTTCTTCAAAAGGCGTTTTGGATTCAAACCCAAACCGCCGCTTTGCCCGACCGACGTCGAGTTTGCGGCGGGGCTGCCCGTTCGGTTTACTGGTATCCCACCGGATCTCTCCGTCAAAATCTGTCACTCTGGCAATCGTCTCTACCAGCTCCTTGATGCTTATTTCGAAACTGCTGCCGAGGTTCACCGGGATGCTTTCATTTAACCGTTCGGCGGCCAGCAGGATCCCCTCAGCGGCGTCTTCGACGTATAAAAATTCCCGCGTTGGGGTTCCATCTCCCCAGGCGACAATGTGATCATCCCCCCGCGCTTTGGCCTCTAAACACTTCCGAATCAATGCCGGAATGACGTGGGATGTCTCCAGATCAAAATTATCCCTGGGACCGTATAGATTGACCGGCAGTAAATAGGTCGAGTTATATCCGTACTGAGAGCGATAGACCTGGGACTGCACCAGCATCATTTTCTTGGCCAGGCCATAGGGGGCATTTGTTTCCTCTGGATACCCATTCCAGAGGTCGTCTTCCTGAAATGGCACCGGGGCATATTTAGGGTAGGCGCAGATAGTGCCGATGGCGACGAATTTGGGGACCCCAACAACATAGGCCTGGTGCAGGAGCTGCACCCCCATCATGAGATTTTCATAGAAATAATCTGCCTGGTGAACGAGGTTGGCCCCAATCCCTCCGACTCTGGCGGCCAGATGGATGATTAAATCGGCCGGTTTACCCTCCTGCGTTGTATCCTTCAGGAGCTGCTGAACAGCTTCGTTCATCGTCAGGTCATATTGTTCTCGCCGCGGCACGATAATCTCAGCCGCACCCATTTCGTTTAACTGATCCACGACAAAGGACCCGAGGAATCCGGACCCTCCAGTGACGATGACGCGCTTATCCTGCCAAAAGGTTTTCCGGTCTGGCCAATCGAATCGATCCTGCATCACAATCAACCTCTATTTCAAATCGCTTCAGCGAACTAATTTGGCAGCCTTTTCTCGGTAAAGTAAAACTTGCCGCCACTCTGAATAATTCCTTTCAAGCACACCTATTCTATCATCCCACTCAATGAAAAACCTCTCAAGACCATTGAACGCCACTCCTGCTGATTGGCTGCCAAGGCTTCGAGATTTCTTTAAGGTCGAGCGGGTGATCTCCCCAAGAAAATAAGCGACCCAGCCTCTAATCATATCAGAATAGGCAAAGACCCGGCTATTCTGACAGATAAGTCGTCCTTTTCGCCGGATGGCGCTTCCGGATCAGCTCGGCGCTATAATCCCCAATAATGAAGCAGCCCCCCCTCTGGTCGAACCCCAACTTCCGATTCCTCTGGCTGGCCCTGGTCGTTTCCGGGCTTGGCGACGTCCTCTTCACCGTCGGGGTGATTGTGACCGTATTTGAGCAGACCGGCTCCGCGCTGCAGACGGCCGGCGTCATGGTCGCCACCACGCTGCCCGCTTTCCTCTTCAGCCCCACGGCCGGGGCGATCGTCGACCGCTACCCCCGCCAGCAGGTCATGGTGCTCATCGACCTGTTTCGCGCCGGGCTCGTCGGCCTGCTGTGGCTCCTCAGCCGGGCCGGGCCGCTCGACATATGGCTTCTCTACGTCGTCGTGGCCGGCCTGGCGGCCGCCAATGCCTTCTATCTGCCAGCCCGCCAGGCTCTCATCCCGGCGATTGCGCCGCGGGACCAGCTGGTGCAGGCTAACAGCATCGTCCTCGGAACAAACCAGGGAACCATGGCGGTCGGGTTCACGTTTGGGGGCTTTCTCATTCTCTGGCTGAGCCTCGATAACTTGATCGCCATTGACCTGCTGACCTTCATCGCATCGGCCGCGATCGTGCCCTTCATCCGGCCGTCGTTTGACCCGCCCAGCGGCAGCCCGGTCCGACGCCCGCCCTTTCGGCAGTCCGTGCGCGAGGGACTCGACTATCTCCGCCGCCACCCGGTCGCCCGGCCGCTCGTCGTCATGGAAGCCCTGGAACACATTCCGCACGGCGTCTGGACCGCCGCCCTCATGCTGGTCTTTGTCGAAAGAGCCCTCCAGGGCTCTCCCGATGACTGGGGGGCGCAAAACGGTGCCTACTGGTTCGGCACCTTTGTTGGAGCGGTCATCGCCACCGCCGCCCGTCATTGGATAGGCCGGCGGCCCGGCTGGATTATCATTGCCAACGCCGGCCTGCTCGGCCTGTTCACCCTGATCTACGCCGCCAGTCCCAACAATCTCTTTGCCCTGATTATGGCTTTTGTCTTCGGCCCGCCGATGGCGATCCGGGACGTCGCCCAGGATACCCTGCTGCAGGCGTCCGTCGCACCGGACATGCTCGGCCGCATCTATGCCCTGCGCCACATGGCCTGGAACCTGACCTTCATGAGCTCCGCCCTCGTCCTCTCCTTTCTGGCCGATTTCCTGCCCGTGCGCCTGATCTACGCCGCCGCCGGTGTTCTCTACCTGGCGTCAGCCCTCTTCGCCCTTTTCCGGCCGGCCCTGCGCCGCAGCACCCTCACCCCCCAACAGGCCAAACCCTGACCGGCCGCCCCACGACCGCAAATGAAAAGGTCCGGGCGATGCGCGATCGCCCGGACCCAACCTGCCGGCTCAAATCCCGCAGGGCTACGGCTTGCTAATCAGCGGCAGAAAGCCGGAGGGGGGCAGGGTCGGAGTCGGCGGACCGGCCGTCGGCGTCGAGGTCGGCGTGGCCGTAGTCGCCGGCGTCGGCGTCGCCGTGCCTGAAGGAGCAGGCGCCGCCGGGGCGTTCACCACCAGCGCATACGGCTGCGGCCCATTCGGCACGTTGAAGCCGGTCACCCGCACGGTCCAGACTCCGGCCGCCGGCGTGCTGATGTAAACGTTCTCGACGTTGTTGCGCCGGTCGGCGCTGCCGCCGGTCTGCGACCAGCCACCGCTGAAAACGTTCCCGAGATAGCTCGTCCCGCCCGGCGCCGTGACCACCAGGTCGAGGTCGTTGACCAGGTTGACCGACGCCGACGGAATCGAGGGATAATCGCTCCAGACCAGTGTCACCTTGAACGGACCGCCGCCGGTCACGGTGTAGGTGGTCGTCTGGTTGATTCCCGTGGCCAGCCCGGCCGTATTTTCGACAAAACTGCGGGAGCCGTCGGTGGCCGGCACCAGGCTGATCCGCCCCCAGCCCTCGTGCACGTTGGGGATGGGAAAGTCATTGTCGTTGGCTCCGTCGTTGTTTTCGTCCAGCAGATCGACGGCCGTGTTGATCAGCGTCCCCTTGACCAGGGCGGCGCTGGCTGAATGGGTGAACTGCTTCTGGTAGTAATCCCGCACGACCGCGGCCGCCCCGGCCGCCAGCGGGTTGGACATCGAGGTGCCGCCGAAATACTTGTAGTCGACGCTGAACGGCATGCCCCAGCCGTCGTTCTGGAAATTGTCGTCCTGCGGGTTGGCCGGATCGCCGTACCCCTCCTGGTGCAGGCTCGAGTAGGTCGACAGAATCCAGGCCCCCGGTGCCACGACATCCGGCTTGATCCGGGTGTCGTCGGCCGGCCCACGGCTGGAAAACGGCGCCATCTGCTCGGCATTGCCGCCCGTGACGTCGCTCTTCAGCGGTTCGGCGGGGAACCCCCAGCGCTGCCCGGCCGTGCCCAGGATGTTCAACCCGCTCATCGAGGTGCAGGTCTGACCGGACTGGTAGCCGTCTTTGGAAACGTAGGTCAGCGCCGTGTCGCAGGGGAAATTGTCGGCGCGGGCATTTTCGCTGGCCCCGATCGTGATGACATTCTTGGCCGTGGCCGGGGCGCCGAGCGAGTCGTTGTCGACGACCCCGTTGGCGTTGGCGTCGACCCCCGAGTTGCCGGCCGAAAAGGTCACCGTCATGTCCTTGTTGTTCCAGATATAGGTGTCGGTGTTGGCGCTGTCGGTCGTGTAGACACCGGCCACGTTGGCCCCCCAGGAATTGGAATGGATGCGCGCCCCGGCCGTGCGGGCCTGGGCGAACAGATCGCCGATGTCGTTCGGGATACCGGTCAGAAAATAGCCGCTCGCCGGCCAGCCGAAGAACTGGCAGAACGTGGTGGTCGTCGCCCAGTTCTCGAGCGCCTGGAAGACTAGCTGGGCGGCCGGAGCCGTCCCCTTGCCCTTCCCATCGGCATCTCCATCGCTCAGGACCGATCCGGCGACGTGGGTGCCGTGGCCGCTGGATACGTCGACCGCGCCGTCGTCGACAACGGTCTGAAAACAGCCGCCGGCCGACCCGGGCCAGTTGTTGACCGCCACGATCCGGGCCGGCGGGATGTCGGCATGGGCGCCCGCGGCCGTGCCGTTGCCCAGCCCGGTGTCGGCCACGGCCACAATCTGGGTCGAACCGGTGTAGCCATTCGTATTGGCCGTATTGGCCCCCATGATCACCCCGGCCCCGCTGTCGTTGTGGGTTTCGAACGGCACGTAAGGTTCGATCCAGGCCACGTCGAGCACCCGGGCGATCGCCGCCAGCTGGCCGGCGCCGGTCGCCACCAGCAGCAGCTCTCCACTTTCGTCGAGCACCGTGGCGCCGCCCTGGCCGATGGCCGCTGCGGCCCGCCGGACATCACCGCCGCGCTCGACGACCACGCGGACGAGCCCCTGCCCGGCGTCCGCCAGGGCGGGATCGAGCTTGTAGGCGGGCTGAAACAGACCGACCCAGGCCACCCGCGGCAGGGCGGCCACCCGCCCGGCTGCGGCCGGGGTCATGCGCACTTTGAAGGCGTAGTCGGGAACGTAGCCGAGCAGCTCTCCCCCAGCCGCGGTCACGGCCGCCTTCCAGCTCTCGCGCACCGGCCCGTCGAACTGGACGAGGTAATACCCCGCCTCTCCGGCCGCGTACCCCTCGATCGAGAGGGCGGCCGGCAGCACCGGCACTTCCCCCGATCGGGGCACGAAGGTCCCGGCGCGCAGCCGGATCGGATGCCCCTGATTCTGGGCGATCACCCCCCGGCCGGCAACAAAAACCAGTACGACCAGGCCCATGAGCAGCAATGCGAGCCCGAGTGAAAGTATTTTGCGCATACCCACCTCTCTCCTGGAAGAAATTCGATGACGGCAAATCAGTCGGGAAGATGGCCGTTTGCCCCGGGCTGACGCGGCGGACCGACAGCCCTCATTTTTGTATCCGGCGAGGAACCGGCCTCCGGGCAGCAGCAGCCCTCTGAACTCTGGGTGAGGAAAAACCGCCGGAGGAATGCGGTCAGGCAAAAAAATTATAGGAAAGGGGCGCGTGACAAGTCAATGATAAGGGCGTGAACATTACGGGAGGCCCCACCGGCGCCATCCGTTAACGCTCCCGATTGAACCAGCGGGTCAGCAGCTCGTCGATGCGGGCAGCCGGCTGGCGGATCGTCGTGCACTCGGGGAGGGAATCGATGAAAGCCTGGCCGTACCGCTTGGACAGGACCCGCTTGTCGAGCACGAGCACCACCCCTTCGTCGGTCTTGCGCCGGATCAGCCGGCCGAACCCCTGGCGCCAGCGCAGAATCGCTTCCGGAATCGAATACTGGAAAAAGGGACTTTCAAAGGTCTCGGAGCGGGCGGCGAATATCGGGTCGGACGGCACGTCGAACGGGAGCTTGACCAGGATGACGGCCGACAGCTCGAGTCCCGGCACGTCCACCCCCTCCCAGAACGAGCGGGTGCCGAGCAGCACCGTGCGCGTCCCCGGATCGCGCAACTGCTCGGTCATCTGCTGGCGGGAACCGCTGTCACTCTGGGCCAGGACCGAGATCCCCTCCCGCGCCAACGGCCCGCGAATGGCGGCCGCCGTCTGCCGCAGCTGGGCGTACGAGGTGAACAGGGCCATGGTGCGTCCGCCGAGGGTCCGGGCCGTGGCCAGGATCGCCTGCTCGACGGTGCGCTGGTAGCCCGGCTGGTTCGGCTCCGGCACGTCCGAAACCAGGTAGAGCAGGGTGTTGGCCTGGTAGTCGAAGGGGGAGCCGACCGCCAGCTCGTCCGCATCCCGCGCGAAAAGCCGCTCCTTGATGTAATCGAAGTTTGGCTCGTCTTCGCCGTGCAGCGGGGCGGTGCGCAGCGTGGCCGAGGTCAGGATGACCGTCTCCTTTCCGTGGAAAATGTGCTCCTCGACCAGCGGGCCGACGTGGAGCGGGGCGGCGTGAAGGGAGAGGCGGTCCTTGAAGATTTCCGCCCAGTAGATGTAATCATCGCGCGGATTAGAAATGATGGCGTCGAGATGGGTGCGGGTCTCCTCGAGCCCTTTGGTGCTGGCCGCCACCGCCTGTACGAGCAGGTCGGCATCCTCGATATCGTACTGCTCCACCATCTGGACGATGCCGTCGGCGATCTTCTCCAGGTGGACGGCCGCCTCGTTCAGCGGCAGATTCAGATTGTCCCAGCTGATCATGACCTCGTCCCAGAGCGGCTGCAGGCGCACCGAACCAGTCAGCCGGATCTGGTCGGCGAACTGGCCGCGGCCGCTGCGCCGGTCCCCCAGAAAATAGGCCAGGGTCGAGAAGAATTCGTCGATGCGCACCTGGGCCAGCTCGGCCGAGCGGCGCACCCGGTCGACCCAGCCGTCGAAGGGTCCCCGGTTGGCCAGTGGAATGATATTGGTCTTGCCGGTCAGCTCGGCCAGCAGGCCCGACCGCTCCCGGATCAGGTCGGCGACCACCCGTTCGAGAAAGCGCCGGTCGGCCTCGAAGCTCAGCCCGTCGGTGACTGCCGGCTCCAGGTGATGGGCCTCGTCGATGATCAGATCCCGAAATGGAGGCAGAATGTGGTTGTTGTTGGCCAGGTCGGACAGCAGCAGGGCGTGGTTGACGATGACGATATGGGCGTGCTCGGCCCGCTTCTGGGCCATGTAGCGCGGGCAGCGGTTGGCCGTGCAGGTATCGTTCTTGCAGACGTCGTTGTCGGCGCTGAGCCGGGTCCAGAGCAGCCGCTCGTCCAGGCCGCGCAGGGTCAGCTCCGCCTGGTCGCCGGTGGCCGTCTTCGGCAGCCAGACCAGAAGCCGGGCGTAGAGAGGCATCTCTTCAGCGGTCGCCGGCCCCCGGTGGCGCATCTGCTGGAAAAGGCGGGTGCAGATATAGTTGCCGCGTCCCTTGCGCACGGCCGTGCGAAACTCGAAGGGAAGCACCTGCTGCAGGGCCGGTATGTCTTTTTCGACCAGCTGGTCCTGCAGGTTGATCGTGTTGGTCGAGACGACCACCCGGCGACCGTTCTGCGCGGCCCAGACGGCCGCCGGCAGCAGGTAGCCGACGCTCTTGCCGGTGCCGGTTCCCGCCTCGACGAGCAGGTGCTGCCCCTGGTTGAAGGCGTCGACCACGGCCGCCACCATCTCGACCTGCTGCTCCCGGTATTCAAATTCGGGGAATACCCGGGCGAAATTCCCGGTCGGGCCGAACATGCCGAGGATTTCCTCGCCCGGAATGTGGACGATTTCCTCCAGCTCGACCGGCGGCCGGCCGTCGACCGCCGGGGGCTTGAACAGCTCGGCCAAGCGCTCTCCCCGACCAACCCGCCCCTTCTTGCCGCTGAAGGCGGTCTTGGCCTGTTCCTTCAGCACATCCTCGAAGAAGAACGCCTCCGGCCAGCTGACCCGGGTCCCCGCCTCGACGATCTCGCTCAGCACGGCCAGGTCGAGCTTGAGCGCCTCTTCCCGCAGGGCCAAAAATAGCTCGGCCGTCAGCTCGGTGTCGGCCTGGGCCCGGTGCGCCTGCCCGCCCGGCGGCAGAGGTAATGGGATCTGCTGGGCCAGGAATTCCAGCCCGTACCGCCCCATGCGGGGCAGCAGCACCGAGGCCAGCGTCACCGTGTCGATCGCCTGGTTGGTCAGCGCGATGTTGTCTTCGCGCAGGAACCCGAGATCGAAGGAGACGTTGTGTCCGACGACCGGCCAATCCCCGATCAGCCGGCGAATACGGGCGCGCACCGAGAAGAGGCTGGGGGCGTCCGCCACCATGTCGTCGGTGATGCCGGTCAGTTCAGTGATTTCCGGGGGAATCGGTTCACCGGGGTTGAGCAGGGTGGCGAATTCGTCCACCACTGCCCCGTCCTGCAGGACCATCCCGGCAAATTCGATGATTTTATTGCGGCGGGGATCTAAGCCCGTGGTTTCCAGGTCGACAACGACAAAAGTAGCCATGCAAACGCTCGTCTAGGTGAAGCTCCAGCCGATTATAGCACAAATGTTTCAGAGGGTGTCCCAACTTTTCTTATTTTTTTTATCCGGCGCACCGGGATTGGCGTGGAGTCAACCGGCCGGCCGGCACGGTGAATCCGACCGGAAAACGACGGTCTTCAGGCCGGTCCGTTCTCGATTGGGCCGATCAGAACCCTTCAGGGGCGGAGCCGCCGCGGGGGACTGACCTCGTTGATATCCCCATCCTCGTCGACCAGCTGCGCATAGCTCCAGGCCCGCATTTCCTCTGTGAGATCGAAGCCGATCGTTTTGAAATCGGCCGTCCACAGCCCCCGGCCGTCAGCCCGGACCTCGAGCGGGGTCTGAAACGACTCCTCGCCGGCGTACACCCGGAACGATCGGCCGGCCGGGGCCGTCCCGGCCATGAGATCGCTGTCCGGATCGAAAACCGACAGGGTGAACGGCTCCAGCAGCAGCCGTTTTTCGCTCTCTCCGTCGAAGACGACCAGGAGATGTCCCGGCTTCAGGTCGAGCCGGATATCGTGGTACCCGACCGTGGCTGTCCCGTTTTCATCGGTGCGGCTGGCCCCCTCCCGCAGCCGGGGAACCCCACCGGCGGCCGTGTCGTAAATCCACAGCCGCAGCACCCCCGGCCGGAATCCCTCCATGCGGAACCAGTCCCCGTCGATCGAGGCGATGATCCGGGCCGAGTCGGCCGAAAAGGCGGTGGCCACCCAATGCCCGTCGGGATCGACATAGCCAATCCCCACAGCCTGGCGGGGCTGGATATCCCAGGCGCCGGCCCAGGAACAGCTGAACGCATCGAGACCATCGGGTCGGACGACATCGACAAGTGGCTCGACCGGACCGGCCGCTCCCCAGGGTATGCATTCCACGCTCACCTCGCCGGCCGCCCACGGAGCGGTCACCGTCCCGTCGATCCGATCGGCCGCCAGGTCGACGGTTCCCCGAATTTCCCCGACGATCACTTCGACTGTCTCGGTGCCATCCAGAACGGCCGTCACCCGATCGTACGGCTCGATATCCGGCGGTCCGGGGAACCAATCTCCGGCCCAGGTCTGGAAGCCCGGCTGCCCACCCCAGATCTCCTGAGGTTCGGTGAAGCGTTCAGTTGCAGCCTTGACCCGCCCGTCCCTGTCGGCAACCGTCAGGCTCACCTCATGGCCGGCTTCGTAAAAACTCTCGACCCAATCGGCGTCGTAGTTCACCCGCAGCCGGAAATGGAAAACGGTGAAGGTGTCGGAAATCCAGTGACCGTCCGCACCGGTGTAGGCCACCGTCACATCCTGCCCGGCTTGAATATCCCACGCCCCGGCCCAGGAACAAGCATAGGGAGCTGACCCATCCGGGGCGGCCGCGGCGAGGACCACATCGACCGGCACCGGCGAGCCCCAGGGGTGGCATTCGATGTCAACCGGATCCACAAACCACGGCGCCCGCACGGTGCCGTCGACGCGGTCGGCTTCGAGGTCGATCGCCCCATCTATCTCGCCGATCTGTGTGCGGGCGTTCACCCCATTGTCAATCACCGCGGAAACCCAGTCGCCCGGTTCGATGTCCGGTGGAGCCGGCTCCCAATCCGCCGCCGAAGTCTGGAAACCGCTCCCACCGCCAAAAAAATCTTTCACTTCGGTAATCAGATGCGCCTCCGCCTTGACCGTCCGCCCATTGGGCTGCGTCACCTGGATGGTCACCTGGCGGCCGGCTTCATAGAAACCCTCGACCCAGTTGTCCCGGAGATTGACCCTCAGCCCGAGAGCGGGGAGATTTAAGACAACGGCCACCCAATGACCGGCGCCATCGATGTAGGCAACCACGACATCCTGCCCGGGCTGGATATCCCAGATCCCCTCCCAGAAGCAGGCGAAGAGACCCTGCCCATCAGGGGTGATGGCCTGAACCTGGCTTTCGAGCGGCTCGGGACTGCCCCAGGGTTCGCAGAAGACGTCAACTGGGCCGCCCAGCCATGGCGCGGCCACCGTTCCTTTCAGCCGATCCCCTTCGAGGTCGAGCGCCGCCTGGATATCGCCGATCTGCACCCGCGGCCGGGCGCCGTTGTCGACGTCGGCCATCACCCAGTCGCCGGGCTGAATATCGGGGGGCGCCGGCGACCAATCCTCGGTTGTAGTCGTGAATCCGGTCGCTCCATCCCAAAAATCCTTCGGTTCGGTCACCAGCTCGGCGGTGGCTTTCACTGTCACGCCGTCGGCAGCGGTGACGGTGAGGATCAGCCGATGGCCGGGTTCGTAGAAGCTCTCGACCCAGTCATGGCCGTAGTTGACCCGCAGCACCATTTCCGGCGGGGGTTCGGCCGCGGCAAGGGTGGGAATCCGGGCCGCGGCTCTTGGCCGGAGCGGCGGCGGCTCCACCAGGGGAACGGTGAGGCGCAGGATCTCCCCCCCTCGAGCAGGAAGGTTAAAGGGTTCGCTCACGGCCAGGAGCGCTCCCTGGGGGGTGGCCAGGATCAGCCAGCGAAAAGGGCCGGCGCCAAGCAGTTCTCGGCCGGCATACCAGAGCACCCGGCTGCCCTCGTTGAAGCCTCCCTGCCAGCCGTCGACCTCCCGCCAGCTGCCGGCCGCGTCCCGCCACTCCATCCGGGTCCACAGACCGGGACGGGGCGGCTCAACCTGCAGCTCGATAAAAGCGCCTGGCAGGTTGGGATAAGGACGTTCGACGATGGGGTTTGGGGGATCGGCCGCAGGAATCCCCCCGGCATAGACCGCCTGAAAAGTAAACAGGAATCCGGCCAGCAGCAGTACGCGCGTGCACGAGGAAACTCGCCACATGGGACACCTCCGCGCTGAAATTCTGAGCGGGAGCAGCGCTCGACACGAAGACGCCTGGTGGTGCTGCCATTTCCGGCACGTTCTCGGGGAACGAGGTGGGGGTCGGGCGATTAACGCGGCTGGCTGTCGGCACCATCGGCGCGACACCATGCTTTCATTATACGGGTTTTCTACACGGCAGATCGACGGAAAGCGGATGAGGATCCCACGGCCGCCATGCGCCGGGCGCCATTATTGAAATGAAAGCGGGATGGGATGCGCCTGCGCACCCCCCGTCCCTCGGCATCAGGAGGATTTGAAACCGGATCAGCCGTTATCGCTGGAGAACCACCTCCGTCCAGGCGGCGATCCACTGCTCCCGGTTGGCCGCGATCAGGGCCGGGTCCAGGGAAGCCGGTTCTTCAGCCAGGGGGCCGTACCGGACGAAAACCTCGGGCAGGGCGGCCTCCCGATTGGCCGGGTAGACGAACATCTGCAGGGGGACATCTTCCTGGAACGGCCGGCTCAGCAGGAAATCGACCAGCTGGCGGGCGGCCGCCTCATTCTGGGTTCCCTTTAAAATTCCGGCGAATTCGATCTGCCGGAAGCAGGTGCCGGGGGCCGTGACAGCCCCGGTCGGCGGCTCGGCCGGCGGGCTGGCCGCGAAGTAGACCTCGGCCGGGGGGCTGCTGGCGTAGCTGACGACGAGCGGCCGATCCCCATCGGAGGCGGCCGAGAACTGGCCGTAGTAGGCCTCCTCCCAGCCGTTGGTGACCAGGACATCGTTCTCGACCAGCCGCTGCCAGTAGGCCAGGTAGCCCTCTTCGCCGAAATGGGCGATCGTGGCCAGGAGGAAGGCCAGGCCAGGGCTCGAGGTGGCCGGGTTTTCCACCACGGTCAGCCCCCGGTAGGCCGGACCGGCCAGCTCTTCCAGGCCGGCCGGCGGCGGCAGGCCGCGCGCGGCAAACCAGGCCCGGTCGTAGTTGAGACAGACGTCGCCGAAGTCGACCGGAAGCGCCCGGTGCTGCGCATCGAGCTGGAGCTCACCCGGAATATCGGCCAGCCGGGGGGATTCGTATGGCAGGAAGAGGTCGTTGTCAAGCGCCCGGCTCAAAAAGGTGTTGTCGACCCCGAACAGGACGTCGGCCAGCGGCGCATCGCCGGTCAGGATCGCCTTGTTGACCATTTCCCCGGCGTCGCCCGCCTTAAAAATCTCGACCTGGTGGCCGGTTTCAGCGGTAAACTGGGCCAGAACCCCTTCGCTGATATTAAAACTGTCGTGCGTCATCAGCACCAGGTTGGCCGGCCCGGACGGCGTGTTGGCCGCCTGACAGCCGGCCAGTCCCAGCAGGGCCAGAATGAACAGAATCCACAATTTCTTCATCATGCCTCCACGTCAAATACCCCAATCCGCCGGGACCCGCTGGGGTTGGTCGTTCTGCAGCGGGTACCCCCCGGCTGCAAGCCGGCCTCTCCGGCCGGGGAAATAAAAAAAGCCTCCTTCCCGGTGGGTTGGAGACTTTGGTGTCACGATCAGTTCCCTACGCCAGCATTACCCGGATCAGGTTTAACGGTTTGCTCCGCGTATCTCAGAGCATCTCAGCCGGGGTTCGCCCCAGCACCCGCATCCTATTTTTCTGTTAACATCCCTCATTATAAAATAAATCCTATTCCCCCGCCATTCACAATCCATTAACCTCCCCCCAATTGCTCATTCCTCAATCGGGTTCAGTCCACCCGTTCCCCGTTCCCCGTTCCCCGTTCCCCGTTCCCCGTTCCCCAAATTTTCCCATACCCAACCCACCCCCCACCTCCTATAATCTAGGCCATGATCCATTTCCTTTTCGCCGTCTTGGGCCTGCTGGTCGGCGGCGTCATCAATCTTCTGGCCGACGACCTGCCCCGGCGGCGGACACCCCGACCGCCCCACTGCCCCCACTGTGACCAGCCGTATCGCCCGGCCGGATTTCTGGCCGTTGGGCGCTGGTTAACCAGCCGGGGGATTTGCCCGGCATGCGGCCGGTATGAGGGTCGCCGGCCGCTTCTGGTCGAAATCGGCACAATGGTCAGTTTCGCCACCCTTCCTTTCTTTATCGAGGGCTGGCCCGCGCTGCTGGTCACCGCTTTCTATTTCGCCGCCCTCATCCTGATCATCGTCATCGACATGGAGCACCGGCTCATCCTCCACATCGTGACCTTCCCCACCACCCTGCTGGCCTTGATCCTGAGCGGTTTTATGGACAACGGCAACTCATTCTGGCTGGCCGTGGTCGGGGCGGTAGCCGGGTTCCTGGTCTTCTACGTCCTGTACTGGATCGGTCAGCTGACCTTTGGCCCGGGGGCACTCGGCTTTGGCGACGTCACCCTGGCCATGACCATGGGAGCGATGCTGGGTTTTCGCTACATCTTTTTCGCCCTGGTGATCGGCATTCTTCTCGGCGGCCTTATCAGCTTCCTTCTCATCGCCCTGCGCCTGCTCAATCTGCGCAGCCGCATCCCCTACGGCCAGTTTTTGGCGGTGGCCGCCATGGTCATGTTACTATGGGGTCCAGAAGTGGTGACCTGGTATCTCAACTGAGCCGGCCGGCCGTTTCGGCTGGATCACCGCCCGATCCACCCTTTTCGGCCTGAATGGCCGGCTGTTCGGCCCCTTATGAGCGAGATCTTCATTCGCGAACTGACCGCTGACGACGACTATCGGCAGCTTGACGTCATCCAGCTGACCGCCTGGGATCGAGACGAGCGGTCGATTGTCCCCTGGGAATTCATGAAATCGGCCCAGTACAACGGCGGGGCGCTGATCGGTGCCTTTGATGGCGGCCGGCTGGTCGGCTACGTCTTTGGCATACTCGGCACGGTTCCCGGCCTCGATTCCCGCCGGGATCCGATCGCCGCCGCCCGCCTGCAGATGTACTCGCATCAGCTGGCTGTTCTGCCCGCCTACCAGGGGGAGGCGCTCGGCCGGCGGCTCAAGCTGGCCCAGAAAGAGTTCTGCGAGCGGATCGGCGTGCGGCAGATTACCTGGACTTTCGACCCGCTGCTGGCTCGCAACGCCTGGCTCAATATCGGCCGGCTGGGCGGCATTGCCGGCACCTTTCTCCCCAACTGGTACGGCCCCGGCGGCCACCGGATGGTCCTCGAATGGTGGATCACCTCCAACCGCGTGACTCAGCGCATCAAAAAGGAAAGGCGGCCGCTGACTCTGGCCGCCATGCTCGGCGGCGGCGCGGAAATCGCCAATCCGGCCACCTTCGACGACCGGGGATTCCCCGTGCCGGCCACCCGTTTCGACCTGGTCAACAGCTACACCGCCCTCCTCGAAATTCCGGCCGACCTGCCGGCTATCGAGCGCCACGCCGGGCCCCTGGCCAAGGAATGGCGCGATCACGCCCAATCCCTGTTCACGACCTATTTCCAATCCGGTTTCGTCATCACCGACATCGCCCGCGACGAAGACCACCAGGGCCGCGCCCGCACCTTCTATCTCGCCACCCACCATGACGCCGGCCGCGTCTTTGACAAACTATCTTGATCAACCGTGAGGTGGTGCGAGGAGAGGGACGTGGGATAGAATAGTTCCGAGTACCGAGTACCGAGTACCGAGTACCGAGTACCGAGTACCGAGTACCGAGTACCGAGTTCCGAGTACCGAGTACCGAGTACTGTTCACTGCTCACTTTTAACTTTTCACTTTCAACTTTTACCTTCCCGATGCCTCTAACCGACCAGACCATCGCCTTCCTCGGCAGCGGCAACATGTGTGAAGCGATTATTGCCGGGCTGCTGCGGGATGGGAGCGCCGCCCCTGAGCGGATTGTGACGGCTGACATCCGGCCGGAGCGGCTGGCGGAGCTGCGCGACCGCTACGGGACGACCCCGGCGGCCGATAATGAAGCGGCGGCCCGGGCGGCGGATATTCTGGTGCTGGCGGTCAAGCCGCAGATGTTCGCCGAAGCGGCGGCCGGTCTGAAAGGCGGCCTGCGGCCGGGCGCTCTCGTGCTCTCGATCATGGCCGGCACCGCCATCGAGACGATCCGCCGCCAGCTCGGCCACGAGGCGATCGTCCGATCGATGCCCAACACGCCGGCCATGATCGGCGAAGGGATGTCGGTCTGGGTGGCCACGCCGGCCGTGAGCGAGGCGCAGAAAGCAGCCGCGGCTGCCATTCTCTCCGCCTGCGGCCGGGCGCTCGAAGTAGCCGAGGAAAAATACCTGGACATGGCCACGGCCATCAACGGCTCCGGCCCCGGCTATGTCTTTCTCATCCTGGAAGCCATGGTCGACGCGGGCGTCCAGATGGGCTTTTCCCGGGAGGCGGCCAGCGAGCTCGTCCTGCAGACCGTCCTCGGCTCCGCCCGCTACGCCCAGGCCTCCGGACTCCACCTGGCCGACCTGCGCAACCGGGTCACGTCCCCGGCCGGCACCACCGCGGCCGGTCTGGCCGCCCTCGAAAGAGGGAACATCCGGGCCACCCTGGCCGACGCCATCCTCGCCGCCTACAGGCGCGCTCAAGAGCTCGGACAAAAATAGTGACGAGTACCGAGTACCGGGTACCGAATGGAAAGTGGAAAGTTTAAAGTCGAAAGTGGTGAGGTTTAGGAAAATCTAGGATCGGGTGGCGTATCCGTTCCCCGTTCCCTGTTCTCCGTTCCCCGTTCCCCCATGTCCCTGCTGGCCGCATTTTTCGTTCGCGACTTCTACACGCAGATCAGCTACCGCTCGGCCTTTCTGCTGAGTTTTGTCAGTATTTTTTTTCGAGCCTTTACCTTTTATTTCATCGCCCGGCTGATTGGGGAGGGGACCGGCGGGGTGCTGGCGCCGTATGGCGGGGATTATTTCGCCTTTGTCCTGATTGGGATCGCCTTCAACGGCTATTTCGGCACCGGTCTCAGCGCTTTTGCCGGCGGGCTGCGCGAAGCCCAGACGACGGGCACCCTCGAAGCGGTCCTGATGACGCCGACCCCGGTGTCGCTGATGATCGTCGGCTCCTCCCTGTGGGACTACGCCTTCACCACGCTCCAGGTGGGAATCTACCTTCTGCTCGGCGTGGCGCTCGGGCTCGACCTCTCGGCCGCCAATCTGCCGCTGGCCCTGGCCGGCCTGCTGCTGTCGGTCCTCGTCTTCGCCGCCATCGGCATCGCCGCGGCCGGGGTCATCATGGTCGTCAAACGAGGCGACCCGATCACGACGGTCATCGCCAGCGTCTCGGCGCTGCTCGGCGGCATCTACTACCCGATCGAGCTGCTGCCCGGCTGGCTGCAGGCGATCTCCCACCTGCTGCCGATCACCTACGCCGTCCGCCTGATGCGGCTGACCCTCCTGCAGGGGGCCGGCTGGGAGGCGGTGGCGGCCGATTTCATTGCCCTGCTCCTGTTTGCCCTCCTTCTGCTGCCGCTGGCCCTCTTTCTGTTTAACGGGGCGGTCAACCGGGCGCGCGCCGATGGCTCCCTGGCTCAATATTGAGCCGATCGGGCCGGCGCTGTCCGCCGTCGGCCACCTGCACCGGCCGGGTTTTCGCGCTACAATACGCGGTACAATGGGGCGGGTTTCGGGTCTGGTTTAACCGGTATCCGCCCGTGAACTCGGCGAACCTCCGGCCGGCCGGCCGGTCAGCTTCAGGAGAATTATTCCATGTCCAAACGTCCCTTTCGCGGCAAAGCCAAGAAGAAAAAAGCCCCCAACAATCCCAA
>JBFFZG010000023.1:0-27872 GCA_041568735.1 Promineifilaceae bacterium (SeqCode)
CACAATCCTCCACTGCCTCGGACTCGATCACGAGCGACTCACCTTCCGGCACCTCGGCCGCGACTTCCGCTTGACCGACGTCGGCGGCCAGGTTGTCCGCCAGGTGCTGGCGTAGGGGTCGTTTCGACTCCCAGGCCCGAACGTCGATCGCCGCCAGGGTAGCCCGACGGGCAGTGAACACCAGGAGTTGGCTCGGAGCGCGTCTGTTGCACCTGGGTGTGGAAGAACGGGGGCGGCTTTCCTGGCTGCCTGCGGCGGGGGCACCCAAACGCCACCCCCGGCGGCCGAGAACGAAAATGAAGCGCAGCCGGCTCCGGCCGAACCGACGGCCGAAATGGAAGAGCACGCCGCCGATGAAGTGGAGGTCTTCTCCTGGTGGACCGGTGGTGGCGAAGCGGCCGGCCTTGAGGCCATGATTCAGGTGTTCAATGAGAAGTATCCCGAAGTGACCTTCAACAACGCGGCGGTGGCCGGTGGGGCCGGGACCAATGCCCGTGCCGTGCTGGCAACCCGCCTGCAGGCCGGGGATCCGCCGGACAGCTGGCAGGGTCACGCCGGTCAGGAGCTGATTGGGACCTATGTCGCGGCCGATCAGCTCGAACCGCTTAACTTCCTGTTTGAGGAAAATGGCTGGCTGGCCGTCATGCCCGACACCCTCATACCCCTGATTTCCCAGGATGGCAATATCTACTCAGTGCCGGTCAACATCCACCGGGCCAATGTCCTCTGGTACAACCCGACGATCCTGAGCGACAACGGCGTCGAAGTCCCGACCAGCCTGGACGCATGGTTCGCCGCCATGGACACCCTGCAGGCGAATGGGGTCGACGCACCGCTGGCGCTGGGCGAGCAGTGGACGGTCATGCACCTGATGGAAACCATTTTGCTGGCTTCCCTCGGGCCGGAGGATTACAACGCCCTCTGGTACGGCGGGCTGGATTGGGATGATCCCAAAGTCACGGCCGCCCTGGAAGCGTTTGACAAGGTCCTGACCTACACCAACAGCGATGCCTCCGCCCTGACGTGGCAGGATGCCGCCCAGCTGGTGGTGAACGGAGACGCGGCGTTCAACGTCATGGGAGACTGGGCCGAAGGGTATTTCCGCGAAATCGGCATGGCGCCCAACGCCGATTATGGCTGGGCGGCCGTACCCGGCACCGGCGGCAATTTCCAGTTCCTCTCCGACAGCTTCGTGCTGCCCAAAGGAGCGCCGCATCGGGATGCTGCCATCAAGTGGCTGACCGTGGCGGGATCGAAAGAGGGGCAGGATGCCTTCAACCCGGTGAAGGGATCGATTCCCGCCCGAAGCGATGGCGATCGTTCCCTCTACGGCGAATATCTCCAGTCGGCCATGGATGACTGGTCGAGCAACACTGTTGTGGGCTCCCTGACCCACGGCGTGGTGGCCAACGATGCCTGGAAATCGGAAATCGACTCCGCCCTCGGCCTGTTCATGGCCGGCGGCAACGTGACCAGCCTCCAGGATGCCCTGGCGAAGGCAGCCGCGACCGGACGGCCGAGCGGCGTCGAAGCGCCCGTTCAGCCCGCAGCGGCCAGCGACCAGACCGGACGGGTCGAGGTCTTTTCCTGGTGGACCGGCGGTGGTGAAGCGGCCGGGCTCGAGGCGATGATACAGGTCTTTGGCGAGCAGTTTCCCGGCATTGAATTCGTCAACGCGGCGGTGGCCGGCGGGGCCGGCACCAACGCCCGGGCCGTCCTGGCAACGCGACTCCAGGCAAGTGATCCGCCAGACAGCTGGCAGGGACATGCCGGTCAGGAGCTGATCGGGACCTATGTGGCGGCCGACCAGCTCGAACCGCTGAACTTCCTCTTTGAGGAAAATGACTGGCTCGCCGTTATGCCCGAGACGCTGATCCCCCTGATTTCGCAGGACGGGAATATCTACTCGGTACCGGTGAATATTCATCGGGCCAACGTCCTCTGGTACAACCCGGCCATTCTGGCAGATAACGGGATCGACGTGCCGCAGAGTCTCGACGACTGGTTCGCCGCCATGGACACCCTGCAGGCGAACGGGTTCGACGCACCCCTGGCCCTTGGTGAACAGTGGACCGTGATGCACCTCTTCGAAACCGTGCTGCTCGCCTCCCTGGGACCGGATGAATACGACGAACTTTGGGATGGCTCCGGCGACTGGTCGAGTCCGGGTGTGACCCAGGCCCTGGCCGACTTCCAGAAAATCCTCACCTACGCCAACAGCGACGCTTCCGCCCTGACGTGGCAGGATGCGGCCCAGCTGGTGGTAAACGGGGATGCGGCGTTCAACGTCATGGGTGACTGGGCTGAAGGGTATTTCCGAGAAATTGAAAAAGCCCCGAACGTCGACTACGGCTGGGCCCCCGTTCCCGGTACCGGCGGCAACTTCCAGTTCCTTTCCGACAGCTTCGTGCTGCCGAAAGGGGCTCCGGATCGGGATGCCGCGATCGCCTGGTTGACTGTGGCTGGTTCCCGGGAAGGGCAGGATGCCTTCAATCCGGTGAAGGGGTCGATTCCGGCCCGCAGTGATGGCGACCGTTCCCTTTATGGGGAATACCTGCTGTCGGCCATGGATGATTGGGCCAGCGACCGCGTCGTCGGCAGCCTGACCCACGGTGTCGTGGCCAACGACGCCTTCAAGTCGGAAATTGACACCGCCCTGGGGTTGTTCCTGGCCACCGGGGATGTGGAAGCGCTTCAGGCCAGTCTGGCGACCGCCTGCAGCAGTGCTGGCCCCTGCCAGTAGACTTCTGTCGATTGATTAACGGTCTCCGGGAGGATATCCCTCCCGGAGACCTTCATCCAGGAATATTATGCGCCTGAAAAAAGACACGGCTCTGTCCGTCGCCCTCGTTTCTCCGTCGATTGTGGCCGTTCTGATTTTCATCTACGGTTTTATCGCCTGGTCGGTTCGCGTTTCCCTCAGCGACTGGAAAGGGCTCCTTCCAAATTACACCTTCGTCGGACTGAAAAATTACCTCGAGCTGCTCGAAGATCCTCGCTTTCACATCGATATCCGCAACACGGTGATTTTCACCGTGCTGTTTGTCGGCGGCTGCCTGCTGCTCGGTCTGGGGCTGGCGATACTGCTCGACCAGGGACTGCGCGGCGAGTCGTTTTTCCGCAGCCTGTTTCTTTTCCCGATGGCGATCTCCTTTATCGTCACCGGGGTGGTCTGGCGCTGGCTGATGAATCCGGCCGGAGGTTCCCGCATCAGCGGGTTAAACCTGCTGTTTGATAATCTCGGCCTCGATTTTCTCATCAACCGCTGGCATACCACCCCGACCTGGGGCATCGCCGCCATCGCCATACCGGCCATCTGGCAGATGTCCGGCTACACGATGGCGCTCTACCTGGGCGGCCTGCGGGCGATCCCGGATCATCTGCGGGAGGCGGCCCGGGTGGATGGTGCGAGCGAAGTTCAGATTTACTGGTATCACATTCTGCCGCTGCTGCGGCCGATTACCCTCAGCGCCATGATTATCCTGGGCCACATTTCGCTCAAGGTGTTCGACCTGATCGTGGCCCTCGCCGGCAAGCAAGTCGCCCTGGACGTGCCGGCCATTTACATGTGGACGACGACTTTCGACGGCTATTTCTTCAGCCGGGGGGCTTCGATCGGGATCCTGCTCTTATTGAGCGTGGCCGTTCTGGTCATTCCGTACCTGCGCTATAGTCTGAAAGGGGAGACGGAACTCTAATGGTCTCAACGCGAACACCCAGGCGCAGTGTCGCCCGAATCGGCCTTTACCTACCCCTCATCCTGGTTTCGGTTTTCTACCTGGCTCCCATGTATGTCTTGCTGGCGACCGGTTTTAAGAGCTTTGCCGAGGTCGACCTCAAGACGATGTGGAACCTCCCGTCGGGAATTTATTTTGAAAATTTTCGGGCAGCCTTTGAGGCTCTGGCCCCGTATCTGTGGAACAGCATTCGTCTGGTCGTTCCGGCCGCGGTCATTTCTTCAATCCTCGGCTCCCTCAACGGCTTCGTGCTGGCCAAGTGGAAATTCCCAGGGGCGGATATCGTCTTCCCGGCCCTCTTGTTCGGCATGTTCATCCCCTATCAGAGCATCCTGATCCCGCTGGTGGAATTCATGCGCTCCATCAACCTCTACGGCGGCATCCCGGGGCTGGTCCTGACCCACGTGATCTATGGGATTCCGATCACGACCCTGACCTTTCGCAATTACTACGCCAGCACGCCTACGGCTCTCGTCGAGGCGGCTCGCATCGATGGCGCCGGTCTCTTTTCAACCTACTGGTATGTGCTGCTGCCGCTCTCCATTCCGAGCTTCGTCGTGGTTTTGATCTGGCAGTTCACGGCCGCCTGGAATGACTTTCTCTTTGCCGTGGTTTTGACCAATCCGGCCAACTGGCCGATCACCGTCGCCCTGAACAACATGGCCGGCAGCCAGATCGTGCAGTGGAATGTGCAGATGGCCGGGGCGTTTATTGCCGCCATTCCCACTCTGCTTGTCTACATATTCCTCGGCCGTTATTTTCTGCGCGGCCTGATGCAGGGCGCCCTGAAAGGATAAAAAGAAAAAGGCGGCGGACCGGACGGCCGCCGCCTTTTTCTTGCTTTGTTCCCTTTAAATCAACCCGCTTAATCAGCCAAACTGGATACCCTGGGCCAGCGGCAGCTCTGTCGACCAGTTAATCGTATTGGTCTGCCGGCGCATGTAGGCCTTCCAGGCGTCCGAGCCGGATTCCCGGCCGCCGCCGGTCTCTTTTTCCCCGCCGAACGCCCCGCCGATTTCCGCGCCGCTCGTGCCGATATTGACATTGGCGATCCCGCAATCGGAGCCCATGGATGAGAGAAAGGTTTCGGCCGTGCGCAGGCTGTCGGTGAAGATGGCGCTCGAGAGCCCCTGGGGTACGTCGTTGTGCATGGCCAGGGCTTCCTCGGTGGTCTGATAGTCCATGATGTAGAGAATCGGGGCGAATGTCTCCTCTTTGACAATTTCAGTTTGGGCGGGCATGCGAATAATGGTCGGTTCGACGTGATTCGGACCGACATCCGGCCGCGGCCGGCCGCCGGTGACGACCTCGCCGCCATCGGCCCTGGCCCGATCGACGGCTGCCATCATTTTTTCCACGGCCGCCGGTGTCACCAGCGGACCGAGAAGCGTGCCCTCGGCCAGTGGATCACCCAGCGGCACCTGCTGGTAGGCGCTGGCCAGCCGCTCGGTCAGGGCATCGACGATCGACTCGTGGGCGATGATGCGCCGGGTCGATGTGCAGCGCTGGCCGGCCGTGCCGACAGCCCCGAAAAGAATCCCCCGGGTCGCCAGGTCGAGGCTGGCATTTTCAGTGACGATGATGCCGTTGTTGCCGCCGAGCTCAAGGATTGTGCGGCCGAGCCTGCCGGCGACCGCCTGGGCCACCTTGCGGCCGGTTGGGATCGATCCGGTAAACGAGATCAGGGGCAGGCGGCTGTCGGCCGTCATCCACTGGCCGACAGTGCCGGCGCCGACGGCCAGCGTGAAGACACCGGTGAGGTTGTGGTCGGCCATGATGCGATTGGCGATGTGCTGGACGGCGACGGCGGTCAGGGGTGCCAGCTCGCTCGGCTTCCAGACCATCGTGTCCCCGCAGACGGCGGCAATGGCCGCGTTCCAGGACCAGACGGCGACGGGAAAATTAAAGGCGGTGATGATGCCGATCGTTCCCAGCGGGTGCCACTGCTCGTACATGCGGTGCAGGGGGCGCTCGCTGGCCATGGTCAGGCCGTAGAGCTGGCGGGAAAGACCAACGGCGAAATCGCAGATGTCGATCATTTCCTGCACTTCCCCGATCCCCTCAATTTTAATTTTGCCCATCTCGAGTGAGACCAGTTCACCCAGCGGTTCCTTTAAGTCGCGCAGCGCATTTCCGAGGTCCCGGATCAATTCGCCGCGCCTGGGGGGGGAACCATGCGCCAGCCCTGAAAGCTTTCATTGGCGCAGCGAACGGCGTGGTCGTAGTCGCCCTGCGCGGCCGTCTGGACGCGGGCGATGGGTTCGTTGTTGAAGGGATTGTGGGACGTGATCACCGGTCCGACGGCGTCGACCCAGCCGTCGGGTCCGGTGCAGACCCCGGAGTTGATTTCGGCGAGGTTGAGTTTCTTTAAGAGAGCGTTCATGAAAAATCCTCCTGCGGGTTGCCGTGTGCGTTTTAATTGGTTCGTATGCCGACAGCCGGCGATCCGGAGCCATCCGGCCGGGCGTGAAGACAGGAAAGACTGCCGGGCAGATTTTACAAAGAAAATTGAGCGGGTGCTGCTCGTAAGTGTAACTGATCTCAGCCCGGAAAACCGACGATTTTAAGGGGTCGAATGGCACCATTCGATCAGGCGGCGCACGAAGTCGGCCGTCGGATACCGCTTGGCGTCATGCCGCCAGCGGGGCACTTCGACCCGTTCGGCCCCCGGCGAGCGGGGAAAATCCCGGCCGTCGACAAACAGATAGGTGAATTCATCGCCGGGTTTCGGGATCCGGTAGCGGACGATGAAGGCTTTGTTGGCCGAAATGATGTGGAGATACCGCTCGCTGACCGGCTGTACGAAGCCGGTTTCGGGGATTTCTTCTTGAATTTCCCGCACGGTCCAGAGGTACTGGCGGCCGTGAAAATTGACCTTTCGCAATCCTTTCTTGCTGACGGCCATGGGGAGAGTTTAATTGCTGGCGGGAAAAGTGCAAGGGAGATTCAATCGACCGCCGCGCGGCTGTCGTTCCTTTCCCGAATCTCTCTCTGAAGCCGCGGATTGGTTAATCCTGCTCAAAATGCTGCCCCAGGCCGCCCGGTGGGGTGCTTCTGAGGAAGCTGGTCAGGGAGCGCTGGATGCCGGTCGGCAGGTAGAGTTTGAGGCGGTCGAGGCTGTTGCTGTTAAAAATGATCAACGTGAGAATCATCAGGGGGAACGGCAGGAGGGGGAATACCTGCACCGGCACGCCGGGCACCGCCGACTGCAGGATGGTGGCCGAGGCGCGGATCAGGCCGAAGAGATAGGCGCCAAAGGCGACCCGAAAGGGATGCCAGCCGCCAAAAATCACGATGGCCAGGGCGATCCAGCCAAAATTGGCTGTATGCCGGTAGCTCCAGCCGAGAATGACGTGGAGCGAAAAAGTGGCGCCGCCGAAACCGACGAGGGCTCCCCCAAGCAGGGTATAAAAATAACGCAGGTAAATCACGTTGATGCCCCGGGCGAAGGCGGCCGCCGGCCGCTCACCGGTTCCCCGCAGCTTTAGCCCCGGCTGGGTGCGGTAGAAAAAGATCCAGGTAAACAGGATCAGGGCAAAGCTGAGATAGGTGGCGATATCCTGGTCGAAAAAGAGGGGACCCAAAACGGGGATATCCTTGAGAACCGGGATGGCCAGCGGCCGAACGGCGATGCCCGGCTGGCGGACGAAGGGCGTTCCCAGGAATGAGCTCAGCTCGATGCCCATCAGGGCCAGGACGAAGCCGATGGCGACCTGGTCCCGTTTGAGTGTGATACTGCCAAAGGCCACGATGGCTGCCACCAGGGCCCCCATGATCATCGCCCCAATAAAACCGAGGGTCAGGCTGTTGGTGACCTTGGCGACGGCGAATCCGGTCAGTGCCCCGAGCATCATGGTCCCTTCGACGGACAGGTTGATAACCCCGGCCCGCTCGCTCCAGGTCTCGCCGAGGGCGGCGAAGACGATTGGTGCCGAGGCGGCCAGGACGCTGCTCAGGGTCGTGATCGAAAAGATGGCCAGAATTGTTTCCATGAAAATAGTTGCCTGACGGTCAGTCGGCCGCGGCCGGTTTTTGTTTGCGCGTAAACCATTTCTGCCGGATGCCTTGCACGAGTTCAAATGAGAGAACCAGGACCCCCTGCAGGACGCCGCTGAGAGACGAGTCGAGGTCGAGGCCGAGGCGCAGGGCGGTGCTGCCGATTCCCAGCGCGGCGAAGAAAAAGGCGATCGGGGCGGCCAGGAGCACGCGAAAGCCGGAGAGCAGTCCGATCAGGATGCTCAAAAAGCCGTAACCGGATGAGATATTGGTCACCAGCTGGTGGCGCACGCCGGCCACGAGAAAGGCGCCGACAAACCCGGCGCAGAAGCCGCAGGCGGCGTAGGCGCTGAAGAGGATCCGATCGGTGGGAATTCCGAGTACGAAGGCGCCGCGAATATTTTTCCCGACCGCTTTCAGCTCCAGCCCCCACAGGGTCCCGCGCAGGGAAAAATAGACCAGCGTGACGATAATAAAGGCCAGCACCACCGCGATCGGGCTGACCCGTAAACCGGGCAGGGTTGGCAGCCAGACGCTCTCCGGCAGCAGCTTGCTGGCACTGACAGAGCTGCTGTTCGGGGGCTGCCAGGGGCCGGAGATCAGGTAAATCGTGAGGGATGTGGCCACAAAATTGAGGCCGAGACCGCCGAAGATTTCATTGACACCACCGTAGATTTTCAGGACACCTGCCAGCAAACCCCAGATCACTCCGAGCAGGGAGCCGACGACAAACATGGCTGTCATGGTGAGGATCGGGCTGCTGTCGCCGAACAGGCGGCTGGCCCAGACCGCCCCGATCGCGCCGAGCACAATCTGGCCTTCGACGCCGATATTCCACTGCCCGGCCGTGAAGGTAATCAGGACGCCGGCCGAGCAGATCGCCAGCGAAACCCAGACGACAAAGGTGTCGGCGATTTTAATCGGTGTTCCAAACGCGCCCCGCATCAGAGCCTGGGCCACGGCGCCGGGGGAGGACCCGGCCAGCACTACGATCACGGAAGTGATGGCCAGGGCGACCAGGACGGGGAGCAGAACGGTCCCCAGGCGAAAGCTCCTCAAACGCGTCATATCGATTGCGGCCTCCAGGATTTGCCGGCGATCAGGTACCCGAGCTCTTCAACCGAGGTGCTTTCCGTTTTCAGGACGGCGGTAACCTGGCCGCCAAAACAGACGGCTATCCGGTCGCTGTATTGAAACACCTCATCCAGATCGGAGGAGCTGAAGAGGATGGCTGTACCGGTCGACCGCCTTTCGAGCAGTTTCCTCCAGATGTAGAGAGCGGACTCAATATCGAGCCCTCTTGTCGGGTGTTCCATGATCAGAAGGCGGAGGGAATTTGGCAGGAGGGAGAGAAGGGTGCGCTGCTGGTTCCCTCCCGACAGGGATTCGACCGTGCTTTCCGGGGTCCCCTTGATGTTGAATTCTTTAATTTTTTCCTGGGAGAGGGAGCGGAAGAGATCCCAGTCGATTGTTTTCCGAGGGGGCCCGTGTCGATCGCGCCGGTGTTCTGTCAGAATGTGATGTTCGGCGATGGTCAGCCCGGGCACCAGCCCCTCGGTCATCCGATCGGCCGGCATGAAGGCGACGCGCGCTTTTAAAAATTCCGCGTACGGCCGGTGGGTCATGTCCTCGCCGTCGATCACAACCTGGCCGTGGGCGGCGTGGGTCAGGCCGCAGCAGACCTGCATGAGGAGCTGCTGGCCGGATCCTTCCAGGCCGGCGAGGCCGACCACTTCCCCGGCATGGATGTCAAGGGAGAGATTTTCCATGGCGAGGCGCAGATCTCTGACGCTGACGTCTGCCAGCTCGACAATCGGCTGGCCCAGCTCGGCTGCCAGCCGCAGCCCGGCACGAATTTCCTGCTCGAACATGAGGCGAACCAGCGCGTTCGAGTCGAGCGGGGCATCGAGCTGGCCGACCAGGACCCCCTGCCGCAGGACGGCCACCTGGTGGCACAATTCCTCGACATCCTCCAATTTGTGAGAGACGAAAATGATGGTCTTACCATCGGCCGCCAGCTGCTTCAAAGTGGCGAACAGCTTCACTTTCTGCGGGGCGGAGATGCCTGTCGTCGGCTCGTCTAGAATCAGCGTCTGGGCGCCAAGCCAGAGGAGGCGGACGATTTCCAGCTGCTGTCGCTCACCCACACTCAGATCTGAGACAAACGATTCCGGATCGAGGTCGAAATCGAACTGGTGGCAGAGATCGCGCATCCCGGCCTCCGCCTCCGCCCGGTGCTGGCGAACTCCCTGTTTCCCACCCAGGATAAAATTTTCGATGAGGCGAAACGGCGGGAAATCGAGGGGATCCTGGTGTAGCATCCCGACCCCCTGGCGGATGGCATCGGCCGGGGAGCTGAACAGGACCTGGCGGCCGTTCAAGGCGATCGTCCCCTCATCGGCGGAGATAAAGCCGGAAAGGATTTTCATGAGAGTGCTTTTACCGGCCCCGTTTTCCCCCAGCAGGCCGAAAATCGTCCCCCCTTCGATCGTTAAGGAAATGTCGTTATTGGCGTGAACCGGGCCGAACCTTTTGTGAACGTGCGTGAGTTCAACTTTCATGAAAAAGAAACCGGGGTTCTGGTGGGCGGCCGGCCAGGGCCGTCCAGGGATCGGGATGAGCAGCCCGGCCGGCCGGCCGGGCTGCTCCAGTTGTCTCACTCAAGGGCCGGCTGGCCCCCGGGAAGGCATTACTTGCTGACGCCTTTAATCCCTTCCAGCAGCTGCTCGGTGTACCAGATCGTATTGTCGTCGGCCACCTCGCCGTCAGCCACAAAAACCGTGCCATCCTGGTAGTTCAGTGGACCGGTGAACAGGTTGATGCTGCCGTCACCCAGGCCGGCGATCAGCCGTTCCACCGCCGCCTGCCCTTCGGCGCTGAGCGATTCGCCGTTGACCCAGCCGATCATGCTCGTATCCGGGTTATTGATATCGCTCCAGTCCGGACCGGTCCAGAGCCACTGCTGGCTCCAGGTTCCACTGCGGGCCGCTTCGACCATTTTCAGATAATCCGGACCCCAATTGAAAAAGGGCACGCCCAGACAGATGTTGGGGGCTTCATTGCAGGCGCCAATGTAGTCGTAAGGGACGGCGTGAACATTGGCACCGGCCGCATTGCGCTGCCCGGAGACGACGACGGCTTCCGTCGTGTCGATGCCGGAAATGATGACGTCGGCCCCACCGTCGATGAAGTCATTGACGACCTGGGTCGGGTCGAGGGTCACGCCGGGAATATTGAACCAGAAGCCAATCCAGACGACTTCAAATTCGAGATCGGCGGGATCCATGCCCCGCTCATTTTCCCAACAGTATCTGGCGCCGAGATAGGAGCTGTTCACCAAACGTCGGGTTTCGGCGTCAATCAACGGCCCGAGGTAGGCGATTTTGCCGGTCTCGCTGGCCATGGCCGCCGCGCAGCCGGCGATCATCTTGCCGAATTCCATTTGCCCCATCAGGTTGCTGACGTTGGGCGGCGCATCCCCGGTCAGGACATCATCCCCGGAGGCGTGGATGAAATAGACATCCGGATGGGCTTTGGCGGCGTTGTTGGTGCCGTCGGCCATTTCCGCCGAGTTGGTGATAATGATATCGGCCCCCTGGGCGACGAGATCATCGGCTACCTGCTCCACCGTCAGATCCGGGTTATCGGCCGGGTTCAGCTTGTCGAACCAGACGAGCTCCGTGTTCGGGGCGTGTTCGAGGACATACTGCACCGCTTCCCAGTGCGCCTCATTCCAGCCGTGGTCATCGCGCGGACCGACCATGATCAGCCCGACGGTAAACGGCTCCTCCGCCGGTTCTTCGACCACCGGCTCGGTCGGCGCCACGGCCGGGGTCTCCCCAGCGCTTGGTCCGGCGGCCGGTTCTTGGGTGCCGCCTCCACACGCTGCCAGGAGGGCGGCGGTGATCAGCATCAGCCAAAAGGAAATTCGCATCTTCATTTTGTAATCTTCTCCTCAATTTAAATCAGATGATCCATTGGGCACAGCCTGAATCTCCAGGGAATCAGGTTCCGTGGCATTCAGCCACCAGCAACGGTGATCAATCAGTCAGACACGCAAACTGAGTTCTTCTCCGTGAACACAATCGAGTCGATAGAAGGTCCGGCCTCGAATAAACGCAAGCTGTCAAAAATCGAAAAAAGTTGGGAGTTTTTTCCCCAATCGGGCCGCCGAATTAGTTGCGTCTTCATCACAGTCTGTTAACCTTATATCAGATTGGATGTTAGCACACTGTCTGGAAAGAAAAAAGTGGAAATTGGGCAAAAACAGCCGGTCTCTCAGGGTGATTTTGCCCTGTTTTTCACGCACTCTTGCAGACGGCCGGCGGGCCATCCAGGAGGAAAATGGATCGGTTAATCGAACGAATCCAGCGGGAGGGGGTATATCTGGGTGGGGGGATTATCAAGGTCGATGGGTTTCTCAATCATCAAATCGATCCGAATTTAATTCACGAAATCGGCCGGACCTTCGCCGACCGATTTGCGGGTCAGCGGATAACGAAGGTCATGACGGCCGAATCCAGTGGGATTGCACCCGCCCTGGCGGCCGGGTCGGCCATTGGCGTTCCCATTATTTACGCCCGAAAAAAAACCCCGCTGACAATGACCGGCCAGGTCTACCGGGCCGAGGCGCCCAGCCGCACCAAGGGCGGAGTTGTCCCTCTGATGGTCTCCCCGGATTTCCTCGGCGAGGAGGACCGGATCCTCATCGTCGATGATTTTCTGGCCACCGGGCAGACCCTGCTGGCGATGATGGATATCATCGATCAGAGTGGGGCGGCGCTCGCCGGTATTGGCTGCGTGATAGAAAAAGTTTTCGAAGAGGGGCGCGCACGCATTCAGCGTCGATTTAACGGGCCGATCGTTTCCCTGGCCCGAATCGACGTCGTCGATAATACCCTGCGGGTGTTCGCCTGAGGCCGATCGATCCGCTGGGCCCGTTCCGTCGCCTGGAGCCAAATGGAAAAAAATTTGATTTGAGGAGGTTCTCCCGATGCAATTGATTCCGACACTCATGCTGCGCCAGCTCTATACCTACGCCAGCCTGGAAAATGTCCCCCAGGGGGTCAAATTTTCTTTAAAAAATCGGCTGAGTGATGCCGAGCTGCAGGAGCTTTTAGCGATCAAAATTAATGGGGATGAGATACCGATGGCGGCTCTCGAACTGGAGCTGGCGGATGGTACCCGTCTCAAGCCGGATCAGATCAGCAAAGAAAAGCCGCTCCCTTTTCCCCTGCGCCAGGTGGTCGAAATTACGGCCACGGTGCCCCATCTGCCGGACGGCAAGCACACGCTGGAGATTGGTTTCCGCGCCAAACCGTTCGGCAAACTCAGATTCGACGTCGAAGATGCCATCTCGGCCAAGGATGACTTGATTCGGATTCCCCGCGATAAGGCCGACAATTACGACCAGGCGATTATCAAGCAGCGGCAGGCCTTTGTCGAAAAAGTGGCCGGAGCCCAGGTCAATCATCTCTGGCAGTATTCGTTCGATCCGCATGATACACAGGGCAATATTGAGAACTTTACCGGTGTCGCCCAGGTGCCGGTTGGTTTCGCCGGACCGCTGACGATTCATGGTGAGCACGCCAAGGGCGATGTTTTGATCCCGCTGGCCACCACGGAAGGAACCCTGGTCGCTTCGTACAACCGCGGGATGAAGCTGTTGAATCTGTCGGGCGGGGTCAAGTGCACGGTCATCGGGGATGCCATGCAGCGGGCGCCGGTTTTTGTCTTTTCCGACGCCCGGGAAGCCCGCAATTTCGTTCATTGGTGCGAACGGCATATGGCCAAAATACGGGAGGAAGCGGAGGCGACATCCAGTGTGGCCCGGCTGCAGTACATCGATTACTATCTGGCCAACAAATTCGCCTATCTGCGCTTTAACTACAGCACGGGGGACGCGGCCGGTCAAAATATGGTCGGCCGGGCTACCTTTGCCGCCTCCAGCTGGATTCTCGACAACTACGACGACAAGCAGGCGATCCAGCACTTTTACCTGGAATCCAACCTGGCCACCGATAAGAAAGCCTCCCAGGTCAATATCATGCGCACGCGCGGCAAGCGAGTCGTGGCCGAGGCGACGGTCCCCCGGGATGTCTTGATTCAAAATATGCGGGTCGAGCCGGAAAATCTCGTCTACCACGCTCAGGTGGCTAATGTCGGCGCCATCCTCTCCGGGGCCAACAACAACGGACTCCACTCGGCCAACGGCATTACGGCCATGTTCATCGCCACAGGGCAGGACGTGGCCAATGTGTCGGAATCTTCGGCCGGAATCATCTATGCCGAGCTGACCCCGCAGCATGACCTGTACATTTCAATCACCATTCCCTCCCTGATCGTGGCCACCTTTGGCGGCGGCACGGGTCTGCCGACCCAACGGGAATGTCTGGAGCTCCTGGGCTGCGTCGGCCGGGGAAAGGTCAATAAATTCGCCGAAATCGTGGCCGGGGTCGTCCTGGCCGGTGAACTTTCCCTGGCGGCCGCCATCTCTTCGTCGGATTGGGTTTCCAGCCACGAGGCCTACGGTCGCAATCGCTGAGAGTCCGGCCGTTCCCTGGAGTTTTTCATGAATCTGGACGAATTAAACGCGAATTTCGCCCTGCCGGAGCGGCTCCACTTCGTCGCCGGCGGCGGTGGCCTGCCTAAATGTGTCATCGACGCAGAGGAGGCGTCGGCCGAGCTCTACCTCTACGGGGGGCAGGTCACCCACTTCCAGCCCCATGGGGAAAAGCCGATTCTCTGGCTGAGCCCGGATGCGATTTATAAACATGGCACCCCGATTCGCGGCGGCATCCCGATTATCTGGCCCTGGTTCGGCAAGCATCCCAAATTCACCGGACTGCCAAACCACGGTGAGGCCCGCATCCAGCACTGGGAGGTCATCCGGACCGGGCTCGGCGAAGAGGGAGAGGTGACCATCGCCCTGCGTCTCGAGTCGCGGGGCGGCGAAAATGCCTGCTGGCCTTACCCCTACGAACTCGTCCATGAGGTAACCGTCGGCCGCACCCTGACTGTGCGCCTCACCGCCCACAATCGGGGTCTGCGGCCCTGCCTGATCAACATCGCCTTCCACACCTATTTCCGCGTGGGAGATGTTTCCCGGGTGGCGATTGATGGATTTGACGGCCGCTTCTACGAGGATCAGGTGGATGAAATGAAGTCGAAGAAGCAGGTTGGGCCGGTCAGGATCGGTTTCGAAATTGACCGCGTCTACATCGATGGAGATTCCGAAATCTTCATCAATGATTCAGCCTGGGAGCGGCGGATTCGCATCGATACCTATGACAGTGATGCGGCCGTGGTCTGGAATCCCTGGATAGAAAAAGCCGGCGCCATGATCGACTTCCCCGACGAGGGCTTTCGGGACATGGTTTGCGTTGAAACGGGGAATCTCGCTCTCGACGCCCGCGGCCTCCTGCCGGGGACCGCCCACGTGATCCAGGCGATCATCGGCCTGGAATAAGGATAGTCTCGGCATCAGCCGCCGGCCGCCGGCTAATCCATTCGATCCGAGCCGGGGGAGCTTTCGAAATGGACCGGGCGCAGCAGCCGCCGGTCAAAGTCGTCGATCCGGTCCGACCCCAGCGCCAGTAGGTGCTCGTAAACGGCCGCCGCGTCCCGGCGCAGGCGGCCGATGTCCACCCCGCGGCACCGCTCCGGAAACGGGTCAAGCCATTGTTTGACTCGCAGCAGCATCTTCACGGCCCCATTGTAGTTCCCCCTGACAATCTGAAGATAGGCGACGCCGACCTGCAGGATCCCCCGGTAAAGATCGCGTCCCACCCCCTGGTCGGCCTTCCAGGCCAGCTCCAGCTCCTCGTGGCATTCGTAGTAGGCCCCTTCATTGAAGAGAATCAACCCTTTGACCGCCAGCGGGTCGAGTGGTTCGCTGCAGGAGGCGCGGAGGGCATCGTAGTCGGGAATGCGGGCGAATTTCTGCAGGATGCGCGGCAGATCCTCGCTAAATTTACCGCGGCTTGTGACGAGGTCGATCCCGTGGCCGCGCGCTGCCCGTCGCAGGTCGGCATCGACATGCGGGGCATAGGCGACAATGGGCATGCGCCGCGTGGCCGGTGAAGATTTCAGCAGTGCCACCCACTTCCGCCAGGCGGTGGCTTCGTTCTGGAGATCGACGATGATGAGGGCGGGCTGCCGCTCGACCAGCTGGGCGAAAACCAGCGCGTCGTGGCCGTGCACCGGTTCACCCGGATCGTTGCTTTCGACCTGGATTATTTCCGGGGCGATATCCTGGATGCGCCCAATCTGCTCCACTCGAAAGTCGAGGTGAGCGGCAGCGGCCGCGATTTTGCTGCCGAACATCAGATCGGCGGCGAAGACCAGAATCAGGGGTTTTTCAGGAGTCATTGGCGGCTTCAGGGCATCGCGCGCCCGCGATGATTCGGTCATGGCAGGCGGCTGCCAACCTAATTTTCAAATGTGGCCATATAAAGCGTATTGCCAGCCGTTACAAAGACCCGGCGGGGGTTCTCTTCCACGTCAAAATCGGTGGCGCGCGTGAACAATTCCTGCCCGGTTTCATCGCTGGCCCGGTACTCGGCCAGGAGGCGGCCGCCAAGGGCGAACTGCAGCAGGCGGCCGGTCCCCGGATCGAGAACGTAAATCGACGCGGTGCTTCCCCGGCCGATAATCTTGATCGAGCTCGGAGCCAGCATCGGCGAAGACAGCCCGTCCTCTTCCAGGGTTCCCGGAGGCCAGATCGATCGGCCGTCGGCAAAGCGGTTCATCTGGCCGCTGCGGTAGAGGATGACGACGGTGCCATCTGAGGAATTGATATCAAAATCGACCGCCTCCGCCAGATTGGGGTCATCGAAAAACGAGACCGCCTGATCTCCCTCCCGAATCTCCCGCTCGTCCCCGGAGGGATAATAGCGCCAGATATAACCGGCCTGGCTGTCGAGAATGTAAATCCTCTCGCTGAAGCCCTTCACCTGGCTCGGGCTGCGCCAGCCGCTCGAAAGGCCAAGCCGCACTGCCCGCGTATCGGCAAATGTCGGAAAAAAGGAGACGATCGCCCCCCGGGCATCGAGCACCGCCAGTCCGTCCCGGGTGACCGAATCTCCGCGCGGCCGCCAGATCAGGTCGAGCAGAGTCCCGACCACGTGGCTCTGCACCGACTGCCCCTCAAAGAGCACCTGCTCTGGGGGCAGACCGTCGAGCGCCGCCTGGAAGTTTTCCCCGGCCGGATAGCGCCATACCCGGTTCAGCCCGCGATCGAGAAAATAGATGTCGCCGGAAAAGCGGTCGCTGATGGCGACCGATCCCAGGGCGGAGCCTTCCTCGCCGATGGCGGCAATCGGCTGCGCGCGGAGCCGGGTGATATTTTCCAGCCGGTCGAGCTCGCCCATCGCCACCTGCTGGAGGGCGATCACCTGGCTGTCCAGCGGACGCAGTTCCTGTGCTTCGGCACCCAGGCGCAGAATTTCAAGGTAGTACGCCCGCCGCTGAACGGGGTCGGCCTCGCCGTCGGCCAGACCGCGCAGGATGGTCATTTGTTCTGTCAGCTGGCCGACCCGTCGGGTGTTATCCCACTGGAGGAAGCCGCTGGTCAGAATGATGCCGATAATGATGGGGATGAGAATCGCCACGGCTGTGGGAATTGGCCAGCCGTTTTTCTCCTGCTCCCCGGCCGGTTCCGGCACCGGACGGACCTGCTCGAGGACATCGGCTACCCCCTCGGTTATTTTCGACATGCCGAGGGCGGCAGCGGCTGCTCCCTGGCGGGCCGATTTTTCCACCCGCCCGAGCCGGGGGCGTACGCCCCCCTGGCGAAACGGCCGGGGGGGTTTGGACAAAATGGGGCGCGGCGTATTTTCATGCAGGGTTGAAATGACCGCATCTGTCTCTGGAAACTCGGATGGTGGTTCGTCCGTGAATTCGACGAGCATCAGGCGGGCCGTGCCGCCGGCGACGACATCTTTCAGCTCCTCGAGGCCGATTTCGACTTCGGTGTCGACCAGCACCGGCTGGAAAATGGTGGTGGGCAGGCTCGTCATACGCGGTTCGGCCAGGCAGAGCATGTCGCCCGGCTGCACCCGGTAATGAGCGAAGCGAAAATCGAGATTGGCCGTCGTTCCGAGCTGGGTCAGGATATCCGGGTCATGTGCCGGGATCCGCTCCACACCGAAATTGTGCCCCATTAAGGCCAGGGATGGGCCCACCTGAACGACATAGAGCTCATCCTGCCGCATGATGGCGCAGGTGATCGCCCCTTCCCGCCGCTGGTCGGTGTTGTTCATATTCCAGTTGAGCAGCAGCTCATTGATATGGCGAATCCCCTGACGGGCGGCCGTGTTGATGGTGCCGTCGGTCTGGTAATAGCGGCTGACAAAGGCGTCCAGCAGGTCGTGCAGTAAGGCATCCTCTCCCTCGGGGATCATCGGTTCGAGGGTCAGGTGGACAAAGAGGGAGTCGTTGCGCCGGTGTTTCCCGGCTTTCCGCGCCGGTGCCTGGGCCAGGATTCCCGGCACGGGGGACGCGGGGCGCGGCTCCCCATCCACGATAAATAGTTGGCCAATAATCGCTTCCAGTTCCATCGTTGAATTTGTTTATCCGGCGATCGTCACCGCATGTTATGTAGACTCGAGTATAGCACAATCGCTCCCTCTCGCTAACGGGAAATTCGGTTTTTGCCTGCCGGGGCCGGGGGTTCTAGAATACCGGTGGGCCGCAGTGCCGCGGCTCGAGACGATTCTTTCTGGAGCAGCTATGGTCGCCGATCAGATTATCCCGCTTCTATCCCCGATGGGACAGGCTTTGCAGCCGATCGCCATTCGAAAATATCAGCCCTACCTCAGCCGGCCCGGGGTCATTTCGTTTGCCGGCGGCTGGCCCTCGCCTGAAATGTTTCCGCTCGAGCTCGTCGCGGAGATCAGCCGCCAGGTGCTCCTCGAAGAAGGGGGCACCGCGCTTCAATATGGGGCGACACAGGGGCATCCTCCGCTGATACGGGCCATTGTCGATCGCATGGGGGCCGTGCAGGAGGTCGTGGTCGGCGAGAAGCAGATCTGTGTTACCGCCGGAGCTCAGCAGGGGATTTACCTGGCGGCTCTCCTGCTCCTGGCACCGGGTGACTTTGTGGCGGTTGAAGCCCCTACTTTCTCCGGTGCCCTGAGCGTCTTCAAGGGTTTTCAGGCGCAGATTCTCAGCATTCCTCTGGATGATCAAGGGCTGCAAACCGATGTGCTGGAGGGGCATCTGGCCGCCGGCCGGCGCATCAAAATGGTTTATACCATCCCGGATTTTCAGAATCCGACCGGCCGGACGCTCAGTGCGTCCCGGCGGCAGGCCCTGGTCGACCTGGCCGAGCGGTACGACTTTTTTATCCTCGAGGATGCCCCCTACAGTGAGCTGCGCTACGGCGGTCGGCCGCTGCCGCCGATCCTGAGCTTCGATCGGGGCGGCCGGGTTATCTTTCTCGGCAGCTTTTCCAAAGTATTCGCTCCGCTGCGCCTCGGCTGGATGGTCGCCTCTTCAGATCTCATCGACCGGGCAATCATCGCCAAACAGGGGATCGACCTCTGCTGCCCGTCGCTGACCCAGGCCATCATGACCCACTTCATCGGCGGCGGCCACCTCGAAACACAGATTGAAAGGATCCGCGCCTATTATGGTTCCAAGCGAGAGGTCATGCTGGCCGGGCTTGACCGCCACCTGCCGGCCGGCTGCGAGTGGACTTCGCCGGAAGGTGGGATGTTCATCTGGGTGACACTGCCGGAGTTGCTGAATACCGATCAGCTCTTTTTCCCGGCCATCGAGGAAAAAATTGCCTTCGTTCCTGGATCGGCCTTTTATCCGGACGAAAAGCCATGCAGCGCCCTTCGCCTCAACTTTGTGTCGGCTTCGCCCGACGATATCAGCCGGGGGATGGCCGCCTTCGGCCGAGTATTGAAGGCAGAATTAGTTTGAACAATGGTTCAAAAAAGGAGCCCCTAATGAACCGGGCGGCCAGGAACAGCCTGATCACCCTTTTCTGGATGATCCTTTGCCTCGTCATCTTCGCCGGACCGATCCCAGAAAGCGAGGCCGCGCCCCGGCGGGCGGTCCAGGATACAGCTACGCTTATCGCCTCGGCCGACGCCTTTATCGCAGATAAAGCCCCGTCCAGCCGTTTTGGCAGCGAAAACGTCCTCCGTTTCGGTTATGACGCCACCCTGGGCTACCAGCAAAGCCTCGTCCAGTTTCAGCTGAGTGACGGGCTCCCCCGCGGCGCTTTCGTCGACGAAGCCTTGATCGAGCTCTACGTCAATGCGGCCGCCCCCTCCTTCGATCCGCCTCTTGCCACCACGCTTTACCGGGTTGACGCTCCCTGGAGTGAAGCACTCGTTTCCTGGGGCAACCGGCCGGCGGTCGGGCCGGTGCAGGCGTCAATCGGTGTCGGTCGGGATCCCAATTTCTACCAGTGGAACGTGACCGGCCTGGTTCGGGATTGGGCCTCCGGGGCCCGCCCGAACCACGGTGTCCTGTTCATCGCCGATGCCAGTCCCCTCAGTGTCCGCTCCCGCGTGTTGAACTCGCGGGAAGCAAGCCGCTTCCAGCCCCGTCTGGTCATCCGATTCACCCCGGATGTGACGGCACCGGTGGCCTCGGTTTCCCCCCTTCCCCAATTCTCTCCGGTCAATTTCACCGTCTCCTGGAGCGGTACGGATGTTGGCTCAGGGATTGAATCGTATGACATTCAAGTCCGGGCTAACGGGGGAGCCTGGCAGGATTGGCAGGTCAAAACAACCACCACGTCGGCCCTCTTCACCGGGCAGCCCGGTTCTTTTTATGAATTCCGCGCCCGGGCCCTTGACCGGGCCGGCAACTGGCAGCTGTACGGCGGGACCCAGGCCTCAACGACGGCCGGCATGGCCACGGCTCGGGTGCTGCCCTTCCCGGCCGGGATCACCTCCAACCCCACCTTTACGGTGAACTGGACGGGGAATACGAACGGCGGCTCAGCCATCAAGCGCTACTTTATCTATGTATCCTATAACGGCGGTCCCTTCTCCGTCATTCCCAGCATGAACGGCGTCACCACGACCTCGGGCAGTTATACGGCGGTCAATGGGGATGGAAACTACCGCTTCCAGGCGACGGCGGAAAACAATGACGGCGTGGTTGAGCCGCTGGGTCCGGTCGGAGAGGCCGCGATCCTGCTCGACGCCCAGCCCCCCTTTCTCACCCAGCGTATCTGGCTGACTTTTGTCGGCGCCCCATAGGAAATTTATCCTGAAACTCGTAACAAATCGATTGGCGAGGTTGACACCTGGGGCGGGCTATTCGATAATTCAGGGGCGGAATGGCGCGGCTGCGGCCGCAGTTGAACGGTGGGCCTTCCCAGATTTCGGGTGGTAGAAATGAGAGGCCGGTTTGAACCGGCCGTTTTCAGGTGGACAGTGATCCGGTGGTTGTCCTCGAACGGGGACCGAGCCGGTTTTTTTGTGTAACAGAGACAACAATTAAATGAAAAAGAAAGAATATGCGGTGATCGGACTCGGCCGGTTCGGCAGCAACGTCGCCCTGACTCTGGAAGCCCACGGACACCACGTCCTCGGGATTGACCAGAACACCGATGTCGTCCAGCACATGGTTCACCAGATTTCCCAGGCAGTGGCCCTCGACGCGACCAACGAAGCCGCGCTCAAATCGGTGGATATCGGCTCATTTGACACGGTCGTGGTGGCGATCGGGTCCGATTTTGAAAGCAATCTCATGGCGACTGTGGCCTGTAAAAATTTGGGGGTGCGCCACATCATCAGCAAAGCCCCCACCAAGCGCCAGGCCCAGATTTTAATGCGCGTTGGCGCCGACCAGGTCGTCCGGCCAGAGCACGAAGCCGGTGTGCGCCTGGCCGAATCGATGATCGCGCCCACCATGCTCGAGCATTTCGCCCTTGGCAAGGACTCCGGCTATTCGATCGCCGAATTTCGCGCCCCCGGTCCGATTGCCTCGATGAGCCTGGCCCAGAGCAACATGCGCAGCCGCTACGGCATTACCGTTCTGGTGATCAAGCGGGGGAGTGAAGTGATCGTCAACCCGCCGCCGGACGCGATCATCCAGCTGGAAGACATCCTGGTCGTCTTCGGCCACGACGAGGATATCGAGCGCTTTTCCGAACTCCAATGATTCCCCAGGTTTCTCGAAAAAATAAAGGGCAAAATCGCATCCGGCAGGAAGTGCTCTACCTGATCCAGGAGTCGAATCGCGGCCAGGCCCGCACCTTTCGGCTGCCGGTTGCCGGCCGGGTGGTCGGCGGCCTGGCGCTGTTGATCCTCATCGGAACGATCGCCCTCATGCTCCCTCCGATGGGCACCGGGCGCCCTCTGACCCTGGCCGAGGCTTTTTTCACCGCCACCTCGGCATTGACCGTCACCGGTTTGAGCACGATCTCCGCAGGGACAGACCTGACCTTCCTCGGGCAGATCGTCCTGCTCCTGCTGATCCAGCTCGGAGGGGTCGGCTACATGTTCATGGCTTCGCTGGCCATGCGCTTCATCGGCCGCAAAATCTTCATCCTCGATCGCCTCGCATTGAGCAGCTCCATCGGACTCGATACGCCGGAGGCGATCCTGCAGATCCTGAAGCGGGTCTTTATCGGCATCCTGGTGATCGAAGGCACCGGTATGCTCCTTCTCCTGCTGCACTGGACGACGAGCGGCATCGCCCGCGGCGGCCAGGCGGTTTTTATGGCCCTCTTTCACTCGATCTCGGCCTTCTGCAACGCCGGATTTGACCTCTTCGGCCATGCGGTGCGCTATCCCGGCGGATTTCCGCAGGATAACATCACGCTGATCATACTCGGCAGCCTGATTTTCTTCGGCGGTCTGGGCATCCCGGTTCTCTCCGAGCTGGTGACCTGGACGCGGATCCCCAAACTTTCCCTGCACACGCGGGTGACGCTGGGGGTCGTAGCCGTCCTGATCACGGTCGGATTTTTGGGCACTTTCCTGGTTGAATCGACCTCCGGTGTCCTGGTCCAGGCCCCGCTGGGCCAGCGGCTGGTCCAGAGCTGGTTCCATTCGGTTTCATCCCGCACGGCCGGTTTCGCCGGACTGCCGGAATTCACCGGCATTCAGCCGGCAACCCAGATTCTGACCATGGTCCTCATGTTCATCGGCTCCGCGCCGGCGTCGATGGGCGGGGGAATCACGACAGGCACTTTCGCCGTGCTCGGCATCACCCTCTACAACTACATGCGCGGCCGGGAGGCGATTCAGGTCTGGAAGCGGGAAATTTCCTATGCCACCGTGCGGCGGGCCGGGTCGGTGCTCACCATCTCGGTCGGCCTGGTTATGCTGGCCACCTTTTTGATCCTGGCCACTCATCCGGAGATGGCCGTTGGCCCCGTCCTTTTTGAAGTTGTGTCGGCCTTCGCCACGTGCGGCCTGTCCCTGGGCTTAACCGGCGCACTTTCCAATTTTGGCCAGATCGTCATCGCCCTCGTCATGATCTGGGGGCGGTTGGGGGCCCTGACCATCGTCATCGCCGTGGCCCAGACAAGCAGAGCACCTCAGCTCCTGCGCTATCCGGAAGAACAGCTCTTGATCGGGTGAGCGGCTAACAGCCGCTTCCGGCGGTTTCGACGACCGCCCGGCTGGCCTGCAGCCAGGCCATCGGTCCGGGGGCCCGGGCGGCCATCCGTTCCTCGGCCGCTGCCAGCAGGGACAGGAAAGCATCCGGCTCACCGGCCAGGACCATTGATTCCACGAGGTCGTCAAGCCCGTCGATCCCTTCGACATACCGCTTAAAATGCTTGCGAAACAGGATGAGGCCGTAAGGGCTGCCATGGTAGGCCAGCATTTCGTTCAGGTGGCGCCGGATGCCCGCGGCCAGCTCCTCGAAGGTGAGGGAGCTGCGAGAGCGGCGAGCAAAAATCCACGGATTGCCAATCGCCCCCCGGCCGATCATCACGGCGGCGCAGCCGGTGAAGTTCAGCATCTGGTCGATCTGTTCCGGCGTGGTGATATCCCCGTTGCCGATCACGGGAATCGACACGCTGTCGACGAGCCGGGCGATTGCTTCCCAGTTCGCCTCCCCGCCGTACTTCTGCTCCTTGGTCCGGCCGTGCAGGGCCACCAGCGCCGCACCGTTGTCTTCCAGGATGTGGGCGACCTCTAGATAGTTTTGCAGATCGTCCCAACCCAGCCGAATTTTCCCCGTGATTGGCAGATCCAGGTGATTCGTCAGCAGGCGAAAGGTCTCGGCGATGATATCCGGGCTGCGCATCATGCCCACGCCCGCGCCCCGGCCGCTGACTCGCCGGGTAGAGCAGCCCATATTGACGTCGATGATGTCCGGTTCCAGCGGCCGGATATTTTCCGCTGCCGCCAGGATTTTGCCCGGGTCATTGCCGAAGATCTGAAAAACCAGGGGATGTTCTCCAGGCAGCCGGTCCAGCCGCTGCCAGAAATGATTGCGGGCCGGCCTGCCGAGGAGCGCCTCGACCGGCACGAATTCGGTGTAGTGCATGGCCGATCCGTAGGCGCGGCAGATGGCCCGGTAGGGCACGTCGGAATAGCCGGCCATGGGGGAGAGGATCGCCCGGCCGTACACGGGGATGCCCCCGACGGTAAAATCGGCCGGCCGGCCGCCTGTCTGGTCGCCAATCATCCGGTTATTTTACCCGGGACCGTGCAAAACCGCCGTTAGAAAGGGATTGACCAGCCAACACCGGCTCCAAGGCCTCACCTGCCGGTTTATTTTCCCATCGGGGTAAAACCAATAAAATAACCAGCATGCCCATTCTGCTCGACTGCCTGCGCGGCCGCTGCCCGGTCTGCCGCCAGGGGGCGATTTTCGCCTCATTTTTCCGCATGTATCCCGACTGCCCCCACTGCCAGGTCCACTTTGAGCGGGAGCAGGGCTTTTTTTCCATGTCCATTTTTATCGGCGAAGTCCTGGCCGCCGTCCTGGCCGTGCCGTTTCTGGCGCTCGGCTGGCTCCTCGATCTCCCTCTGACCGGGCTCGTCGCCCTGCCCGGCCTGGCGATTCTCGCCTTTATCCCCGTCATTTTTCGCTTCGGCCGCATTCTCTGGCTTTACATCGACCACTGGTTGGATCCCCGAAATCCCCCCGCCCCCGATCGGCATGCCCGGGGCTGATGGGCGGGGCTACAGCGCTCCCAGCTCGGCTTCGGTCGCGGAAATTTCCCTCTCCAGAAAGGCGATTTCATCGCTGTCGCCCGCCAGCCGCGCCAGCTCCAGCTCCTCGTACAGCGTAGCCAGATAGATCTCGAGACGCTCGGCCTCGAAGCGACGCCTGCCGCCGCGCGCCCTGGGTTTGGAGGCCGGCGACCCGCCCGCCTCGACCAGGTCGTCCACCCAGCTGATGTCGACCGGTCCCGGCGCCGGAGGCGGCGCAGCCTCGATTTTGACGCCGTGCGCGGCGAGGGTGGGTCCCAGCGAGTCGCCTCCCGCTTCGAGCCAGCCCCGGTAGGCGGCATAACTGCCGGCAAAAACCCGCAGCTCGTCGCCATCAATGTGCCAGATCTGGGTGGCCAGCCGGTCGATCAGATACCGGTCGTGCGAGACGAGCAGGATCGTGCCGTCAAAGCGCTCGAGCACTTCCTGCAGTGCTTCCTGGGCATCGATGTCGAGGTGGTTGGTCGGTTCGTCGAGGAGAAGGAAATTAGCCTGCTGCAGGGCGAGGACGGCCAGCGCCAGCCGCCCTCGCTCCCCACCGCTGAGGGCGGCAACTGGCTTAAAGACATCGTGTCCCTGGAATTGAAAGGCGGCCAGGGTGTTGCGGGCCTCCTGCTCCCCGATCGGAAAGCGGGTCATCAGCTCGTCGATGACCCGGTGGGAATCGTTGAGCTGCTCGTGTCCCTGGGCGAAATAGCCGATCCGCACGTTCTCGCCGAGGGTAATCGATCCCCGCAGGAGGGAGACCTCCCCCAGAATCGATTTCAGAAAGGTGGTTTTTCCGCTGCCGTTGGGCCCGATGACGGCCGCGCAGTCCAGCCGCTCGAGATAGAGCTTGTCGGTGCGAAAGAGCGGCCGATCCGGATGGCCGATCGTCAGGCGCTTGCTGCGAAGCACGAACTGGCCGCTCCGCTCTTCGCTCTTCAACCGGATATTGAGGCGCGGGGGTCGGTTGCCCGGCGGCTGCAGCGCCGCCAGCCGTTCGGCTGCTTCGTTCACGGTCAGGGTCCGCACCCGGCCGCCGACTTCCGACCAGGCCCGCCCTTCCTTGCCGACGACCCCGATCGCTTCGATCAAAACGATATCCCGGGTGAGCCGCTTCAGCCGCCCTTTGGCCATATCGGTCTTGCCGCCGGCGATATGGCGGCGGATCCAATCGAGTTCTTTCTCGAGCCGTTCTTTTTCCCCGGCAAATAATTTTTCTTCCCGGTCAAAATGCGCCTGGCGCTGTCGAACAAAGCTCGAATAATTCCCCCGGTAAACCGCCAGGCCCCGGGCCGTCAGCTCCCAGATCGACGTCGCCACCCGGTCGAGGAAATACCGGTCGTGGCTGACCATGAGCAGGGCGCCCGGCCATTCCCGGAGGATGCGCTCGAGCCATTCGACGGCCTGACTGTCGAGGTGATTGGTCGGTTCGTCGAGGACGAGGAGATCGGGCTCCTCGAGCAGCAGTCGGCCGAGCAGGAGCCGGGTTTTCTGCCCACCGCTCAGATGGGCGATTGGTGTTTCCCAGCTCTCCTCGCCGAAGCCCAGACCTTCGAGAACCTGGCGAATCCGCTGTCGAAAGAGGTAGCCGCCCCCGGTGTCATACCGGTTTTGCAGCTCCCCGTAGTCCTCGATCAGCGCTGCTGACGTTTCCCCGGCCGCCATGCGGTCTTCGAGCCCCCGCATCGCGCGTTCGAGGCCGGTTAAGGTGGCAAACACACCCATCATGGCCGCAAAAACAGTCGATTCACGGCCGCCGGCCGGTAAAACGGCTTCCTGCCGCAGATATCCGATCGTCAGCCCCTCCCGCCGGCTAATTTCCCCCCGGCGCAGTTCCACCTCCCCGGCGATGCAGTCGAGGAGGGCGGTTTTCCCGACCCCGTTCGGTCCGACCAGGCCGATGCGCTCGCGGGCTTCGAGTTTGAACTGCAAGCCGGAATAGAGATCCCGATCTCCGAATGTCTGGCCGACGTCCTGTCCTGTGAGAAGCGGCATACCCAAATGATAATAGACCCCGGGTGAAGTGCAACCCGGCCGCCGGGCAAAAAAAAACCAGCCTCCTGTGCAGGAGGCTGGCTGGTTTCCAGTGGTTAGTTGAAACGTCTAGAAGTCGTCGTACCGACGGCCGCCGCCGCGCTGATTGCCACCGCGACTACCGCCGCGATTGAAATCACGACGCGGGCCGCGATCTCCACCGCTTCCACCGCGGAAGCCACCACCACTCGGACGCTGCTCGCGCGGGCGGGCTTCGTTGACGCGAAGCGCCCGACCACCAACTTCCTTCCCGTCCAGAGCGGCTATGGCTGCGCGAGCTTCCTCATCAGAAGGCATTTCGACAAAACCAAACCCCCGAGAACGACCGGTTTCCCGATCTTGCAGGATGGTGACAGAGGAAACGGCGCCGTATTCTTCGAACGCGTCGCGCAGCTCCTCCTCCGTCAATTCGTAAGACAAATTACCTGCGTAAATATTCATGAAACAGTCTACTCCTTAAACGTACTACTCAAACTAATATTTCCGGTCAGTCGGGGTATAGAACACCTCCGAGACGCTAAAGCTCTGTCGGCGACTCGTGGATCCCGTTTCAGACCCTTTAGGCAGTATAAAGGATAGCCGAGTTGGTGAACCAGGTCAATAGTCCTGAATACAGGTCAATTGAGAAATAATTCCCTCTGATATTGTTGTGGAAGGCCTGGGGTGTCAAAAGGCTGGGGTCTGGAGCAAATTTGGCTGGCCAGAATGAGGAACCTGGAATGGAAGCGTGCCTGCCAATCAGGAGCGCTGGAGCGAAAAAATAGTGACTTCCGGGCGGGCGTTGAAGCGGAGCTGAACCTTGTGCCCTAACCCCCGGTTGATATACAGGCGGCGGCCGTCGAACAGGTCGAACTCGCCGGCGGTATAGCGCTTGTTATTCACCGGCACGAACGGGGGCGGGAGAAAAGGGGGGCGCAGCTGGCCGCCGTGGGTATGGCCCGACAGAATCCAGCCGCGGTATGAACCCCAGAAC
>JBFFZG010000024.1:0-27316 GCA_041568735.1 Promineifilaceae bacterium (SeqCode)
GATGGGTGATGAAGACCAGCTCCCCATCGTCAATCTGGCGCCGGCGGGTGGCGAGCCAGGCGGCGAGGCGGGCGGGGTCCAGTCCGGGGCGGCCGCGTAGAGAGGATTCGAAAAAATAGAGGATATGGTGCAGAAAGTAGGCTTCATCGGCCGGGTAGCGGCCGGCGGTGGGGAATACGATCCAGTCGGAGCCGCCGGCCGCCAGGACGTCCATTCCCAGCCGGTTCAGCAGGGGAATCAGGCGGCGGCCGGTGCGGCTGCTCCCGGCCGGCCGGCCGTCGACGATCCGCTCATCCATCGTGCGGTGGTAGTGCTCGATGACGAGCGCGTCGAACGACGGGTCGATCACCGGTTCAAAGATCGTCTCTCCGTCAAAATTAATGGCGAAATAAAAAATCCCGTTTTCATCGAGCAGATCGAGAAGCGGCGGCAGGGCGCGAGGCAGATCGAACAGGTCGAGAAAGGCATGGGCCATCACCACATCCCACCGTGAGGCGCCGGCCGGCCGGGCGAGATAATCGTCCAACTCGGCCTGCTCGCAGGTCACCTCAAAATAGGGCGCGCCCTGCCGCCAGCGGTCGATTTTCCCACGGAGGATGTCGCAATTTTCCCGGTCGCTGTCGAGCGCATGGTAGCGGGCATAGCTGATCATCCCCCCGTCCAGGATTCGCTGGATCATCGTCCCGGTCCCGGCGCCCAGTTCCAGAACTTCCAGCGGCTGAAACCGGGAGCTCGGCGGGCAGATCTCCCAGAAAGCGCGCCAGACTCCCACATTCAATGCCCGATCGTCGACCGTTTTCTTTGCCTCAAGATATCGCGCAAACGAGTATTCCATTCAACTCCCCCCCGCTGTTCCCCATTCTCCGTTCCCCATTCCCTTCTTCAACCCCTCCAACCCTTCTAAAAATTCCACCGCCACCCCCATGCTCTCTTCCCAGGTCGGATATTGTGCGAAGCGAGCCCGGGCCTGCACCCCCATTTCGGCCAGGAGATCCCGGTCACGGTGGAGCATCGTCAGGCACCGGGCCAGGGCGACCGGGTCGCCGGGCGGCAGCAGCAGCCCGTTTTCTCCATCGCGAATGAGCTCTCCGGCCGCGCCGGCCCGGGCGGCGATCGGCGGCAGGCCAAAGCTCATCGCCTCCAGGTAGACGATGCCAAATCCTTCGTAGCTCGAAGGGACCACGAGCAGATCACTGGTGGCGTAGCGCACTGCCAGGGATTCCCGGTCCAGCGCCCCCCAGAACGTCACCCGGTTGAGCAAACCAACCCGTTCGACGTGCAGGACCAGGGCCCGCGCGTAGGCCGGGGCCATCTGCAGACTGCCGACAACGTCGAGCGTCCAGTCGGCGAAGTCGAGCCGCTCAAGCGCCTGCAGCAGAATATGAAGCCCTTTGCGCGGGATGACATTGCCGACGAAGAGGAGCCTCAGACGGCCGGCCGGCGGCTCGCGCTCGGCCAGCTGCCCCTGGATATCCCGGAAGCGGTCACCAGCCGGCCGGGCCACGACCCCCTGGGCCACCGGTCCGATCAGCGCTTCAACCGTCCGGCGGGTGGTCTCGCTGTTAAAAATGAAGCCGTCGATCGTCCTCAGATACTGCCGCTCGATCGTCCGGTACAGACCGCGCAGCAGCCCCGCCTCCCTTTCTACTGAACGCAGATGATGGACGATGGAGGCGATGGGATAGGCTACCCGTTTTTTCAGCTGCCGGTTCAACCAGAAAAGAGAGGGATGGTTGAGTTCATCCTGAAGCAGCAGGTCATAGCGGGCGCCTTCAAGCCGCTTCCTCAGATCCGCCGATAGATTGTCGGTCAGATGCACCGCATAGTTCCGCCAGGGCAGTGTCAGCACCTCGACCTCGTGGCCGGCCGCTGCCAGCGCCTCGACCAGCTTGCGATCGTAGAGGAAGCCGCCGGAGAGGGTTTCGAGAGAACCGTAGATGATCAGACCGATGCGCATGACAGCGGTCAATTGTCACGCCTGGAACGGCCGCTGTCAACCGGCCGAAGGCGTAGCCATCACACGCCGTATTTCGCCTGGCGCAGGCGGAAGGCCTCCCGCCCCCCTTCGAGGATATTTTCAACCGGCTCGCGGATCTGCGGATCGTCGATCGATCCGTTGTGGGCGATCCAGCCGTGGTGCTCGTCGGCGCTCATCAGGAGGATCAGCTCAGCATCCCCGGAAACGGGGATATTGGCGTTGTGGGTGGCAATGATAAACTGGCGCCGCTCCTTTTCCCGCCGCAGCGTCTGCACGATTTCGCTGAAAATAAAGGCGTTGTCGAGATCGTCCTCCGGCTGGTCGATAATCAGCGGCGTGTTGCGCTCAACCAGGATGATCGAGAGGATGGCCGTGCACTTTTGCCCCGTCGAGAGGCCCGGTTCTCCCGGAGGCGGGGTCAGGGAGCGGTATTCCTCGCCGACCTTCAGCCGGATATCCGGCAGATCCGGAATGCGGGTGGTCTCCAGCTCGAACAGGATCGCCTCATCGAGGGCGGCCAGCCGCTTGCGGTAGGAGGCGCTGACCCCGTAGAAAGCGGCCAGTGGAGTGGCTTCATCCTCTTCCGCCCCGACCTGCTGCTCGGCCCGGATGGCGGCCACCAGGTGCATGGGATCCTCCCCTTTTTCGACGATCGTATCAATGACCTTGCGGCTGATGCCGCTGCGGGACTGCTTGAAGCAGTCGGTGAGATAGTCGGCGTAGGCGGCCCGGTTCCCCTCGGGGGTCAGGCGGACCCTGACCGCTCCGCGCAGCGCTTCATTCAGCTGCTCCGCCTTCTCCTGCCGGAGCCCGAACTCGAGATTCTGGCGCAGATCGCGCAGCTCGGCCAGCTTTTCCTGCCGCTGCTCCAGGCGCTCGTGCAGCGCTTCCTGCTTCTGCCGCCGCTGGGCGGCCGTCTCCAGCAGAGCCGTTTCCCGCGTTTTTAATTCGAAATATCGTTCGGCCGTGGAAAAATCATCCCCCTGGTTGACGATCTCCCGATAGCCGGCTTCGATCGCTTCATACGCCTTCCACCACGCGGCGCGCTCGGCCTCCCCGCCGGCCCAGACGCGGGCCAGATCGGCCTGCAGCCGGTTCAAACTTTCGGCGATCAGCCGGTCCATCTGCGCCAGCAGGTCGACCTGGCCGGGCAGGGCGGCTGCGGCGGGCGGGAGCGGCCGGGGTCGGGGATGGTTTTCCCAGCCGGCCACGAGCGCCAGCCGGCTTTCGGCCTCATTTTCCAGTCTCTGGAGCAGAGCCTTCTCTTCTTCGGCTGCCAATTTGCGGGCCAGCTGCTCGAGGCCGGCCGTTTTTTCCAACCGGCTGAGCTCCAGCCGCACGGCCGCCAGGGCCTGCATCTCCTGCTCCGATTCGGCCAGCTCATCCTGCAGGTGGAGAATCGCCTGACTGCTCGCTTCCAGCCAGCGGAGCAGGTCGCTCTCCCGCCGCTGCACCTCGCGCAGGGGCTCGGCAATGTAGGTGTCGATCAGGCGCAGCTGGAAAGCCACGTCATTGGCGATCTCGTAGACCTCTTTTTGCCCGTAAACTTCCAGCGGGACCCCTCGCGGCAGCAGGGCGGCCGGCGGGATGCCGGCCGGCCGGCCGCTGGCCAGGTCGATGACTTCCGGGGAACCGCCGCTGGCGCGGCGTATCTCGTAGATGCTGCCGTCGGCCATTTCATAAAAGGCCCGAACGAGCGCGCCGCGCGGCAAGGTCACCTCGACGACCCCGCGAGCCTGGGCGGCGGTGGCGTCGGTGCGGGGAGGCAGGTCGAAGACAAAGCGAATCGCCTCCAGGAGGGTCGATTTGCCGGTACCCCGGCCGCCGATGACCGCGTTGAGGTTGGGATTGAGATGGAGCAGAAACGGGGCGGGCGGCTGACCGGCCGCCGGCGGTCCGGAAAGAAAGCCGTTTTCAATGGACAGCCCGACCAGGTAAGGGTATTTTTCTTCCACCTGCTCCCCTTCCAGCCGAATCCGGGAGTCGTAGTCGATGAAGGCCTGGCGCAGGGCGGCCACACTGACCTGGCTGAGCTTGATGCGCGTCACCCGCTCCCCGATCGACAGCCGGTTAGCCTCGGCCGTCTGACCCAGGCCGCGGCCGTCGGAGCTGTTCAGGCAGGCGATCGCCTTGTGGCCGTAGTGATTCTCCTCGCCGTTGACCAGCCGCTGGACGAAGGGGGAGAGCTCGCCCCGCCGGCCGGGAATCTCGATCGCCAGCAGGTGCCGGTCTTCGTAGGCGAGAACCCGTCCCTCCCCTTCCAGTTCGTGCAGCATCCCGTTTTTCCGCGTGGCATGGGCGGCGATCGGCAGGCCGGGCAGCCCATCTTCGGCCGTGGCGATGCGGGCCGTGAGCTCCCGGCAGGACATCTGGGTCAGCCGGGGCGTGCGGGAGAGCGGGTCAAACCGGCCGTGGGGCAGCAGACCCAACGAGGAGATAAAATGATCGATCTGGGCCGGCGCCGTCTCCGGATCAAAGAGGGCCAGAAAATGGACCTGGCGCTTCCCCTCATTGGCCCCGAGCTCCACGCCGGGCAGAATGATCAGTTCGCCGTCCAGCTCGCGGGCCGCCTCCTGAATGTAGCCGACCCAGGAAATGTCATTGTGATCGGTTACTCCCAGGATGTCGAGCTTCTTTTCCTCTCGGGCGAAGCGCACGTAGGCTCGCGCCAGGGTACGCTTCTCTTCTTCAGTGGTCAGGTTGAAATCGAGACAATGAAATCCCGGGTCAGCCGGGGTGTGGTTGTGCAGGTCGGCCCGGTAAAATCGAGCCCCGTTCGGCAGGCGGCGTATGGCGTCGAGCATGGCACCTTCCTGGGCATTTTCGGGTGATTCGAACCCCTCTATTTTAGCACATCCGTTCCATTTTTACAATCAAATGCCCCTGTTTTTCCCCGTTCTGCCGGCCTCTCCGGATCAGCGGTATAATCGCACCGCGGTCGGATCCGATCCCGCCGAAAAAGGAGCATGAAAACGCCCATGACGGAAGAAAATCCGGCGGCCGAAACGCCGTACGACCAGCTCCGGGCCCGCTATGAAGCCGGCTCCACGCCGTGGGATCTGCCCGATCCCCCGCCAGAAGTCCTCGAGATCGCGGCGACCCTGCCGGCCGGACGCGCCCTCGACCTGGGGTGCGGCTTCGGCCGGGCCGCCTTCTACCTGGCCCGGGCCGGCTGGCAGGTTGACGGCATCGATTTCGTGGAAATTCCCATCGAGGAGGCGCGCCGGCGGGCGGCCGGATCCGGGCTGACCGTCACGTTCCACGTGGCCGATGTGACCGATCTCCCCTTCCTGGACGGCCCATACGATCTGGCCCTCGACGTCGGCTGCGGCCACAGTCTGAGCGAGACCCAGTGGGAGACCTACCGGGCCACCCTGCAGCGGCTGGTCCGGCCGGGCGGAATTTTCCTGCTCTACGGCCGGCTGCGTGAGGAAGAATGGGGGCTCGACGAATCGTCTTTTCTGCCGGTCATGTTCCGGGGCTTCACCCTTGACCGGCGGGAAGCCGGCATGACCCATATGCCCGATGGCCACAGCTTCCCCTCCGCGTGGTACTGGTTTGTCCGGAACGGCCGCGGCGGCTCAGGCGCCGCTTCCACTTTTTAACCCCGGCCTCGATTCTCCAGAACCACCCACCTGAAAAATAGGGGGCGGCAATTGACCATTCCCCGGTTTCTCTGCTAGCATGTCGGTGTAAAAATGAATTCAGCCGACCCATTTTAGTAGGAGTGAAGGGAATGCCGAACGAACCGGAAAACCAAGATCAACCAGAAAGTGAACAGGACCTGGGAACCTATATCTGGCGCGATGGAGAAAAAATCTACCTCGAAAAAGCCAGCGACCGGTTCACCGCCCAGGTGAAGGGGGGTGCGCGGCCGGGCGTGCTCGGGGTCGAAACCGGCAGCGAGCACACCGAGACTTTTGTCGGTCCCAACCTCGAGGAATATATGGTCGAGGATCCAGATGATCTCGAATTCGCCATGGATAAAATGCGGGAGCGAGATGACGTCGCCTACGCCTCTCACGTCTACACCCTCACCGATGACCCCAAATCAGAGTTCTTTTTAACCGATGAGATCACGATTCAGTTCGATCTAGAGGCTACCGATCAGCAGATCGAGGAAATCGCCGGCCGCTTTGGCCTGATCCTGACCCAGCCGGTGGAAGGGGTCGAGCGGACCTACGTGTTCCGTCTGACTGAATCAGCCCGAGAAAATCCGATCAAAATCGCCAATCGCCTCCACGAAGAGCCGCTGGTCCTGGTGGCCGAGGCCAATCTCGCCGTGCGGCAGCAGTCGCAGTACCGGCCGATGGACCCCCTCTACGCCCAGCAGTGGCACCTCTACAACGAGGGCGGCCCCTTTCTCGACGTCCGCTCTCACGTCGACGCCGAACGGGCCTGGGACATCACCCGCGGCGATCGCAAAGTGATCGTGGCAGTGGCCGACGATTCGGTCGATCTGACCCACTACGATTTTCAGGGGGATGGGAAAATCGTGTCCCCCATCGACTTCAAGGGAAACGATTTCCAACCCCTGCCGGAAGCCAACGACGACAACCACGGCACCGCCTGCGCCGGAGTGGCTGTGGCCGAGGAGAACGGCCGGGGGACGATCGGGATCGCGCCCGGCTGCGCCCTGATGCCGATTCGCACCACCGGCTTCATCGACGACAACTCGATCGAGGCGCTCTGCAACTGGGTCATCGACAACAACGCCAGCGTCCTCTCCTGCAGCTGGTCGGCCGCCGCCCGCGTCTTCAGTCTGAGCCTGCGCATGAAGGCGGCCATCAACCGGGCGGCCACGAAAGGGCGAGGGGGCCGCGGCTGCGTCATTCTCTTCGCCGCCGGCAACAGCAACCGGCCGATCGACGGCTTTGTCAGCGAGCAGGGCTGGCCCAACAACAATCCGAGCGGGCAGACCCGCTGGCTCAACGGCTTCGCCACCCATCCGGATGTCATGGCCGTTTCCGCCTGCTCCAGCCTGGCCACCAAATCGGTGTACAGCAACTGGGGCGGCCAGATTTCAGTGACCGCCCCCAGCAACAACGTCCCGCCCCAGACCTTTCCCCGGGTGACCAGCCTGACCCCCGGCCGGGGCATCGTCACGGCCGATCGGGTCGGACCGGGCGGCTATTCCAGCAGTGATTTCACGACCCGCTTTGGCGGCACCTCCAGCGCGACCCCGCTGGTAGCCGGGGTGGCCGGCCTGGTCCTCTCCGCCAACCCGGATCTGACGGCCGCCGAAGTGCGGTCGATTATCGAAAGCACGGCCGACAAAATCGAAGACCCGAACCCCGATCCGCAGCTCGGCAATCAGTTCGGCGCCTATGACGGCAACCGGCACAGCCAGTGGTTTGGATTCGGCAAGGTCAACGCCTTCGCCGCCGTCAGCGAGGCGGTCAAGCGCAAAACGATGGCCGGTTCGCAGAAAATTTCCCTGCAGTCGAACCCGAACCTGGCCATCCCCGACCGGGACTTCGCCGGGGTCAACAGCGCCATCGAGGTCACCACGGCCGGCCGGGTGCAGACCATCAAGGTCGACGTCGACATCAGCCACACCTACATCGGCGATCTCGTCGTCACCCTCCTGTCCCCGCTCGGCAACGCCATCCCCCTGCACAACCGGCAGGGGGGTCGGGCCGATGACATCCGCCGCAGCTACGACCTGGACAACACCCCCGCCATGGCTCAGCTGGCCGGGGAACCCGCCCGCGGCAGCTGGACCCTGCGCATTCAGGATCTCGCCCGGCTCGATATCGGCCGGCTCAACAGCTGGGGGCTGACCATGGAAGTGGCCGCGCCGCGCATGATCGACCTCATCGACGAGGCCGGCCAGGAAATTCCCGACAACAACCGCACCGGCATCACCCGCACCCTCAACGTAGCCATGGATGGCAGCGCCGCCAGCTACGAGGTGAGCCTGGACATCACCCACACGTACATTGGGGATCTGCGGGTCGTCCTCGTCGCCCCTTCCGGCCGCACGGCTCTGCTGCACAACCGCAGCGGCGGGAGCGCCGATAACCTGATCAAGGTCTACCACTCCACCACGACCGCTTCCTTGCGGACCCTGCACGGAGAACTAACCCGGGGCGGCTGGCAGCTCCACGTGGCCGATTTCGCCGGCCGCGATGTCGGCAAGCTCAATCGCTGGGGATTAAAAATCACGCCGGCTCCTGTTTAAATCACCGGCCGGGAACCTCGGAATCCCGGGGGACCCTGCTATAATCCCGTGGCAGTGAAAGGGACTCAAGCGCGCCACCGGCAAATCTGGATTGGGGCGGCTGTCAGCCTGCTGGCGCTGGCGGCCGTCTTCTGGCTTATCGACCCGGCGGAGGTCTGGCTGGCCCTGCAAACCGCCCGCTACGGCCTGCTCCTGCTGTCAGCCGCCTGGCTGCTGCTGTTCCTGGCCGGCCGGGCGGTGCGCTGGCGCCTGCTCCTGCGCCGGCAGGTCGGCCTGGCACCCGTTTTTCACATTCAGAATATCGGCTACCTGCTGACTCTGCTGCTCCCCCTGCGGCTGGGCGATGTCGCCCGCGCCGTTCTCATCGGCCGGATGCCCCCCCTGACCATCCTCCAGGGCGCCAGCACCATGGTGGTCGAGCGGCTGCTCGACCTGCTCTTTTTCGTTGTCCTGTTCCCCTTCACCATTGCCGGGCTGGAGCGGCTGCCGGAAGGGGTGCGCACGGCGGCCCTCTTTTCCGGCGTGGCCGCCGGTGGGGGGATCGTTGTGCTCGTCCTGGTCGCGGCTAACCGGCCCCTGGTCGAGCGGCTGATCAATCGCTGGATGACCCGACCGGCCTGGCAGAAACACCTCGGCAACCTGCTCGACGGACTGGCCGCCCTCTCCAGCTGGCGGGACAGTCTCCTTTTGCTCTTCTGGAGCGTGGCTCTCTGGCTCCCGGTCATCCTGGCCTACGACGCCGGGCTGCGGGCGGTCGGGCTCGTGCTGCCGCCTCTGCAGGTCAGCTTTGTCGTCTGCATGGCCGCCTTTGGGGTGGCTATTCCGTCCTCGCCCGGCCAGCTTGGCGTCTTTCACGCAGCCGTCTTTTTCGCCATCCACACCGCCCTCGGCTACTCGTCGGCGGCGGCGGTCAGCTTCGCCCTCCTCTACCACGCCGGCCAGTACGTCCTCTTCAGTCTGCTCGGCGGCTGGGGGTTTTTCGCCACCGGCAACACCTGGCAGGACGTGCTGCAGCTGGCCGGCCGAACCCTGCGCCGGTCGAACGCAGGCGAAGTATGACCTCTGTTAGCAGGGGTTGCCGGCGCGGCCCGTTCAACTACGATACCTCGCCGGCGGCCGGACCGCCGGATGACCGGCTGTAAGCGCCGACAGCGAACGATTTCATGAAAATACTCCAGGTTTTGACCTACTACCGCCCGCATGTCAGCGGGCTCACGATTTACGTCGAACGGCTCAGCCGGGCGCTCGTGCGCCAGGGTCACGAGGTCACCGTGCTGACCTCCCACTACGAACCCGGCCTGCCGCGCGAGGAGAAGCTCGACGGCGTGCGGGTCATTCGGGTGCCGGTGGCCTTCCGCATCAGCAAGGGGGTCATCATGCCGACCTTTGGCTGGCATGCCACCCGCTGGAGCCGCTGGGCGGACATCATGCAGCTCCATCTCCCCCAGTTCGACGCGCCCGGCCTGGCCCTTCGGGGGCGCCTGTTCGGCCGGCCGGTCGTGCTGACTTACCACTGCGATCTCCAGCTTCCCACCGGCGGTATCAACGCCCTGGTCAACCGGGTCGTCCGGCTGATGAACCAGGCCGCCGGCGCCCTGTCTGATGCGGTCGTCACCTACACGCGCGATTACGGCACCCACACCCCGTTCCTGGCCCAATACCTGGAAAACAAGCTGCACATCATCCCGCCACCGGTTGAACTGGCCCCCTGCCCGGTCCATGAGCTGGCCGTCTTCCAGGGCCGGCACGAACTCGCCGGGCGCAAGGTGATCGGCATCTCCGCCCGGCTCGCTACCGAAAAAGGAGTCGAGGTGCTCCTGCACGCCCTGCCGCTCATCCTGGAAAAACACCCCGAAGCCCTCGTTCTCCACGCCGGCCCGACGACCAATGTGCTCGGCGAAGAGGCGTATGCCGCTCGCCTGGAGCCCCTCTTTCGGCGGTATGAAGCCCAGTACAGGCGGCTGGGCACGCTGCACGGCTCCGAGCTGACCGCTTTTTATCAGACCCTCGACTGCCTGGTCATCTGCAGCCTGAACAGCACCGAGAGCTTCGGCCTGGTCCAGATCGAGGCGATGCGCAGCGGGGTGCCGGTCGTGGCCAGCAACCTGCCCGGCGTGCGCCAGTCGGTCGAGATGACCGGTATGGGCGAGGTTGTGCCGATCGGCGATCATGCGGCGCTGGCTGCGGCCGTAAACCGGGTGCTCGCCCGCAAACCCCGCTACCTTCGGGATGCGGCGCTGATCGGCGACAGCTTCAGCCCCGACCGGACCGCCGCCGTGTACCTGGCCCTGTTCGACCGGCTGCTCCGCGGAGAGAAGCGCTCGACGACGCCGGAGCCGGAACCCTACCAGCAGCTGCGGGCGATGCGGGATGCCTTTGAATTTGAAAACGATTATGATCCGGGGACCGATGATTGAGCCGCGAGCAAACGCCCGGCTCCGCCAACTATTTGACTTCCCTTCCCAACCGCTAGAAACTTGAGCATGATGTCCTCGAATTCCACCGGCGCCGGCGACGATCTCCTCTGGAGCCATCTCAAAACGCTGCCCGCTTTTCGCGCCCTGCTGCGGGCCGTGGAGGCCCGGTTTTACGGAATGATCGACCTGGCCGGACCGGTTCTCGATCTCGGCTGCGGCGACGGGAATTTCACCGAGCTGGCCTTTAATCGATTCGGCCGCCGGCTCGACGTCGGCGTCGATCCCTGGTGGAATCCGCTGGTCAAGGCGGTGCGGGGCGAGGTTTATCCGGCCGCAGTGCAGGCGCTGGGCAGCCGGCTCCCTTTTGCCGACGGCTACTTCGGGGGGGCGATCAGCAACTCGGTCCTCGAGCATATCCCGGACATCCAGCCGGTTCTCGACGAGATGGGGCGGGTCATCCGGCCGGGCGGCCGCTTCATCATGACCATGCCCAATCACCGCTTCACCGCGTGTCTCGGCGGGGCGCAGATGGCGGAAAAATGGGGAATGCCCGGCCTGGCCGGCCGCTACCGCCGCGCGTTCAACACCATCTCTCGCCATGCCCACACCGAACCGGCCGGCTGGTGGGCCGAGCGGCTGGCCGCGGCCGGATTTGCCGTCGAACGCTGGCAGTATTATTTCTCTCCCCGGGCATTGCACGTGCTGGAAATCGGCCATGCCCAGGGGCTTCCCTCGGCGGTCCTCCACGCCCTCACCGGCCAGTGGATCCTGGCCCCGACGGAGGAAAACCTGGCCCCGGTCGATCGCTGGGTCCGGCCGTATTTTCTCGAGCAGGCCGATGAATACGGCACCTATCAATTGATCGTGGCCCGCCGGGCGGATCGCCAGCCAATCGCCGTCTACCTGCCGCCGGCCCGCCCTTTCGCGGTCGATTCCGCCGGCCGGCTCGTGCCGGACGAGGCTCCCCCGGTCGAAGCACCGGTTCCGGAACCCCCACCGCCGGCCCCAACTGCTGCTGATCGCGCCGAGGCTGTCGCTCAATCCGCCCAGCCCGCCGCGCCGGCCGCGCCCTGGCAGATGCCGGCCGTTGTCCCCTTTCTCCAGCGGAACCGGCTGCGTCTCGGCCTGTTTCTTTTTGCCTTTATCCTCTCGTACGCTGCGTACGGCGCGGCCGCCCCGCCCGGCCCGCAGCGCCCGGGGCTCGCCCTGGCCCTCTGGATCACCGGCGGCGGGCTGGCCCTGGCGGCCGCCTGGTGGAGCCGGCCGCTGCCGGTCCCTCGTCTGTTGCAGGCCGACCGCCGGCTGCTGGCGGCCGGACTGCTCCTTTTCGCCGGCGCCCTTACCCTGCGGCTGGTCGACCTGACCACCCATCCGTTCGTCCTCAGCGGCACCGAGGCCCAGTTCGGCGTGATCGCCCGCCAGATTCTGAGCGGGCTGGAGCGCCATCCGTTTGGCACGACCGTCCATGCCAACCCGACCCTGCCATTTTACGGGCTGGCCGCGCTCCTGCGGCTGTTCGGCCAGACGACGCTCGCGCTGCGGCTGGCCTCGCCCCTGGCCGGCGCCCTGACCGTGCTGGTGGTTTTTTATTTCGGCCGGCGCCTCTGGTCACCCGAAGCCGGGCTGGCCGCGGCCATTCTGCTGGCCGGGAATCACACCCATCTGCACTTCAGCCGCCTCGGGCTGACCAACATCTGGGACCCGCTCCTGGCCCTGCTGGCCATTGGCTGCTGGCTGATCGCCTGGCGGGAGCGGCGGCGCGGCTGGTGGCTGGCGGCCGGGCTGGCCTGGGGGCTGAGCCTTTATTTTTTTACGGCCGGCCACCTGCTGCCGCTCATCCTGCTCCCCCTGATCGGGCTGCGCCTCGTGGCCGATCGATCCGGCCGGCGGACGAACTGGCGGGGGCTCATTCTGGCCGCGGCGCTGGCCCTGGTAATCGCCCTGCCGCTGGCCCGCCACTATCTGGCCTTTCCCGATATCTTCTGGGAGCGCAGCAACCAGTACGGCATCTACCCGACGAACTGGCTGGTCGATGAGGCGGCCCGCAGCGGCCGGAGTCCAAACGCGCTGCTGGTCTCCCAGGTCTGGCAGTCGGCCACCGCCTTCCTGGGCACGGCCGACAACTCCCTTTACTACAACTCCGGGCGCGGCCTACTGGGCGCGGCGACCGGCGTCCTGTTTCTGGGCGGGCTGATCGTCGCGCTGCGCCACGGGCGGCGGCCGGAAAATCAGGCCCTCCTCCTCTGGATCCTGGTGGCGGTCATCTTCGCCGGCTCCCTCCTCCTGCAGCCGCCGGCCAGCCACCGGCTGCTGATCGCCCTGCCGGCCGCCGCGCTGCTCGGCGGGATTGGGCTGGCGGCCGGGATGCAGTTCCTGCGGGCAAAGCTCCTGCCGCCCGGGGACCAGGATCGGCTGACCCGCGGCGCCCACCTCATCCTGATCGGCGCCCTGGCGCTGCTGCTGGTTTCCCCGGAGACAGCCTTTTATTTCGGGGAGTACCGGACCGAAACCCGTTTTGCCGACCCCAACACCGAAGCGGCCAACCAGATCGGCCACCGGCTGCAGGGGCTCCCCCAGGAAACGGTCGTCTATCTCTATGCCGCCCCGCGCTTCTTCGCCGATTTCCCGAATATCGCCTACCTGGCCCCCCAGTTCCGGCCCCAGGTCAATCTCTTCGACGTTGAGGCCGCCGGGCTGCCGGAGACGCTGGAGCCCCACGGCCGCCTGATATTCATCGCCCTGCCGGAACGGGCCGAAGCGCTCGACCTGATCGAGCAGGCGCTGCCGGGGGGCCAGCGCCTCGCCGAACCCGGCCGCTACGCGAATCCGCTCTTCGAAATTTACGACGTCACCCGCCCCTGAAAGCAAAAACCCGGCCGCGGGCCGGGTCAGAAGGCTTCAGAAGGGTGAACCAGGAGCTGCTCATTCGATCAGTGGAATCTCGGGGGGCTCATCGTAGGGAAGTATCAGGTTGAAGGCCATGCTGCCGTCCGCAGGCCGGCGGATTTCACCGCCGTGCTGCTCGGCGATCACCTGCAGCAGCGCGATCCCCAGATCGAGATTCCCCATCTCCCGGTTTTCCAGGCGCACCGGATCCTCATCCGGCCGGAGGGCCGGCGTCGCACTGATCACGAGCTGGCCTTCGAACAGGCCGTATTCGATTTCAACGGTGCCGTTCGCCGGGGTGTATTTCACCAGGTTGCGCAGAAGATTCTGCAGCACGTGGCCGATCTGCTCCTCGTCGAAAATGGCCAGCAGGTCGGGAATTGCCGCGCTGATATTTACCTGGACGGCCCCATCGTGAATCCGGTCGGCCAGCGCATGGAGCGTGCGCTGGATGAAATGGGATACATTGACGACCTTGGGGGCGATCGGACCGGCAATCTCCACGGTGGCCAGGTCGAGCAGGTCGGTAATCAGGCGAAGCATCCGGTCGGTGTCGAACTCGATTTTCTCCAGGTAGCGGGTCACCTTCGGATCAGGGGCGCCGAGCATCTTGCGCAGCAGAGAGACGGAGAGCTTGATGCTCGTCAGCGGGTTTTTGAGATCATGCGTGGCGGTGCTGAGCACCCGATCCTTGAGGTGGGTGATCCGGTTGAAGCTCGCCTTTTCCTGCTGCCGCAGCCGCTCGTTTTCCTGCTTCTGGCGGTAGAGCTCCAGGTGGGTCTCCACACGGGCGATCACCTCGTGAAAGTGGAATGGTTTGGTCACATAGTCGACCCCCACCCACATCGAAGCCGCGCAGCTTGTCGCTTGGTTCGCTGAGAGCGCTTAGAAAAATGACCGGGATTTCGTGCAGGCGCGGATCGGCCTTGATCTGGCGGCAGACATCATACCCATCCATTCCCGGCATATTGACGTCGAGCAGGATGAGCTCGGGGATCTCCACGCGCAGAAAATCCAGGGCGTCGACCCCGGTTTTGGCTGTCCAGATCTCGTACCCCCGTCGATTCAGCATACGGGAAAGCAGGCGCAGGTTATCGGGGACGTCGTCTACGATCAGGATATCGACAGGTTTAGAAGAAGTATTCACCAGAAATCTCCTTCTCGAAGGGGAGGAGGATCGAAGTCAGACGTTGAGCAGAGTGCAGCGGAGTTCGAATATGCTCTGACCTAATTTTAGAGTATTTTGGGCGATTCCCAAATTTTAGGGACCAATCTCCCAGGACCAATCTGGACGGTTCCGCAGAACGGCACCGCCGGACGCCGAAGATGGTTGGGAATAAAAAAACGCGATGTCCGGTCGACATCGCGTTGGAAATCCGCGGCCGTTTATCGAATCAGGGCCGGGTTATTCGGAGGGAGCGTGCCCTGCATCCAGCCCGCCGGCGAACGGCCAGATCGGAGGAAGGCGCCCTGGCCGCCAGCCGCGGGCCAGCAGCCGCGCCCCCTGTGCCGGGGTGAGCCGTCCGCCCTCGACGGCCCGGGTGATGGCCCGGGCGTAGGCGAGCTGCAGGCTGGCCGCCACCTCCTCGCGTTCGAGTCCCAGGGAATCAATTAAATCTGGCACCGTGGCGCCTTCGGCCCGGGCGGCAGCCAGCTCTTCCGGGGTCAGGGCGAGCGCTTCGGCCAGCGCCCGCTGCACGGCCGGCCGGTTAGCCAGCCGGCGGCGGACCAGCCGGCCGCCGTGTTCGCGCAGGTGGTCCGCCTGCTCAGCGTCGAGCAGACCGGCCGCCTCCGCCTCCTCGAGCGCGTCGGCCCAGCCCGCCCGCAGCCCCGCCCGCAGTTCGGCCGGGGTCAGACCGGCCGCCTCGACCAGCGCGGCCGGGGTCTGCCCGGCCGCCAGGGCCTCGTCCAGCGCTTCAACGGAAAGCCCCAGGGTTTCGGCCAGAATTGCCCGCCGCCGGCCGCGTAGAAACTCGCGCAGGGCCGTCCGCTCCTCCGGCGTGAGGGGATCGACCGGCGGGTCGGCCGGTTCGACCTGGGCCGCCGTCGAAACCGGCAGGCCCGCTGGCGGCCCATTCCAGGCGATTCCGACTCCCGTCACGGCCAGCAGACCGGTCAGCGCGGCCGATTTAAGTAAAGTGATCATCGTTTCTCCTTGTTGAACGGTCTCCGGCGACCGTCCGGACAACACACTCGGTCAGTGAAGTCAGCTTAAAGGGAAACTGTTGTGGAAGTTCAATCCGGTTGTAAAACATGTGTAAAAAAAAACGGCGGCCCTGCCGAGCCGCCGCCTGGGGTGCGGTTATTCAATTCCCGGCTCAGGTGGCCGGTGACACGAGCGGCAGGACATGGGCCAGGACATCCGCTTCCGTGTGGATCGGGGGCACTTCCGCCTGCAGGCTCCAGATTTCCCGGTGCTCGACGCTCTCCCCCGGATCCAGTGAGACCAGCGGTCCCAGCGTTTCCAGCTCCAGAATCTGATCATCGGTGAACAGCTCGACGACAGAGCCGAAGTCCGGATAGACCGCGTCGGGAACCGGGGTATAGCGCTTGACGAAGAGGTGCCCTTCCCGCCAGTAGGCCAGCCAGCCGGCCGGCCAGGAATGGCCGATTTTCAGGGGCGCCAGCCGATGCATATCCTGCTTAAGGAGAACGCACGACCGCCCCCAGGTCCAGCGCGGATCGCTCAGATCGGAATAGGCCCAGAGGGTCAGCGTGCCGACGGGGCGCAGGTTTTCGTCATGCGGGCCGTGCGGCGGCAGGGGGAGAATCGCCGTGCCGCCGGGGGCCATGACCGTCAGGGCCCAGGGGGCCAGGGTCACCGGCCAGGCGCCGCGGTTGCGCAGCCGGTGGACGATGTGGGCTTCGGCCGTGGCGGCGGCCAGGCTGATATCCATCTCTTTCTGGATGCCGGTGGTCGACTCCACTTCCTGGACCACCCGCAGCCCGTCGGGCAGCGGCGAGCAGGTGACCGGACGGTTATCGGGATAGTAGGTGCGCGGCATTTCTTCCGGAGCGTGCCAGAGCCGGTGGCCGCCGTAGATGCGCCACTCCTCCCCACCCGTCTTGCCCAGCAGATCGGCGAACTCAGCAAATTCATTGCCGCCATCGGTAAAGCCGAAGCGAATGACGCGCGGGCCGACATCGGCCGTGACGATCAGGTCGACGACTCCGTTGGACAGCTGCCGGCAGTTCGGCCAACCGTGAAAATGAACCTGCTGATCTCTGACGGACACGGAAGATCTCCGAAACTAGACCCAGCCGCGGATGCGCACCGCTTTGGCGACCCGCTCGATCGCCACCAGGTAGGCGGCCACCCGGTTGTCGACCCCCATTTCCTGCCCCATGCGATAAACGGCGTGGAAGGCTCTCGTCATTTTTTCGTCGAGCTGCTCGTTCACCTGCCGCTCGTTCCAGTAAAAATTGGTGGCGTTCTGCACCATCTCGAAGTAGGAGACGATGACGCCGCCGGCGTTGGCCAGGAAATCCGGAATAATGAAGATCCCCTTATTGACGCAGATCTCGTTGGCTTCCGGTGTCGTTGGCCCGTTGGCGAATTCGGCCACGATTTTAGCGCTGATATTGTGGGCGTTGCGCTGGGTGAGCTGGTTTTCGATGGCGGCCGGAATGAGCACGTCGACCTTGAGCTCGAGCAGGTCGTCGTTGGAAATCTCTTCGGAACTGCCGTAGCCGGCCACGCGGCCGGTCCGCCGCACGTGGGCCATCACCTGGTCGTAGGAGAGACCGTCGGCGTTGTAGATGCCGCCGAATTCGTCGCTGACCGCCACCACCTGCAGGCCGAGTTTTTCGCCGGCCAGCTGGTGCGCGGCCGAGCCGACATTCCCATACCCCTGAATGGCGCAGGTCATCTGGCGGGTATCTTTGCCGAGGATTGTGGCCGCTTCGCGGATGGCGACGATGCCGCCCATGGCGGTCGCCGGCCCGCGGCCGGCCGAACCGCCGAGCTCCAGCGGCTTGCCGGTGATGACCCCCGGTTCATGCCGGCCGTGAATCCGCTCGAATTCGTCGAGCATCCAGGCCATGATCTGGGGATTGGTATTGACATCCGGTGCCGGCACGTCGGCGTGCAGCCCGACCATGTGAGAGATGCCCCGCATGTAGCCGCGGCTGAGCCGCTCCAGCTCCCCCTGCGACATCTCCCGGGGGTTGCAGATCACCCCCCCTTTACCACCGCCCAGCGGAATGTCGGCCACCGCCGTCTTCCAGGTCATCCAGGCGGCCAGCGCGCGCACGGTATCGATCGTCTCATCCGGGTGGAAGCGGACGCCCCCTTTGGCCGGGCCACGGGCATCGTTGTACTGGACGCGATAGGCTTCGAAGGTGCGGGTGCGGCCGTCGTCCATGTGCACCGGGATGGTGAAGTGCAGCTCGCGCATCGGCCGGCGCAGGAAGGCGTGCATATCGGGATCCAGACCCAAAACAGACGCCGCTTCATCGAGCTGCGCCTGGGCAATGGCAAAGGGATTTAAGTTTTCCTGGGGGGTAGATTTGGCATCAACTTCAAGCGGCGTACCCATACGGGAACCTCCTCTTTTTACTTACAGGTTAAGCATTTAAGGTCTATTTTGGCACACGTGCTGCTAGGCGAGGCCGGCGTGGTCGGATCTGGTTTGCCTGCCTCTGGTGGCGTATTATTGGCTAAACGGCAAAAAAAAACCACGACTACCGCTGTTTTTAAGCCGCCTTTTGGGCGGGAACAGGATTAGCCGTGGGCCGCTCACAATTGTCAGAGAAACCACTACCCAGCTAACAAATCACACATAGTGCTATGGGGAAGTGATCGGTCAGCTGGGTAGCTTGTACAGGTTTAGGAAGAGAGATACGTAGGTATTGTATAAAATGCACAAGAAAAGTCAAGGGATGATTAGCTATTTTGCGCACAGGCGGGACCGCCTCTCGCCAGAGGTAAGTCATTGAGCGGATGGGGGCTGGCGGCGGCATTTCTCATCAGCGGCCTGGTAGCCGGGGTTGGCGCGCGGCGGGGGGTGCTTTCCAACTCCGGCTTTGCCGGAGGGACTCTGATCGGCACCGCCATTCTGGGGTTTGGGGGGTGGCGCTGGGCATTTCTTCTCGGGTTGTTTTTTGTATCGTCGAGCCTGCTCTCTCGCTTTCAGGAAGAGCGGAAGCCCGGGGTGGCCGAAAAGTTCGACAAAGGCTCCCGCCGGGATTGGGGCCAGACGATGGCCAACGGAGGAGTGGCGGCCGGAGCGGCCGCGGCCGCCTGGTGGCTGCCGGCGCCGGTCTGGCTGCCGATTTTTGTCGGCGCCCTGGCGACGGTAACGGCCGATACCTGGGCCACGGAGCTCGGCACCCTGTCATCCCAGCCACCCCGCCTCGTCACCAGCGGCCGCCGCGTCCCACCCGGTACTTCTGGCGGGGTGACAGCGGCCGGGAGCGCCAGCGCCGCGGCCGGAGCCCTGGCCATCGGGCTGGCCGCTGGCTGGCTGTTCCCCACCCTTCCCTTCTGGCAGGGGGCCCTGATCGGCGGCCTGGCCGGTCTGTTCGGCTCATATGTCGACAGCGGACTGGGTGGAACGATTCAGGCGATCTACACCTGCGAAATCTGTGGGGAGGAAACGGAAAGGCGAATCCACCACGGCCGGCCGGCCCGCCGCCGGCGCGGCTGGTCCTGGCTGACCAATGACTGGGTCAATTTTCTGGCCAGCCTGGCCGGCGGCGGCGCGGCCGCGCTGATCTGGATTTTTCTCTCCTGAACCCCACCAGCGCCATCGGTCTCCCCTGAAGATAAACTCCTATTGTCAATCCGGCTTCTGTGTTGTATGATCTCAACAAAACTGAAGGTGTTTCCGTCCCCTGCTGGGGGCTTACCGCAGCCAGACCGAACCCTAAATTAAACTGCACCAGCCGGCCGCCGGCCGGCATTCAGCCGGCGCGGCCGGGTGACGGCACCTTCGGGATCCAGGACGATATTTTGCCAGGACAGATGAGTTCAGAAACGACCTCCGTCATCCGCATCAAGGGAATCCGGGATGGCCTGCTGGTGACGGTGGATACCTCCCTGCCGCACAGGCGCATGTTCAGCCAGCTGAGCCAGGAAATCGCCGGCAAGAGCTCGTTTTTGCGCAACAGCCGCATCGCCCTGGAGGTCGGCGGCCGGATCCTGTCCCGGGACGAGTTGAGTGAGATCCAGGAGCTGCTGGCCAAGCACGGGCTGGCCCTCTGGGCGATTCTTTCCCGGCGAGAGGCGACCCGGGAAGCGGCGCGCGACCTCGGCCTGGCGACCCGCCTGCCGGGGTCCCAGATGGATCTGCAGGGAAACGGCTCGCCGACGCCGGTCCCGGCGCAGGCCAGCCAGGCAGCCACCGCGCCAGCCAACGCCCTGCTGCTCAAAGAAACGATCCGCTCCGGCCGGCATATCGCTTACGAAGGGCATGTCATTGTCCTGGGGGATGTCAACCCCGGGGCGGAAATCGTGGCCGATGGGGATATCGTCGTCTGGGGAAAACTGCGCGGGCTGGTTCACGCCGGAGCGGCCGGCGACCAGGGGGCGACGGTTTCCGCGCTCGATCTCTCGCCCACCCAGCTGCGGATCGCCGACCAGATCGCGGTGACTCCGCCCGCGGACCGCGGCCGCCGGCCGCAGCCGGAAACGGCCTTCATCCGCGACCAGCAGATCGTCGCCGAACCATGGCATGAATGGAAAAGGGAAATGTAATATGAGTTTGGGAAAGGTCATTACCATTACCTCGGGCAAAGGGGGCGTCGGAAAAACGACGGTCACGGCCAACCTGGCGGCCGCCCTGGCCAGCCAGGGTCACCGGGTAGTCGCTATGGATACCGACATCGGGCTGCGCAACCTCGACGTCGTCATGGGGCTGGAGAACCGGATCGTCTACGATCTGGTAGACGTGGTGGAAGGGCGCTGCCGCCTCAAGCAGGCGATGATCAAGGACAAGCGGCTGGATACGCTCAGCCTGATTCCGGCCGCCCAGACCCGGGATAAAAACGCCGTCAGCCCCACCGATATGGTTCTCGTCTGCGACCAGCTGCGGGAAGAGATGGATTTCATTATCATCGATTCGCCGGCCGGGATTGAGCGCGGCTTCCAAAACGCCCTGGCCCCGGCCGACCAGGTGCTGATCGTCACCAACCCGGAGGTGTCCGCCGTCCGCGACGCCGACCGGATCATCGGCCTGGTCGATGCCGAACAGAAAGGGCCGGCCAGACTGATCGTCAACCGGCTCAAACCGAGCATGGTCGCCCGCGGGGACATGCTTTCCATCGACGATATCGTCGAAATCCTGGCCATCGACGTCATCGGCATCGTGCCCGAAGATGAAATTATTCTCGTTTCGAGCAATCGGGGCACCCCCCTGACCCTCGAAAATGGCCATTCATCTATGGCCGGAACCGCCTTTCACCACATCGCTCGCCGGCTGAACGGGGAGGATGTTCCCTTTCTCGATCTGACGGCCAAAAACGGCCTCTTCACGCGGCTGAAACACTGGATGGGCAGCTGAAATGAGGAGACGGGGATCCGCGATCGGCGCCAGACCGGAAGAGGCTTCCGTTCTGGCCCTTTCACGGCCTGGCTGCCCACGGCCTTTCCCCCGCAAGACACTATGAACTGGTTCGACAAACTTTTCAACAAATCGTCCAAGAGCGGCAGCGTGGCTAAATCCCGGCTGCAGATGGTGCTGACGCATGACCGGGCTGATATCTCACCCGGAATCCTGGCGGCGATCAAGGATGACATCATTGCCGTCATTGCCCGCCACCTGGCCATCGACGCCGAATCGGTGGAGGTCAATCTCGATCAGACCGGCCGCGAAAACCGGCTGATCGCCCAGATTCCACTCCATCCCAACGGCCGCCGCTGAGTTCTCTCCTCCTTAAAGGTATTTTAGCGACCCCCGCGGATCGTTGATTCTACGCTCTATCGGTTGCATAATCGTTCCCCATGCAATCGAAACTCTCTGTCTGGCGCTATTTCGATGTCTGGCTGGCCGGCGCAGTCGTCCTGCTCAGCGCCTTTGGCGTGCTGATGATTCGCAGCGCCATCACCGGCGAGCCCAACTTCGTCGGGTACGACCTGCGCCAGACACAGTTTCTGCTGGTCGGGGTGGTCATCATGGTCATCATCGCCGCCATCGACTACCGGTATTTCACCTCCTCTCACTGGCTCGTCTACGCGATTTTTGTTGCCTCCCTGATCCTGGTGCTCCTGCTCGGGGTGATCAACAACAATGCCCAGCGCTGGATTCCGCTGGGGCCAATCAACCTGCAGCCGTCCGAGCTGGGACGTACCTTTCTGTCGGTCTCCTTTGCCCAGTTCCTGGCCCTCCGGCGGCGGGAGATACGGGATTTTCGCAATACCCTGACCACGATCGCCTATTTCGGGGTGCCGATTTTCCTCATCTTCATCGAGCCGGACCTCGGGATGTCGATCCTGTACGTCATCATGTGGTTCGTTATCCTCGTCATGGCCGGCCTGCCGCTGAGCCATTTTCTCATCCTGGCGGCCGTTGGCATCGCCGGCGCCATCACGGTGGTCCCCTTCCTGGAACCCTATCAGGTCAACCGGATCACGACCTTCGTCGATCCCTCGACCGACCCGGAGCAGGCCTTCAACGTCGATCAGGCGATCATCAGCGTCGGTTCCGGCGGCTGGTGGGGCAAGGGATATATGCAGGGGACGCAGAGCCAGCTGGGTTTTCTGCGGGTCCAGCACACCGACTTTATATTTTCGATGGTAACCGAGGAAATGGGCTTCTTTTTCGGCTCGGTCATCGTTCTCGGCCTGCTGACCTTCATTCTCTTCCGCATCCTGCGGGTGGCGGCCGTCACGCCTGATCCGGCCGGCCGCTTCATCTGCATCGGGATCGCCGGCTCCCTCTTTTTCCAGATTTTCGTCTCCGTCGGGATGAACCTGCGCCTGCTGCCGGTTACCGGACTGACGCTCCCCTTTGTCAGCTACGGCGGCAGTTCACTCGTCACCCTCTTTTTGGCCATCGGTGTGGTACAATCCGTCCTCATGCGTCACCGCAAACAAGAGTTTGGCTAACCGTTTCCGCCGCCGGATCCTGCATTCCCTCGACTAGATTGACCGGTTTGCGGAGCATGAGACCTGGATCGAAGACATGACTGTACGCACGCGCTTTGCCCCCAGTCCAACCGGTTATCTGCACATCGGTGGGGTCTGGTCCGCCCTCTTTGGCTGGATGTTCGCCCGCAAACACGGGGGTCAGTTTATCCTGCGCATCGAGGATACCGACACCCGCCGCACCGTTCCCGGGGCGCTCGAAAACCTGATCGAAAGTCTGCGCTGGTTCGGGCTCGACTGGGATGAAGGGCCGGATATCGGGGGGCCGTTCGGCCCGTATATTCAGACACAGCGGGCCGAGCGCTACCGGGAATGGGCCAGCTGGCTGATCGATCGGGGACACGCCTACAAGTGTTTCGCCACGCCGGAAGAACTCGAGGAGATGCGAAAAGCGCTCGAGGCCCGCGGCGATCGCTCGGGCTACGACCGCCGCTACCGGGATCTCCCGGACGGCGAAGTCGCCCGCCTCGAGGCGAGCGGCCGGCCGTACGTCGTCCGCTTCAAGATGCCGCTCGACGGCGAAACGGCCGTGCCCGACCTGCTCCGGGGCGACGTCGTGTTCGACAACAAGCAGTTCACCGACTACGTCATCCTGAAGTCGAACGGGCTGCCGACCTACCACCTCGCCCACGTCGTCGACGACCACTTCATGGAGATTTCCCACATCACGCGGGGGGTCGAGTGGCTCAACACCGCTCCCATTCACGTCCGGCTGTTCCAGGCCTTCGGCTGGGAGATGCCGGTCTTTGTCCATCTGCCAGTCATCCTAAATCCGAACGGCAAGGGCAAGCTCAGCAAGCGCCACCAGGCGTTTGCCGACGACGGGGAAAAGATCCTGGTGCGGGCAGACGAATTCATGGAAGCCGGATATCTGCCCGAAGCGGTCGTCAATTTCCTGGCCAATATCGGCTGGACCTTCGGCGGGGATCGGGAAAAATTCACCATGGCCGAGGCGCTGGTTCGCTTCGAACTGGCGGACATCAGCCCGGCGCCGACCAGGCTGCCCTACAGCAAGCTCGACTGGCTGGACAACCAGTACATCCAGGAGCTGTCGGACGAGGCGCTGGTCAGTCGGCTGCACCCCTATCTCGAACGCCACGGCAAGGCGATTTCCAAGAAAGCGCTGCTGGTGCTGGCGCCGGTCATCAAGATGCGCCTGAAGAAATTGAGCGATGCGTTCGATCTGCTGGCTTTCCTGTTTGAAGACGAGCCGCTGCAGGCCGGATTGGAGCAGCTCACACACAAAAAGATGGACCGGGCAGCGGCCGCAGCGGCCCTGCGCGAAACCCGCGCCTTTCTGGAAGCCCTCACCCCGGCCGAGTTTACCCTGGAACGGATCGCCGCCCGGCTGACCACCATCGGCGAAGCGCATACGGAAACCGGTAAGGCCGGCCCTTTTCTGGGCACCCTGCGCTTCATTGTCACCGGCCAGCAGGTCTCGCCGCCGCTCTTTGAATCGATCGTCGCCCTTGGCTGCCAGCGGGTCGTTGGCCGCATCAATCAGGGGCTGGCCATCCTGACCGGTTGATCCGTTCAACTCGGGTCCGTCTTCCCAAAAAGAGGTTCCTGTTTTATCCGCCAGTCCAACCGTTCCGCACCAGTTTCACAGCCATCTATGGAATCCTATTCACTCACCTTTCTCAAACAGCTCGAATCCGAGGCGATTTACGTTCTGCGCGAGGTGGCCGCCCAGTTTGAGCGGCCGGCCCTGCTCTTTTCCGGGGGCAAGGACTCGATCATTCTCGTGCACCTGGCTCGCAAGGCCTTTTATCCCGCCCCGATCCCCTTTCCCCTGCTTCATATCGACACCGGCCATAATTTTCCCGAAACTCTCCGGTTTCGGGACGATCTGGTGGCCCAGGTCGGGGGCCGGCTCATCGTGCGCTACGTCCAGGACTCCATCGATCAGGGGCGTGTGCAGGAAGAAGCCGGCCCATACGCCAGCCGCAACGGGCTGCAGACGGTCACCCTCCTCGACGCCCTGTCCGAGCTGAAAATCGAGGCGGCAATCGGTGGGGCGCGCCGGGACGAGGAAAAAGCCCGGGCCAAAGAGCGCTTCTTCTCCCACCGCACCGCTTTCGGCCAGTGGGATCCCAAAAACCAGCGGCCGGAGCTGTGGAACCTCTTCAACGGCCGCAAGCAGCCCCAGGAGAGCTTCCGCGTCTTCCCGATCAGCAACTGGACCGAGCTCGATGTCTGGCGCTACATCGAGGCCGAAAATATTCGGCTCCCATCCCTCTATTTCTCCCACACGCGGGAGATCATTCGGCGGGATGGTATGCTGCTGGCCGCTTCGGATGTCGTGCGGCCGGTCGGCCAGGAGGCGGTCGAGCCGATGGTCATTCGCTTTCGCACCATTGGCGACATGACCTGCACCGGCGCCGTCGAGTCAACGGCCGCCTCGATCGAAGAAATCATCCAGGAAGTGGCCTCCGCCCGGGTTACCGAAAGGGGCGCCCGGGCCGACGACCGGCGGGCCGACACGGCCATGGAAGATCGCAAGCGGCTCGGCTATTTTTAAGCGGGCCGCAGGTTGACTTCACCATTTTTGCGAGTGGACCCATCGATCAACAGAACCCATCATGACTGATTCAATCGAACTCCTGCGCTTTACCACGGCCGGCAGCGTCGACGACGGCAAGAGCACCCTGATCGGCCGGCTGCTGTACGATACGAAATCCCTCTTTGAAGACCAGATGGCGGCCGTGACCGAAGCCAGCGCCCGCCGCGGGGACGAATACGTCGACCTGGCCCTCCTGACCGACGGACTGCGGGCCGAACGGGAGCAAAAAATCACGATCGATGTCGCCTACCGCTATTTTGCCACTCCCCGGCGCAAATTTATCATCGCCGACACGCCCGGCCACATTCAATACACCCGCAACATGGTGACCGGCGCCTCGACGGCGGAACTGGCCGTCATCCTGATCGACGCCCGCAAGGGGGTGCAGACCCAGTCAAAGCGGCATGGCTTTATCGCCAGCCTCCTGCGCATCCCCCACCTGGTGGTGGCCATCAACAAGATGGATCTGGTTGACTACGACCGGCAGGTCTACAACCAGATCCTGCGAGATTACGCCGATTTTATCAGCAAGCTCAATGTCCAGGATGTCACCTACATCCCGATTTCCGCCCTGGAGGGGGAAAATGTGGCCCGGCCGAGCACGCAGATGCCCTGGTACGATGGGCCGACGCTGCTGCATCACCTCGAGCATGTCAACGTCGGGGCCACGCGCAACCTGGTCGATTTCCGCTTCCCGGTGCAGACGGTCATTCGCCCCAACCAGAACTTCCGCGGCTTTGCCGGCCAGATCGCCAGCGGCCGCATCCGGCCGGGTGAAGAGATCGTCGTCTTCCCCTCCGGGCTCCGCAGCCGAATCGCGCGGGTGGTGGCGGCCGAAGGGGATCAGGCGGAGGCGATTACCGGCGAATCGATCGTCCTGACCCTCGAAGACGAGATCGACGTCGGCCGGGGGGATATGATCGTGCGGCAGGGGAATCTGCCGGAAAAAAGCAGCGAAATCGACGCCACGATCTGCTGGATGGACGAAAATCCGCTGAACCGGCAGGCCATCTACTGGCTGCAGCACACCACCCGGCTGGTGCGGGCGGTCATTCCCGAAATCAACTACCGCATCGACGTCGACACGATGCACCGGGAGCCGGTCGAAACCCTCGGCCTCAACGACATCGCCCGGGTCAAGATCACGACCACCGATCCGCTGTTTTACGATCCCTATGCCATCAACCGGGCGACCGGCAGCTTCGTTCTGATCGATCCCTATACGAATAATACGGTGGCGGCCGGCATGATTCGCGGCCGTTCCCAGCAGATCGACGATCTCGTCCCGCCAGCCATCGAGGAAAAGGCGCTGCGCCGCCGTTCCAGCAACGTCGTCTGGGAAGCCGGCGCGCTGACCCTGGCCCAGCGGGAGGCACTCAACGGCCACCGGGCGGCCGTGCTCTGGTTTACCGGCCTCTCCGGTTCGGGCAAATCGACCATCGCCAAAAAACTGGAGGAAGCCCTCTTTAACCGCCGCGTCCATACCCTCTTTCTCGACGGGGACAACCTGCGCCACGGGATCAACGGGGATCTTGGCTTCAGCGACGCCGACCGGCAGGAGAATATTCGCCGGGTCTCGGAGCTGGCCCGGCTTGGCTTCAGCCACGGCCAGGTCGTCCTGTGCAGCTTTATCTCGCCATTCGCCGCCGACCGCGCCTTCGCCCGCGGCCTGGTACCCGACGGCCGCTTCTTCGAAATTTTTGTCAAAGTCGACCTCGAAGTGGCCAAGCGGCGGGATCCCAAAGGGCTCTACGCCAAAGCCCTTCGCGGTGAAATCCAGAAATTCACCGGCATCTCCTCCCCCTACGAAGAACCGCAAAACCCGGAGCTCGTCGTCGAAACCGACATCGAAAACCTGGATGCCATCGTCAATAAGATTGTCGAGATGCTGGAAATGGGGAAAATTCTAAAAGAATAGATGAAAGTCGAAAGTCGAAAGTTGAAAGTGTTGTCTGACCAGCGGCAAGTTCAGCCTGCCCGGTCGAAGACGATCGCAGCATCTTTCAACGCAGATTGAAAACAAATAAAAGGCCATCAACATCCCACTTTTACCTTCGACTTTCGACTTTCCACTTTTAACTTTCATCTCCCTTCCCACCATGCCTCTCTCCTCCTACCTCCAACTCATCCGCCGCCGCTGGCTGCTCATGCTGATTCCGGCTGTGGTCGTACTGCCATTGACCTTGATTAGCGCCGGACGGCC